>JAOAIJ010000043.1 GCA_026414765.1 Clostridia bacterium | reverse complement strand
TTATTTTCACTTGCAGCCATCATTGCAATACCAGCACCCGGGAAGCTTATCTTTGAAGTCGAGCTGAATATAAATACACGGTCAGCATTGCCAGCATCCTTACATGAAGTGAGGATATTCTTCAGCTTATCCGGGTTATTTGTCAAATGATGTACAGTGTAAGCATTATCCCAGAATATTCTGAAATCCTTAGCTTTTGCCGGCATTTTTGCCAATCTGTCTACTACTTCATCAGAGTATGTGATCCCATCAGGATTGCTGTATTTTGGCACACACCATATTCCCTTTATTGATTCATCTTTGGAAACAAGATTTTCAATTGTATCCATATCAGGACCATCCTGCTTCATATCCACAACTATCATTTCTATTCCGAGAAGTTCACAAATAGCAAAGTGGCGGTCATATCCGGGACTTGGGCAAAGGAATTTTATAGAGGGCAGTTTTCCCCAAGACATGTCACTTCCTGCTACACCAAGCATCATAGCACGTGCTATCGTATCGTACATCATATTCAAACTTGCATTTCCACCTATTATTACTTCCTTGATATTTACATCAAGCATTTCGGCAAAAAGCTCTTTTACTTCAGGAAGTCCATCTACACCTCCATAGTTGCGGCAATCAGTACCATCTGAAGCTTTACAGTTATCATTACTCCCGGGAAAATTCATTATTTCCATTGAGATATCAAGCTGTTCAGAGCATGGCTTTCCTCTGGACATATCTAGCTTGAGGTTTTCACTTTTAAACTTATTGTATCTTGCTTGCAAGTCGGATATGTATTCCTGCATTTCCTTAACACTTGCTTCATTCAAATTTTTCATTCCGATACACCCCGCATAAATATTCTATTTATTCATCTCTAATAAAATTCATCACTTAATATAATTCATTTTTTTACTACATCTTAAATAATTCTAATATAAAATATGTTTTTTTGCAAGTTTATGATAACGATTATGCAAAATTATTTTTAAAAATAAAAAGTTATCATTTTTTTCCGTGAATATAAAATTTCATATCGGACACAATAATAGCACAAGGGTTCGTGATGGTTGAGCCAAGAATGCTATAAGGTCTTTGGACCCCCGAAGGCCGGGAGATTGAATTTTTAATCTCTGCAAGGCTTTATAGCATCCGGTCGAAGGTTAATATCAGGTTTCGCCCAGATATATATGCCTTAAGCAAGCATTTATATCGATAGTTGGCGCTAAAGCTTGATATTAGCCGGAGAGAAGAGCCTTTTATGTCCTGTAAGGCTGTACTGTAGTACTATAATGTCTCGCGGACATTTGACTACTGCAGTATGGTCGAAAGGGATATACAAGGTTCGAGCTAAGATTATCAAGGGTTCCGCAGGTATATATTCCTATTATTAACCCTGATAGTTGCTTTTTATCAGGCAATTAAGAGTATGTAATGTATACTGGAGATCTATTGCAGCCGGAAGGTTGCAGTAGGTTTCTAAGGTATCCTTGATAGCCGAGCATAGGTTAGCATAGGTTCAATAGTGCTTGCAGGTAGTCGAAAATATTTCCATGGATATGGACGATTGCATGCAGGTATGTAAGGATCTGTGTTAGCTGAAGCAAAGATCATCACGGGCTCTTATTATTTTCTATTAACTCTAAGAACACATCAACTTGAAGTAAAGTTATAACTTGGAGCAAAACCCTAGCTCAAGTGAATAATCTCTTTTTATTTTCTCTAAACAATACAATCTTTATATATTCAATAATAATTTTTGTTTAATACCAAAATATTTTGGTAAATTAATATTGTAATTTTAAAATTGATATCTTTTATTAATACTAATTAATTTTTAGAACAATTTGAAAGGATGTGTGTTTATGAGAAAACTGTGGAAATGTACTGTATGCGGATACATACATGAAGGTGAGAGTGCACCTGAAAATTGCCCGAAATGCGGCGCGTCAAAGGAAAAATTCAATGAATTGAATCCGGAAGATGCGGAAAAGATTTATAAATCAGACAGAACTAACGATATTCATATGGAAATTATCGGGCTTGCTATGAAAATTACAGCTTTAAGTGAAGAAGGGATAAAGCTAAATCTTGATCCCGCATGTGTAGCCTCTTTTGAAAAAGCTAAAAACGCAGCTTGGATTATGAAGCAGATTGCAAAAGCCGAACTGGCCGGTCATATGGGTAAAGGAAAATGGTGAGTAAAGCCGGCTTATACGAGCCGGCTTTCACTTGCTTTCAATTATTTATTATAAAACAGTTATTTATCCATTGGTTTTGAAAGATGTGCTACAACACTTCCTTAATTACCCTAAGAAAATTCATTCCAGCAAAATCCTCAATGTCTTTACTTTTATAGTTGAGTTTTTCCAGTTCTTTAATGATTGATGCTATGTCTTCAATTCCGTTTATACCTTCAGGAGTACTTTCAATACCGTCAAAATCAGCACCAATACCCATATGCTCAGTACCAATCAAACCGGCAATATATTCTATATGTGCAATGATATCTTTCATGGAAGCTTTGCCCGAATCGTTCAGGAAATGTGGATAAAGATTGATTCCGACTACTCCACCGTTATTCTTTACAGCTAATAGCTGCTCATCAGTAAGATTCCTTCTGTGACTGCAAATTTTCTTAGCGTTTGAATGTGATACAATTACGGGTGCTTTAGTAATATCCATTACATCCCAAAAGCCTTTTTCAGCTATATGCGACAGGTCTACCAGCATACCCAGCCTATTCATCTCTCTCACTGCTTCTCTTCCGAAAGATGTCAGCCCTCCGCCTGTAGATGAATCTCCCACTCCGTCTGCTATCTCATTTCTGTGGTTCCATGTGAGGCAAACACTTCTTACACCTAGTCTGTAAAACATTCTTAAAGCTGACATATCTCCTTGAAGGGCATCACCACCCTCTATAGATAATAAGGCTGCAGCCTTTTTTTCGGACAAAGCCCTTTCTATATCGCTATAATTACAACATGACATTATGCTGTCACTATATTTTTCTGTTTCTAAGTAATACTTATCTATAATCTGAACAGCACGCTTCATTGCATATGCCTGACCAAAGGAAGGATCTATGAATGCGGCAAAAAACTGAATACAACTCCCTACCCTATTCATCCTCTCAATATCTATATGGCAGCTATTTCTGTTCAGGTCTTGTCTAAATTCCATTATCTTTGTTATAGTATCACAATGAGCATCCACATATATCATGTCTTTCTCCTTTTGCTCGGCTATGCATTAACACACGAGTGTACATTTTTCATTAAGAAGCCATACTTTGCTTTTCATCAATACTATGCTATAATCACATTATCATATTTATGCAGGATGATTCAATATATGTTTATAAACAAAAAAAAGATAAAACACCTTGAATTAATACCAATTATACTTATCTCCTTCATTCTCTTTAAAATAGTAAACGAACCCGGATTCCTTTTTGGTGGCTTAAGATATGTCATATCTATCTTCAGTTATCTTATTTGGGCTTTTGTAATTGCGTTTCTCTTAAATCCTATGATGGTTTATCTGGAACGTAAGTTCAAAATAAACAGAATATTCAGCATACTGATTATTTATTTGTTGTTTGTTGCACTTATAGCTTTTGTAATAATCGTAATAACGCCGATTTTAGTTGAAAACATCGGTATGTTCCTAAAAAACCTTGATTCGTATGTTACAAGCACACAAAGCTGGATAACAGAGATTATCGATGATCTGAAGCTTGATGATAAATATGATGTGTATACATATCTTGAAAACAACATTAATGATATTTTGCAGATGGTTAAAGGTTTTCTCAACATATCTCTAAACTTTGTTTTCAAAAAAATCATAGATCTTACTTCAACTATGCTTAAGCTTATTTTCGGTATTTTGATTTCAATTTATCTTTTATCCGATAAGGAAAAGCTTATTATAAAGATAAAGAAGCTGTTATTTGCAGTTTTAAGTTCAAACACAGCAAAGATGTCAATTAACATAGGAAGAAAGCTAAACAATGCTTTTTCAAAATATATAATTGGTAAGCTGATCGATTCAGCCATAATAGGTGTCATCTGCTTCCTGGGACTATTTACATTCAAAGTCCCCTTTGCCCTTCTTATCAGTATAATTGTCGGAGTAACAAATCTTATACCTTACATAGGCGGAATAGTAGGTCTTATCCCTGCCGTAATAATAATACTAATAATCAGTCCGATAAAAGCACTCTTTGTATTTCTGTTTCTGCTTGTTTTACAGCAGCTTGACAGTTGGATACTAAGTCCAAAAATAATCGGAAATCAGACCGGCCTTACTCCTTTATTGATTATTGTTGCTTTAATGGTAGGAGGAGCTACATTTGGAATAATGGGGATGTTTATTGCTATACCTGTAACAGCTGTAATTAAAGAATTCGTTGGAGAATACGTTGAAAACAGGCTTAAGGCAAAAGGAATTGATGATTCTACAATAAAAAGTTAATGTAAAAATTTCTTAATTTTTTCGACCATGACTACTAAAAAGCATTCTTAATGAGGTTTATTGTGTATTCCTTGTCTTTGCTGAATACTATCTCAACTATATCAAATCTTAAGTTACTGTCATATAATTTATGTTTGCTTACATAAATATATGCCAGCTTTTTTATTTTAGATTGCTTCCTGTAATTTACAGCTTCTGAAGGCATACCAAACTCAATGCTTGTACGTGCTTTTACTTCTACAAAGCAGATAAATTCCCTTTCCCGGGCAATTATATCTATTTCGCCGATTCTTCCTTCTCTGAAATTTCTTTGTACAATGACATAATTATTCTCTTTGAGGTGTTTTACGGCAATATCTTCACCCTTTTTACCAAATAATCTTTTATTTTCCGGAGGCATTTTTCCCTCCATACTCTCTGTCCATATTACTGACAAAAACAAGTATTTCAGCCACTACTTCATAAAGCTCCTGAGGTATATCATCACCAATGCTTAGCGAGCTTAATGTATGTGCAAGCTGGGCGTTTTCATAAACAGGTACGTTGTTTGCCTTTGCTGTTTCCACAATCTTTTCTGCTATTTCGCCTTTTCCCAAAGCAACTATTTTGGGAGCTTTATCTTCACCAGGCAAATATTTGAGGGCAGCAACCTTTTTTATTTTCTTTTCATTAGTCTCACTCATACTTTACCCCAGTCCCAACATAGACCTATAATCGATAATCTATCGTAACCCTGCCTTGCGCGAATTCCTTTTCTGCAACTTCAGCAATGTTAGTCAGATTAATATCTTCTTCAGAAATCTTAAATTTAAAATCCACCAGCTTGTAGCCTTTTTCCTTTAGCCTGTCATACAGCTCTTTATGATACCCTTTTATAAAGCTTACTATTTTATTGTCCTCAACTCTCATGTTGATGCTTATGTTTTTCTTGTTTAGTCCCAAAAATGTATCAACCTGCCCCATGTTCTCTGTATTAAGCGAAATGAACATAGTAGTGTTTTCCGGATTAATTCTCTGTTTTCTGGAATCCCTTTTCAATACATAAAACTCACCGGTAGTATTGCGGTCAAATATGTTTAGCGGGATTTGAATATACGTGCTATAATTGTTCAGCTGGTTCATAAACCTGATATTATCTTCCATTTGTTCAATATTGTTTATTAGTGCAGTCTTATTTGCTATATTACTTAATTCCAGAGTATCTTTCACTATGCTTAGATTACTGTACAATTCTTTGTATATATTCTTTACATTTACTTCCTCTTTAAGATTTTCTGAGTCTATACTTACAAATAACTTACTGAATATATCTCTTATAGTTTTATTTTCATAATTTTGTGTTTGAGTAGAATCATGCTTTACTGACTTTTGGTTCTCAATATTGCTATAGTCTTTGATTTCATCAATCTGCTTAAATATATTTGAAATTTTATTGATAATATCCAGGATTTCAGCTTTTTGCCTTAGATTTGACTTATCGTGCTCATATATATTTCTGATTAGGAAATTCTCAAATTTCTCACTCATTTCCCCTGCTGAGAATTTATTGTTTTCAATAAAAGTCTTAATTTTGTTAAGTACAGCAGAATCAGAGGCTGCTGCATCTACTCCTTTGCCGGTTTTCACAGATTTATCTATCAGATTATCCAGCAATTTGTCTATCTCACCAAAATGCTTTCCTATTTCAATATGGGTAGAATCCCTATCTTTAGAACCATAAATGATTTTTCCCGCCGGCTTAAAATCTGTAATTGCATTTTCTTCTACATTCTTATTTGTCAGCCGTTCAACCATATTCTTAAGAACTATTTCATCCTCAATCTTTTCCAGAGATTTCACAAGTCCTTCAATACTTTGGGTTATCTTAACTTTTTCATCTACCAGTTGCTTTAGAGCAGATATGTTCTTTTCCTCTGCTCCCAGTTTGTTTGCAAAAAGAAAAACTGCCTTTGCAGGGTTTATGTCCTTAAACCTTCCAAGTATATCAACTGCCTTTTCAAAATTCTCCTTATTTAGAGGAAGTCCATTTGATTTGATTTCTTTAGATATAGCCAGATTTTCACCATCCGGTATAATACCTAAAGTTTTCATTTGCCTGACCAGTTCTTCACTTCCCTCTTCTTTCTTTATAGTGGCGCTTTTAATTGTTTCAAGCAATACTTTATTATCCTGTTTGTCCTTTACTCTGAAATCGGCAAAATCCCCTCGTTTCAACCCCAGATTTTCCGTACTGCCCGTAGTAGAAGCATTAATGGTAGAGCCATCAAAAAGTTTTAGTATAAGCTCATTTGATGTTATCTCGAGAATTTGTGCTCTTACAATGTCACCTGCATTTGCTCTTTCCAGAATGCCTTCCAAACCGGAAAGATTAATGATTTGACTCTGAAATAACCCATCAATTCTCATAAATGCCCCCATTTATCCAGTAAAATTTTTTGTAAAGCTTATTCTATGTATCGGACAAATCCCAAATTTTTTTATAGCATCTATATGTTCTTTTGTTCCATATCCCTTATGCTTTGCAAATCCATACTGAGGGTATAGCCCATCCATTTCTTCGATCAACCTATCTCTTGTAACTTTAGCTAAAATGGATGCAGCAGCAATCGAAATACTGAGAGCATCCCCTTTTATTATAGCCTCCTGTTCTATATATACTTCTTCAAGCTTCACAGCATCAATCAGTATTAGTTCCGGTGCAGGTTTCAATGATTCTACCGCTGCCTTCATAGCTTTTTTGGTTGCATTTAATATATTTATACCGTCAATGCATTTCTCGTCAGACATACCTATTCCGTAAGCTACTGCTTTTTCCTTTATTTCATCAAATAACAAATCCCTCTGCTGTGCAGAAAGCTTTTTTGAGTCATTTAGGTTTGCTATAAATACCTCTTCAGGAAGAATAACAGCTGCAGCTACCACAGGTCCTGCCAATGGTCCTCTCCCTGCCTCATCTATTCCCGCAATAAACCTTTTGCCCCTTGCATATCCTTCCTTTTCATATCTGCACATATCCAGAAAGCGTTCTTTTTCCTTATCTAATGCAGCTTTTTTCTTCTTATGCTTTTCTATTTGTTTTGTGAGATCTATATGATATGTATCCTGTGTTGCATACAGGTATTCCAATGCCGAATCAATATCCAGAGTTTTTATGTATCCTTCTATATCCTTTATTTTAGGCTTTTGATTCATTTTTACCCCCAGAGCAATCCGTTATTTTTCTTCAATTACTTCCTCTTTAGCCTGTATCAGGTCATTTGGCCTTTCCAATGTTATCCTGCCGATTTTGCCGCCACGGTATTCATCAAGAACTATTGCAGAAATCCTTGAATGGTCAATTTCTCCTCCAGATACAATGCAGCCTCTTTTTTTCCCTGCTTCATTGAGCAGTGTCAAACCGCTTTTTTCTCCTACAGACTCCAGCTTGAATCTTTCCATGATATTTTGGGGATACGTTTTCCCGAGTCTTTCCAAAAGTGCGGCAGCAACTTCTGTTATATCAATTATATCATCCTTGATAGCACCGGTAAAAGCCAAATTCATTCCAACCCTCATATCCTCAAATTTTGGCCACAAGATACCCGGCGTATCAAGAAGTTCTATTTCTTCATTTATCCTTATCCATTGTTTTCCTCTGGTAACACCTGGCTTGTCCCCCGTTACCGCACTGGCTCTTCCGGCTACTTTGTTTATAAAAGAAGATTTACCTACGTTAGGTACACCTACAATCATGGTCCTTATAGGTCTGAATAACCTTCCTTTCTGTTTTTCTCTATCAAGCTTTTCTTTCATAATATTTCTTAGTTTTACTTTTAATTCATTGATTCCTTTACCTCTTATAGAATCAATAAAAATAGTGGCATAACCTTGTGAGCTATACCATTTGCTCCATTCCCGCGATGCAGCTTCGTCTGCAAGATCCGCCTTGTTTAAGGCTATGATTCTGTGTTTGTTTTTAACTATTTCATCAATGTCCGGATTCTTGCTACTTACCGGTATTCTTGCATCTAAAAGCTCTATTACGACATCTATCAGCTTCAGGTTTTCTGCTAAAATTTTTCTTGTTTTAGCCATATGCCCCGGAAACCACTGTATATTCATCTTAATCCTCCAAATCCTTTATGTTTGCACCTTTCATATTACTATATATGAGTCCTAAATCTTTAAAAGGAAATAGCCTAAATACAGCTTTGCCTCTTATCCTGTCAAAATCAATCAATCCGATTATCCTGCTATCACTGCTGTTTTCTCTATTGTCACCTAAAACAAAAACTTTCTTTTGTGGTATTTTAATTGGGAAATCCATATTTTTTCTTTCTGTAATTCCTTTTGCATAAGGCTCACTTAATTTTACCCCGTTTACATAAACATATCCATCGTCTTTTATATCAATTTCATCTCCCGGTATGGCTATTACTCTCTTTATGTAATCTATCTCTTCCGGATCAGGAACAGGCAAAAAATTAAATATTCCTCTCTGGTACTCAAGAGTAATTATGTCGCCCCTTTCAGGGGAATGAAAAAAGTATCCCAGTTTATACACAATAATTCTCTGTTCATCCTGCAGAGTGTCCTGCATCGAACTGCCATCTACCAACGCCTGCTCAAAGACAAAGCCTCTAATTAAAAAAGCAAGTACCACAGCTATCAGTATCGCCTGAATCCATTCAAGTACTTCTTTAAAGCTACTTTTCCTGCTGCTTTTGGTTTTTGGTATATTATTATCCATATCCATAATAATTTCTACCTACTCATAAGTTTATTCTAAATAGTATAAGAAAAGGGACATTTTTATTGTCCCTTTTTTTACTTCTCTTATTCTGCTTTAACATCAAGCTTTTCTTTAATTTTTGCTGCTTTACCAACTCTTTCACGGAGGAAGTAAAGTTTAGCTCTTCTAACTCTACCTTTTCTTATTAATTCAACTTTATCAATCTTAGGAGAATTAATAGGTAAAATTCTTTCAACTCCAACACCATAGGAAATTCTTCTTACAGTAAAAGTTTCCTTAATGCCTTCGCCCTTTTTAGCTATTACAGTACCTTCGAAGATCTGAATTCTTTCTCTGTTACCTTCAATAACCTTTAAATGAACTTTTACATAATCACCGATTTCCACTTTAGGTACGTCTGCTCTTATCTGTTCATTTTCTATTGCTTTCAATATGTTCATTTGTATGCCTCCTCCCTTTCCTAGACGTTCATGCAAAGCACTTCACCATCTTTAGCAGTGGACCGCCCGTATTTCACACGCTCAATATTTTACCATATGATTATGTTTTTGTAAATGATAAATTTGATTTTGACTTAAGTATTGTTAGTGATTTCGCTAAATAATTTTTTATCTTCAGTACATAACTCATATTTTTCAAATAAATCGGGACGCTTTTTATATGTTCTTAATAAAGATTGCTGCCTCCGCCATTTGTTTATATTAGCATGATGACCTGACATCAATACGTCAGGTACTTTTCTGCCATTGTATTCATAAGGCCTTGTATATTGGGGGTATTCCAGGAGGCCACTATAGTGGGATTCATCAGAAAATGACTCCTCATTTGATAGTACGCCTGGTATCAATCTGCTTATGCAATCTATGAGAACCATTGCAGGTAATTCTCCTCCCGTAAGGACAAAATCACCTATAGATATCTCTTCATCCACAAGGTCTTCTATTACTCTTTCATCTACACCTTCATAGTGGCCGCACAGCAAAATCAAATGCTTATCTTCCTTTAACTCATCTGCTTTTTTCTGATCGAATACTTTGCCTTGCGGGCTGAGATAAACAACTTTTGGCTTATAATTCAAGCCTTCAACTATAGATTTATAGGCATCGGATATGGGCTGTATCATCATAACCATTCCATTTCCGCCACCATAAGGGTAGTCATCAACTTTCCTGTGCTTATCTCTTGAAAAGTCACGTATATTAACAGTATTTATTTCAATGAGCTTATTTTCCTGTGCTCTTCCTATGATGCTCTCACCCATCACAGCATTGAACAATTCGGGAAACAAAGTCAAAACATCAAATCTCATAGCTGTTTCCTCTTAATATTGTTTGAATATATTTCTATTACATAAAAATATTTATAAGCCCTCAGGCAAACACACCATTATCTTTTTATCTTCAACGGAAATTTCCTTTACCACTGTTTTAAGTGCAGGTATAAGAATCTCCTTATTCTCTTCGCCTTTTACAATATATACATCATTGCTGCCTGTTTTTATGATATTGTGCAGTATTCCCAACCTGCCCCTTTTTTCATCAAAAACTTCACAGCCTATCAGATCACAAATGAAGTAAGAATATTCCGCTAGTTTAACAGCATTCTTCCTATCTACCAAAATGTAGGACTCTTTCAATGTCTCTGCTGCATTCATATCGTCCATACCTTTAAGCTTAATAATCACCATGGATTTAAAAAACTTTACGCCTTCTATTTCTGCTTCTTCTTGTACTGAGTTACGCTCAATGTAGACTTTTTTCAGTTTAATGAATCTTTCAGGGTCGTCTGTAAGTGGTATAACTTTTAGTTCCCCTTTTATTCCATGTGTGTTTACTATTTTTCCGATCTGAAGGAACTGCTGCATTGATGTCTCACCTTTCTTTCAAAAATAAAGCCTGTTTTCCAAAATTTGTTTCTGTGCATCAATAGAGGGTATGTTGATGATATATTTGTTATCTTTTAATAGCCATATTACAATAAAAAGGCGATATTAATGTCGCCTTTTTATTGTATGATCTCCACAACTACTCTTTTATCATCTTTTATTGCTGCAGCCTTGATAACAGTTCTAATTGCTTTTGCAATCCTTCCCTGTTTTCCGATAACCTTTCCCATATCATCTTTTGATACTTTCAGTTCGAGTATCAAAGACCTTTCGCCTTCAACCTCATTAACCATTACCTCATCAGGGTTGTCAACAAGCGCTTTGGCAATTGTTTCGAGAAGCTCTTTCATATAAACACCTCCCGCTTAAACTACTGAATAATTCCAGCTTTTTTAAGTAATGACTTAACTGTATCTGTAGGCTGAGCACCATTCTTAATCCACTTAGCTGCTTTTTCATTATCAATGCTCACTTCAGCAGGGTCTTTAAGTGGGTTATAAGTACCTATTTCTTCGATAAATCTACCATCACGCGGATATCTTGAATCAGCTACAACTACTCTGTAGAAAGGGCTCTTTTTTGCACCCATTCTTTTTAATCTAATTTTTACTGCCATCTCTTTCACCCCTTTCAAAACCTTTTTTGAGGTTTAGTATTTATGGTTTATGGTCTAGGAGTCTAAGCAAAAACTATTAACCCTAAACTTTAAACGTATATATCATCAAAACGGTAGTTTAAATTTACCTAATCCTTTTTTACCGTGTTTGCCCATATCACTCATCATTTTCATCATTTTCTTTGCTTCTTCAAAGCCTTTTAGAAGCTTGTTGACATCCTGAACGGTAGTACCGCTCCCCGCCGCTATTCTCTTACGTCTGCTGCCGTTTATTATTGTAGGATCTATTCTCTCTTTTTTTGTCATAGAATTAATTATTGCTTCACTCCGTGACATTTCCTTCTCGCTTTTTTCCATGTCTACACCTTGTAATGCTTTCGTATTCATTCCAGGCAGCATATTCATCACCTGGCTTAAAGGCCCCATTTTTTTCAGCTGCTGCATCTGATCCAGATAATCCTCAAGTGTAAACTGCATGGTACGCATTTTCTTTTCAAGCTCAAGAGCTTTCTTTTCGTCAAATGCTTCCTGCGCCTTTTCTATAAGACTTAAAACATCTCCCATGCCAAGAATTCTTGATGCCATCCTGTCCGGAAAGAAAGGCTCAAGATCGCTCAATTTTTCTCCCATACCCGCAAATTTTATGGGTTTGCCGCTTACAGCCCTTACTGATAATGCAGCACCGCCTCTTGTATCGCCATCAAGCTTGGTAAGTACTATACCGTCGATACCCAGCTTTTCGTTGAAGCTCTCTGCAACATTCACTGCATCCTGCCCTGTCATGGCATCCACTACCAATAATATCTCATGCGGCTTTACAGCATTTTTTACATTGGATAATTCATCCATTAATTCTTCATTTATATGAAGGCGACCGGCTGTATCAATTATTACAAGATCATTTTGCTTTGATTTCGCATGCTCTATTGCCGCTTTTGCTATATCTACAGGATTGACCTTATCACCCATTGAAAAAACAGGTATGTTCAACTGATCTCCAACCACCTGAAGCTGCTTTATCGCTGCAGGCCTATAAACGTCACAGGCAACCAGCAAGGGACTTTTCCCCTGTTTTCTTAAAAGATTCGCCAGCTTTCCTGTAGTTGTAGTCTTACCAGAACCCTGAAGTCCAACCATCATATACACAGTGGGACTCTTGGGAGAAAAAGTTACTTTGCTCTGTTCTCTCCCCATAAGTTCGATAAGCTCTTCATGAACTATCTTAATAACCTGTTGTCCGGGCGTGAGACTTTCTAAAACATCCTGCCCTACAGCTCTTTCCGACACTTTATTTATAAAGTCTTTAACAACTTTGAAGTTTACATCTGCTTCCAGCAAGGCAAGCTTAATTTCTCTCATCATTTCTTTTACATCTTTTTCTGAGACCCTGCCCTTGCCTCTTAATTTATTTATAGTATCCTGAAGTTTACCTGATAAACCTTCAAATACTGACATGACCAACACCCCTTTTCTAATACCGGCTGATTTTTCTAACCAGCGAATATGAAAATTAAGAAATATTTCAACTATTATCTATTATAGCGTTGATACCCTCTTCTATTCTATTGAAAATTGTGACATCTTTGCTGCTTAGTTTACTTGTATCTATAAGTTTAACATATTTAAGCATTTCCTGAGCACGCTTTTTTTGTTCCGAAAATTTATTCACAAGGCCAAGCTTTGATTCAAATTCGTTTAAAGCTGTCTTTGCTCTCTTTATATTGTCATAAACACCCTGCCTGCTTATATTCATCTGTTCTGCTATCTCCCCTAGGGAATAGTCGTTGTTGTAGTGCAGATCAAGCATTTCATATTGTCTTTCAGTTAGAAGCTGTCCATAAAAGTCCAGCAGTAGTGTTATTTCATATACATTTTCCATATCTCATCCACTTCATTGTAAAGTATTTTTACTTTACACCTTATTTTACTTAGAAAAATCTTTCTTGTCAAGGGTAAATAACATAAAAATGTCCGTGGTTTGCACGGACATTTTATGTTATTTATTAAGTTCATCCAAAAGCTTGCCTAACTCATCGAGCTGCTTTTTCATTGAATCGTATTTTGATCTTATGTCTTTAATTATCTTATCCTTATCCGCAGGTGTTGTAACAGCATTTCCTTCAGTATCAGGCTTTATCTCCACATCAGGTACTGCTGTATCGGGCTTGGTATTATCTGCCGGTTTCACAGGAGTTGTGGATATTCCTTCAAATAGGTTATCCAATGCAGCATCCAATGTATCTCCAACTCCATGTATAAAGTCATTTCCCTTCTGAAACCCTACTACTACCTTCCTTACCTGTGGAATTGAAGATTGGCTTGCAGATTTTATATATATCGGTTCAACATAAAGTACACTTTCCTCAAATGGAATAACAAGCAGATTACCTTTAAATACTTTTGAACCACTCTGGTTCCACAATGTCATACTTTCAGATATTTCTGCTATCTGATTTATATTTACTTCAACCTGGTCAGGTCCAAGAATATTCGTATTCTTAGGGAAATTAAACAATACCAAATCGCCGTAGTCTTCCACAGAGTTTCTTACAGCCAACCAGGAAACCATGTTGTGCTTCCCTCCTGAAGGCGTATAAGGCCTCATAAGGATAAGTTCTTCTTTTTTACTTATACCTCCTGGCAGCTTAATCATGTTGTAATATGGTTCTATATCATTATCTGCAGCACCCTCACCCGCACCCGGTGCTTTTGCTATGTCCCACCTATCCTGGTTACTATAGAATATTGCTACATTATCAGTTTTTAAATCATCAGGATTCAGGTGGTATCTTCTCATAACCTCTGTCTGCACTTTAAACAGTAATTCAGGGTATCTCATATGATCTGCAATATCCGCAGGCAATGGCTTTTCCTTGAAAATTCCCGGGTAAATCTTCATATAGGTCTTGATTATAGGGTCTTCCTTATCTATTACGTAGTATTCAACTGCACCATTGTAAGCATCTACAATTACTTTTACAGAATTTCTTATATAGTTGAAGTTTCCATAACCTTCCGGATTTTGTGCATATGGATAATAGTTAGTTGTAGTATAAGCATCAAGTACCCACTTTAATTTACCATCTTTTGTAAGAATGATATAGGGATCATTATCAATGCTTAGAAATGGAACAGCCATCTGTGCCCTTTTTATTATGTTCCTGTTCAATAAAAGCTTTGAATCGGAGGAAATATTCCCTGATGTAAGCATATTCAGAGTATCTCCGCTTTTTAGTGAAAACAGAAATCTGTTAAGCAATCCGAGTTTTATTCCGCCTTCACCATTGTAATTTGTCTCTGTTGTACCATCATAGTCTATTTCTTTATATTGTCCCTTCCCATTCGGATTAACGATTACATTATTGTCTGTCAATTCTCCGTAATATATCCTAGGTTCTTTTATATTCAGGTTTTTCTCATCTACAGAGTCCATCCTCAGACCACTAAGTAAAAAGTCAACCTGCCCTTGAGGTGTAAGCTTGTTTATCGGATTTACCACAACTCCGTAACCATGAGTATATCTGAACATCTTATTGATAAAGGATTGATTCGGAAGCTTTGTCCTGTCTATTTCTCTTGCTGTTATGAATACAGGGATTTCTTTTCCGTTAACGACATAATTTACTATATCACCGTTTTTGAAGGTATAAAAATTGGTATTGCTCTGAAGCTGTATATTACTATTCAAAGTAGCGTTATAATCTACTATTCTGATATTGTTTTTTGTCTCCAGATTTTTATTTATTACTTCAGGTGTTAAGTCTTTCATTTGTGGGAACTGATGGCTCTTAACCTTATCAAGTCCATAAGCTGCCCTTGTTTGCTGCATATTATATTTCAAGTATTGCTTTTCTCTTTCCGATTCATTGGGCTTGACTATAAAATTCTGCGTAACTAATGCTGTAGCAGTTACCAGAATCCAAACTGCAGGAAAAACAGCAATCGAGTAAGCAGCTTTTCTTAACTTACCTCTCCATACCAGCCAGAAAGCGACTAAAGCTATGGCTACCAGCAGAAAAGGTGCTATTTTAAAATAGTTCATCCATATGTTTATATCTACATATCCTGCGCCTTTTACACTAAAAAATGTAGAATACAAAAGACCTTCTTTTTGAAACTTGTAGGTTATTGCTTTGATAATGAAAAATATTGCAATATTGATCAGGTTATGCCTTACTATACTCTTCACCTTCAAATCTTGAACAGTAATATTGTTGAAGGCAGTCAAAAGCATAATTACATAGTATGCAACTGTGTATAAAATTACAAAAAGCCACAATGTTGATGCAAACTGATACAGTGCCATGTAAAAAGGTCTTTGGAATACAAAGTAACCAATATCCACATTGTCAAAAATTGGGGCATTCTTGCCAAAAGGAGTAGAATTCAGGAAATTCAATGCCTTTTCATAAAAAAAGTCCTTAGTAAAAATTGCACCGATTATCGCTATCACTGCTGCTATAGAAAATATCGGTATTTTCTTGGCTGGAATAGAGTTTTCAGCCAGATATCTACTGACATTCCGCTTAACAATTTTGTTTGTAATGCTTATCGAAGTAAAGATTATTAGAAATACTGCAGCCGAAAAAATCAACTTGTAGGTGATATCCTTAAAATAAATAGTAGAAAAATCCCCGAGAGCACCACTGATTTCTTTAAGCTGTATAACCTTCATATACATACCTGTAGCAAAAGCTGCAATTGCAAGTATGAACAGTATTACAGCGCCGATAATTATATTTCTTTTTAGAGATTTCAGATTGATTTCTTTATTATAATCATACACCATAGCCTCACACCCCTGTTCTTTTATTCTCGTATCTTATCCTGCAAATAATCTCATTTCCACTTGTATCAATACTCTTCTCAGTTATACTAAAATAGTGTTTTTTTCTTAATTCCTCTATTCTCTCATTTATTATCTCCACCGATTTTCCCGTGTCTTTTCTTATTTCAATAGTCATTTCTTCTTCTTTACTGTTTTTCTTTATATCAATTTCTCTCTTTGTCTGGGATATGAATAATCCCCGTCCCTTTCCACAGATAGGACATGTCAGGACAAAACCGTTCAGGCATCCTTCATGCAAAGTCCACATGCTTCCGCACTCCAGACTTGAACATTGGTATTTATACATTTTTGTCACTCCTCCAGTATATGCTGCCAGTATTTATATCCATATTAACTTATACAAAAATTATTGCTAAAATGTATAAAAATATACCAAAAAGTCTATTGTATATAGTATTTTATTATATCATCAGGAGAACAAAGCTTCAACAAATTCTCTTGGATCAAATTTTTGAAGGTCTTCCATTTTTTCTCCTACCCCGATAAGCTTAACAGGTATATTCAGTTCCGACTTAATTGCAATAACTATACCTCCCTTTGCTGTCCCATCCAGTTTGGTAAGGACTATTCCTGTAATATCTGCTGATTCGCTAAAGGTTTTTGCCTGAGAAATGGCATTTTGCCCGGTCGTTGCGTCCAAAACAAGAAGAGTCTCGCGCTTTGAATCGGGTAGCTCCCTGTCAAGTATACGTGATATTTTTTTCAATTCTTCCATAAGGTTTTTCTTTGTGTGCAGCCTGCCTGCAGTATCACATATCAGTACATCAACTTTTTTTGCCTTTGCTGATTGTACAGCATCATATACTACCGCAGCCGGGTCAGAACCTTCAGTATGCCTTATAATATCCACACCGACTTTGCTTGACCATATTTCTAACTGGTCAATGGCAGCTGCTCTGAAAGTATCTCCTGCAGCCAGCAGCACTTTCTTCCCGTTTTGTTTAAGCAGGTTTGAAATCTTGCCAATAGAGGTAGTTTTTCCTACGCCGTTCACTCCAATAACTATTATTACCGAAGGCGATGTTCCTACATTAAGCTCTGCGTTATCTTCCTTTAATATATCTATCAGCTCTTCTTTAAGAAGATCTTTGACTTTCATAGGATCTATTACCTTGTTTTCCTTGACCTTCTTTTTTATATCCCCGATTATCTTCATAGTGGTATCTATGCCTACATCTGAGGTGATTAGTATCTCCTCCAGCTCTTCAAAAAGCTCATCATCTATTTTTCCAAAGGAAATAAGTACTTTATCTATCTGTTCCGTTATTCCTTTTCTTGTTTTTTGTAATCCCTCTTTTAACCTGTCAAAAAATCCCATTTGAAAATCCTCCGTGTTTTCAGTTGATATTTATTTATGCTAGGGTCAATTATTGCTGTTTTCAGCTTGCCTTTTCACCCATTTTCATGGATACAATCTTGGATACGCCATGCTCCTGCATTGTCACGCCATACAGGGTATCAGCTGCCTCCATAGTACCCTTTCTGTGTGTTACCATAATAAACTGTGTCTTGCCTACGTATTTCTTGATATACTCGGCAAATCTGTATACATTTGCATCATCAAGAGCTGCTTCTATTTCATCAAGTATACAGAACGGCGTAGGTCTTAGAGTCAGTATTGCAAACAGCAACGCAATTGCAGTAAAGGCTCTTTCTCCACCAGACAGCAGCATCATATTCTGCAGCTTTTTCCCCGGCGGCTGAACTTCAATCTCAATACCGCTTTCAAGGACGTTTTCCTTGTCCGCCAGAATCAGCTCGGCCCTTCCTCCATCAAACAACTGTTTGAAAACAATATTGAAATTCTCATTTATTAGCTTAAACTGCTCCATAAACTGCTTTTTCATTATTGAAGTCATTTCATATATCACTCTTTGCAGCTTTTCCTCTGCCTGTTCCATATCGTTTTTCTGCACTGACATGAATTCATATCTTTCTTTTGTTTTGATGTATTCTTCTATTGCAGCTACGTTTACAGGACCAAGTTCTTTTATTTCGTTTCTATATTCATTTATCTTTTTCTGCGCCTGGGCTACACTTCCTATATCCTTTTTCATTTCCATTGCATTTGTATAGGTAAGTTCATATTCATCCCACATCCTGTTTTGGATTGATTCCATATCAGCATCAATCCTCGCCTTCTTAACCTCAATCCTATTGTATTCCTCCTGGAGAAGAACAATATTTTTGTTTATATCAGTAATCTGGTTTACTATATCATATAGTTCCTCTTCAAGTACTTTCTTTTCTTCAGTTATCCTGTCTATTTCCAATGTTTTTCCTGTTTTTGCATCTTCGTGACCTTTTATTATTTTTCTTAGTCCTTCGTTATTATCCTTAAGGGATTTTATTTCTTCACTATTCTTTCCCTTCTCGGTATTTCTTTTACTTATACTTTTGAGGGCTATATCTTTTTCGCTTGTTATTCTCTCAATTGACTCATTCACGCTTTGCAGGCTTTCAATTATGGAATTTACTGATATTTTGAAATCTGTAATATCCCTGTGTAACGCATCTCGTACTGTCTGATCCTCTTTATGCTTTTCCTGATGTTCTGTAATAATGCTTTTTGTATCAGCTATATCCTTTTCGATATCAGACAATTCTTTTTCATACTTTTGGTGTTCCGTTACTGTCTCACTTTCCTGCCTTATAAGCTGATTCTTCTCTTCTTTGAGCATTTCTATTTTTGCATCATGCTTTTGCAAATTGTCTTCTATTTGTGCCAGATGACTTTCATCCCGTATTTTAGCCAATTCATTATTGCGAATACTGTCTTCTTCTACAGAAATCTCTTTTGATACCTCTGTACTCATTGAAATTACTTCAGCAATATCTTTTTCTACCTGCTGTTCTTCATTCTTTAGCCTTTCAACAGCAGCGCCAAGTTCAGGAATTTCCCTGTTTCTGCTGAGTATACCTGAGCCTCTGTTATCACTGCTTCCGCCTGACATTGAACCGCTGGTACTCAGAATATCCCCTTCAAGGGTTACTATCCTGAAACTGTATCCGAATTTCTTTGCTATTCTTATTCCCGCATCCAGATTTTCTACAACTACAACTTTTCCAAGTAAGCTGAGAATTATACCCGAATATTCCGGATTATAGCTAATCAGATCCGATGCAACACCACAAAAACCATCCTGTTTCCTTACTTCATTAATTGTGTTGTTTTCAAAATATTTTCCTTTTACCGAACTGATCGGTAAAAAAGTAGCTCTACCAAGCCTGTTCTTTTTTAGAAATTCAATTGCCTTCTTGGCATCTTCTTCTGTAGATGTAACGATATTTTGTAGTGCGCCGCCCAAGGACATTTCTACTGCAGTTTCGTACTTCTGTTCAACTGTAATTAGCTGTGCCAGAGCACCATGTATACCTTTTCCAAACTCCGATGATTGACGGCAGGCATGAAGAATCTCTTTAACGCTTCTATTATAGCCTTCAAGGCTTTTCTCCATATCCTGAAGCATTTTATATCTCGATGATTTCACCTGAATATCCGACTTAATATTGTTTTGCTTTTTTCTTTGTTCTGCGAGGCTTAAATCTAATTCTTCCTTTTCTTTTTTGAGACCTTCCAGCTTTGCTCCGGAATGCGCGATGATTTCTCTTATTTTTCGCAGATTCTCTGTCAAATCTTCCTTCTTCATGTTTTCTTTATCTTTTTCCAGTGTTATCTGGTAGATCTCATTAACTATGCTGTTTTGCCTTTTTTTCAAACCCTCAATATGAGTTTTTACATTGTTTATCTGAAGTTTTTTGTCGGAAAGGATATCCATCTTATCCATTATGCTGGATTTCAGGTTTTCAATATACCTTTCAGATTCATCAAGTGTTGCAAGTACTTCTTCCATCTGCTTTTCATAATCAGAAAGTTTGCTTGCATACTCCATCTGTTTGTCATTCAGGTATCTTATTCTTTCCTTTTTTGTGTTTTCCTCTTTTGACAACTGTTCGAGTTTCTGGCTTATTTCAGAGATTTCACTATCTATTCGCTCAATATTGTGAAAAAGACTGTTTATCTTTTCTTCATTTACTTTTATTTCAGAATTGCATCTTTCTAATTCCCCTTCAAGATTATAAAACTCCTGCCTCGAATTGTTGAGCTTCTCATCCATTCCCTTTAATATATCCGTTTTTTGTCTGTTGCTGTTTGTAATACTCTCAAGCTTAAAATTTTCTCTATCTATGTTTTCTTTTATCTGTTTGTATAGTTCATCAAATTCTACAACCTTCTCTCTGAATTTGGAGATGCTTTCTAAATAGACATTTACCTCCAATTCTTTAAGGTTTTCTCTCAGAGCCAGATATTTTTTAGCTGTTTCGGACTGATTCCTTAAAGGCTCCAGCTGACTTTCCAGCTCATTTATTATGTCATTTATGCGAACCAGGTTTTGTTTTGTCAAATCCAACTTTTTTTCGGCTTCCAGCTTTCGGACCTTATATTTCATTATCCCTGAAGCTTCTTCAAATATCTGTCTTCTGTCTTCGGATTTTGAGCTGAGTATTTCATCAACTCTACCTTGTCCTATTATTGAATAGCCGTCTTTCCCAATACCGGTATCCAAAAAGAGCTCGTGTATATCTTTAAGACGACATGATGTCTTGTTGATATAATACTCGCTTTCACCTGATCTGAAAACTCTTCTTGAAACAGTAACTTCTGAATAGCTCACTGGAAGTGTATTGTCGGAATTATCTATCGTCAGTGATACCTCAGCAAACCCTAAAGGTTTTCTGTGCTCTGTTCCGGCAAATATAACATCCTCCATTTTACTTCCTCTCAGAGTTTTTGCACTTTGTTCACCAAGTACCCATCTGACAGCATCTGCTATATTGCTTTTTCCACTCCCGTTTGGGCCCACTACAGATGTAATACCTGAATTGAACTCAAGTGAAATCTTATCTGCAAATGACTTAAAACCTTGTACATCCAGCCTCTTTAGATACAATTCCGACACCTCAAATTAAAATTTTAGGTTCTTAGGACAATACCTTATAATTTTAACATAATTTATGTACTTTTCAAGTAAATCAATTTTCTTTAAATTAACCTTACCAGCCAGCCTGATTAATCAAATGGATATGATACATGCAGAGAGGAAATTTATCAAGCATAATGTACTAAATTAAAATAAGGTAGTGAAGGATCTGTTTCTTACAGATCCTTCACTACCCCAAAATTCAATCATTTCTATCTCGATTCTATAATGAATCTGATAGCAGTTCTCTGTTCTCCATCAATATTTACTTCTGAAAATGCAGGTACTGCAACAAGATCAATACCATTTGGTGCTACAAACCCTCTTGTTATAGCTATGGCTTTTACTGCCTGATTTACTGCAGCTGCCCCTACTGCTTGAATTTCTGCGCTGTTGTTTTCTCTCAAAACCCCTGCTAAAGCTCCTGCAACAGATTTTGGTTGAGACTTAGCCGATACTTTCAAAACTTCCATTATCCTTGCCTCCTAATACATTTAATAACTATTTTAATTTGTGTTACATTTATACAATGTATCCAACTAAATTCTGTATAGCTAAATAAATGTATTCTTCATTTCCCTGAAAATTCCTTCTTTATTTTTGGATTTTTTTCAATATTTTTCAATCGTGTATTTTTTTTCTAACATTTCATCTCTTAATTCAACCTTAATTTCACTAAAACCGAACATTGCTTTTAGTTTTTCTATATTGCATCTTTTCTGTCCAACAATATCAGAGACAGAACGGCTGCTTGTGTAAATAATTATTCTTTCTTCAGCATCGAGTCTTTTTTGCCTTATATCAGTCATCATTTCATTTAGTATGAGCCTTGATTCTACAAGATGTCTGAATGCAGGATGGAAAGGGCCGGCTATGACATCCATACCTGTATTTATGCTGTCACTGGGCTGCAAGCCTACCCTGATTACATTCAAGCCATAACTGTCATATAGTTTCAGTAACTCCGCACATAGTTCTACAGCCTGTTCCAATTCAATAGGAGTGTAGTCTCCTGCCAAATAAAGTTTTTCAAGGAAAGTATTTTTTATGACAAGAGTGGGATAAATCCTTATTATTTCAGGCTTAAAACCTACAACTCTTTTTGCTGTAGCTATTGCCTTTTCTTTTGTATCACCCGGTAAGCCTATCATCGTCTGGATACCCAGAATAAATCTCCTTTTTTTTATAAGCTCAACAGCCTTTGTTACATCCTCTGCACTATGGCCCCTACAGGTTTTTTGCAGCACCTCATCATCAAGGCTTTGTACCCCCAGCTCTATTGTTTTTACATTGTAATACTCCAAATAGTCCAATATATCATTACTGATATAATCAGGTCTTGTAGAAAGCCTTACTCCGCTGACAATCCCGTCCCTGACGTACTTGTCGGCAACTTTCAGGAATTCTATCTGCTGACTTTTTTCTATTCCAGTAAAACTCCCACCATAAAAAGCAATCTCGATTTTTGAGTGTTTCTGATTTATAGAAGTCAGATGTTCTTCTATTACAGATATCATTTTGTTTATTGTCATTTCCTCAAGCTGTCCGCTTATGGTTTTTTGATTGCAAAAAATGCAATCAAAAGGGCAACCTTTATTTGGAATGAAAACAGGGATAATAATATGCTTTTCTTTCATTGTTTCACCTTATTTATGATATTTGGTAATCAGTTCTTTAAAGAAATTATTGCTTTTTTTGCTGCACTTTGTTCGGCTTCCTTTTTACTACGACCTTCACCTGTTCCCATTACTACATCATTAACCTTAACCTGTGAAATAAATACCTTATTGTGGTCAGGCCCCTGTTCGTCTATTATTTCGTACAATATCCTGCATTCACTGCTTTTTTGCATTTCTTCCTGCAGCTGTGTTTTATAGTCAGTAAACATTGTACCTTTTATTGAATTTTCAATGATTTCTTTCATCTGTTCATATATAAACGCTTTTGCGTTATCAAGTCCACTATCCAGATATATTGCTCCAATAATCGCTTCAAAGGTATCTGATAGTATGGAAGTTCTGCCCCTTCCCCCGGTCATTTCCTCACCTTTGCCCAAAAGTAAAAAACTGCCTATATTAAGCTTGTTTGAACAATCCATAAGCGATGCTTCACAAACAATGTTGGATCTTACCCTTGTCATTTCTCCTTCTGCCAACCCTGATTTACTGAGATAAATTTTTTCACTGATTGCAATATTCAAAACTGCATCGCCGAGAAATTCTAGTCTTTCGTTGCTCTGCATCCTGTGATTTTTAATTTCATTTGCATATGAACTGTGAGTCAGTGCTAAAACCAAATTTTCTTTATTCTTAAAGCAATATCCGATTTTTTCTTCCAATAATGGTATTCTTTCCTTCAAACTAACAATTCTCTTCATTTTTCCTCCATTCCAGTATAGCCCGGCATTAATCTAATTATTTTTATATACAGAAAAAATATTAGAGATTAGAAAAGAGAAAAACCCATTTATACTGCTTTTCTATTTTCTAAAGTCCAATCCTACTTCTGTTGACTCAATAAAATATGTAAGGCGAGGATAAGCCCCCGCCTTACATATTTTATCATAATATTTATATTATCAATATAGTTTTTATTTATTCCTCATATTTCTTTAGTACTATAGCAGCATTATGTCCACCAAAACCTAATGCATTAGAAACAGCATATTTTATATCTGCCTTCCTGCCTACATTTGTGACAAAGTCAAGTCCGTATTCAGGAACTGTCGTTGTATGGTTTATAGTTGGAGGCAAGAAGCCTTCCTTAAGCGCCATTGAAGTAATTATAGCCTCTACTGCACCTGCTGCTCCGAGAAGGTGTCCAGTCATTGATTTTGTAGAACTCATAGCTAATTTTTTAGCATGATCTCCAAATACATTCTTAACAACCTGTACCTCTATAGGATCACCGACAGGTGTAGCAGTACCATGCGCATTTATATATCCTACTTCTTCAGGTGCTATTCCTGCATCCCTCAATGCCATCTTCATGCAGTTTGTTCCACCCATTCCTTCCGGATGTGGAGCTGTAATATGGTATGCATCGCATGTACATCCATAACCAACTATTTCTGCATATATAGTTGCTCCTCTTTTCTGAGCATGCTCCAATTCTTCCAGTATAAGAGCTCCAGCGCCCTCTCCCATAACAAATCCGCTTGCTTCTGCATCGAAAGGTTTACACGCATTATTCGGATCTTCTACTGTTGACATGGCTTTTGCTGAGCAGAAGCCTGCAAATGACAGTGGTGTAAGCGATGCTTCAGCACCACCTGATATTACTACTTCTGCGTCGCCTCTCTGAATTACCTTAAACGCATCTCCTATTGAATTATTTCCTGTAGCACAGGCTGTCACAACACATTCGGTAAAACCGTTTATACCGTATGCCATTGCGATCCTGCCCGCTGCCATATTTGGTATCATCATTGGAATAAAGAACGGGCTTACTCTTCCAGGGCCTTTATCCATAAGAACCTGATGCTGGTCTTCAAGAGTTTCGATTCCTCCGATTCCCGATCCATAAACAACACCACACCTGAAACTGTCTTCTTTTGAAAAATCTATCCCTGAGTTTTCTACAGCCATTTTTGTAGCAGCAAGAGCATAATGGGTAAATCTGTCCATTCTTCTTGCTTCTTTTTTATCTACGTAACTTGATGCGTCAAATTCCTTAATTTCTGCAGCTACTTTTGTAGGGTACTCTGTAACATCAAATTTGGTAACAGTGCTTATACCGCACTTACCTTCTTTGATTGCATTCCAGAATTGATCTATTCCCAATCCGAGAGCAGACACTACACCTACTCCAGTTATTACTACGCGCTTTTTCATATTTTAACCTCCCTATAAGGATTAGATTTTAATATATGTAAACCACTCTGTTTGATAAACAAAACGGTGTTTTCAATTACTTTAACGAGCATTATATTTCAGATCCAACTTCAATACTTGGGCAGCTTTTTACTAAATTCAAATACATATAATAATTCCATTATCTACTGAAACTCTTTAGTTTATTAATCCAGAATCTTCCTTTTGGCCTATAAAAAAAGCCCCTTTGTAGGGGACTTTTTTTATGTGTTATTTTTAATGTAATCTACAGCATCACCTACTGTGGTGATTTTTTCAGCCTCGCTATCAGGAATTTCAAGGTCGAATTCCTCTTCAAGAGCCATTATTAACTCAACTATATCAAGAGAGTCAGCTCCTAAATCGTCTATGAAGGAAGATTCCATTGCAATATCGTCTTCTTCAACACCTAACTGCTCAACGATTATTTTTTTAACCTTTTCGAACACCATACATTCACCTCCTTCCACAAGGGGGTTTTTTAAATATTACCTATGTAAAATAGTTTTTATCCTTACTTTAAGCCAAATTTACATTTTTGTTCACCTAAAGTAAAAACTTAGCAAACTTTTCACATAAAGATATTATTACATAACTAAGCCGCCGTCAATATCAATTACTTGTCCTGTAACATAATCTGAGTCGGTTGAAGCAAGAAAAGCTACAACATTTGCTACATCTTCAGGAGTCCCAAACCTTCCGAGAGCTATGTTCTTAAGATATTCTTGTTTCAATTCTTCGGACAACACATCAGTCATATGACTTTTTATTATGCCGGGTGCTACTGCATTACAGCATATTCCTCTTCCAGCAAGCTCTTTTGCAGTTGATTTAGTCAAACCTATCAATCCGGCTTTTGAGGCTGAATAATTTGCTTGCCCTTTATTTCCGTATTGTCCTGCAACAGAAGCTATATTTACAATTTTCCCGTATTTCTGCTTAATCATCTGTTTTCCGGCCAGCTTTGTGCAAAAGAAAGCGCCTTTTAAGTTGATATCGAGTACCAAGTCCCATTCTTCCTCTGTCATCATCATCATAGGCTTATCTTTGGTGATTCCTGCATTATTTATTAATATATCCAGGCTTCCAAATGTATCTACTGCAACTTTTACCATTTCTTTTACATCATCTGCATTTCTTACATCACCTTTTGTAACAGTCACGTTATATCCTGCAGCTCTAAATTCATCAGCTGTAGCATCTACACTATCAGATGCAACTATATCGTTCAAAACAATGTTCGCTCCCATTTGAGCAAGTTTTAAAGCTATAGCTTTTCCAAGGCCTCTTCCTGAGCCAGTTATAACAGCAGTTTTCCCCTTTAATTGCATGTTATACATACCTCCTTAATCACTTTACTTGAAGTATAGTTGTAGAAAGATTGAGATTAAGTTTTTATATAGAAGAGAAATGTATGGGGTTTTCCCGTATATAAGACTTAATCCCAGTCTAATTCCAGCTACACTCCCAATTCTCTTAAAGTATTGTTTAATGAATCCAGGTCATCAATATTAAGTGTTTTGACCTCTTTATTTATCTTTTTTATAAAACCGGTTAGAGTTTTACCTGGACCTATTTCTACAAAAGTATCCACGCCACTATCTATCATCTTTTTAACACAGTCTTCCCACAGTACTGAATTACTTACCTGCTTGACAAACAATTCCTTTACGTCAGCTTTTTCAGTAACAATTTCAGCGGTTACATTCGTTACTACAGGTATTTTTATATCATTAAGTTCAATTTTATTAAGCTCTTCCGACAATTTTTCCCCTGCTGGTTTTAACATGCTGCAGTGGAATGGCGCACTGACCGGGAGAACCATTGAGCGCTTTGCACCTTTTTCCTTTGCCAGTTCTACAACCTTTTCTACAGCCTTTATCTCTCCAGCTACAACTACCTGTCCAGGACAGTTGAAATTTGCAGGCTCAACGATGCCTTCTCCTGCTGCTTCCTTACAGCATTCCTTAACAGTGTCGTTTTCAAGGCCTAATATTGCTGCCATAGTTCCTACACCAACAGGAACAGCTTCCTGCATGAATTTTCCTCTCTTTTTTACCAAAGCAACAGCATCTTTAAAATTAATTGTACCAGCAGCTACATGAGCACTATACTCGCCAAGGCTCAATCCAGCCACCACATCAGGTTTGATCCCCTTTTCCAACAATGGCTGCATACAAGCAATACTTGTTGTCAATATAGTTGGCTGTGTATTTTCTGTTATCTTTAAGGTTTCATCATTACCATTCCATATCATTTCTTTAATATCAAACCCCAAAGCTTCTGTTGCCTGATTGAAGATATTATCTGCCGATTTGTATTCCTCTGCAACCTGTTTGCCCATTCCAACATACTGAGCTCCCTGTCCAGAGAATATGAATGCCAATTTTCCCATGCTTACCCTCCAATTATTACAATTGATTTATTTTGCCCATTTTACTACTGCAGAAGCCCATGTAAGACCTCCACCAAAGCCTACGAGTACCAAGTTGTCACCTTTTTTTACCTTGCCGCATTTAACTGCTTCGTCCAGTGCAACCGGAATTGAGGCTGACGAAATATTTCCATATTTATGGATTATAGGATGAACTTTTTCACTTGTGAGCCCGAGTCTTTTTATTGCGCCATCTATTATTCTGGTGTTTGCCTGGTGAGGAAAAATGTACTCAACATCTTTTGTTGTAAGCCCTGCATCATCAAGCACCTTTTCAGTCGCCTGAGACATTGCTTTTACTGCAAACTTGAAAACTTCACTACCTTCCATCCATAATACACGCTTATTTTCATGAAGTCTTATTGCCTTATCCTTTTCATCTATATGACAGCAAGGTAATGTTATGTTATGTCCTATGGCACCATCAGCCCCAATATAGGTTGAAAGAATACCATAACCTTTTTCAACCTCACCAATTACCACTGCACCAGCACCATCACCAAAAAGTACACATGTGTTTCTATCTTCCCAGTCAACTACCTTGGTCAGGCCTTCACACCCTACAACTACTATATGCTTATAGTAGCCCGTTAATATAAACTGTTTTGCCACTGTAATACCATATACAAGTCCTGAACATGCAGCATTTAAATCAAATGCTGCAGCTTTTGTAGCACCGACTCTTCCTTGTATTATGCAAGCTGATGAGGGAGTCAGGTAGTCCGGAGTTTCCGTCGTACATATAATCAAGTCAATATCTTCAGGTGTCAAGTCTGCATCTTCAATAGCCCTCTTACAAGCTTCAATCCCAAGTTCATATGCAGGAGCATCTTTATCTAAAACTCTTCTTTCAGAGATTCCTGTCCTTTTTGTAATCCATTCGTCAGATGTATCAACCATCTTTTCAAGATCTGAATTAGTTAGTACTTTTTCCGGCAGGCAGCTTCCTACCCCTAGTATTCCGACTGATACTACATCATTGTTCAATATCCTCGACCTCCATGTTTTTAAATTGTTCAGTAATTTGCTCAAGAACTGATGATTTAGCTAAAACGTAAGCTCTGTTTATTATTACGTTTTTTATGGTTTTAGCTTTTGAAGAACCATGGCTCTTTATTACAAGTCCATTCACACCCAAAACCGGGGCACCACCATTTACATCAGGATCAATTCTTTTATAGAATTCTTTAAAAGGCTTTTTTATTGCCAGATATGCAAGTTTAGTAATAAAATTTGTTTTAAATATGCCTACCAGGTTTTCCAGAAAATATTCACCCATTCCTTCATTTGCTTTCAGGGCAACATTGCCTACAAAACCATCACACACCGCCACATCGGCATTCCTTCTGTTTATATCCTTACCTTCTATATTTCCTATAAAGTTAAGATTTGATTCAGAAAGTAATGTATATGCCTGTTTTATATCGTCACTTCCCTTTCCTACTTCAGTACCGACATTCATAAGTCCAACTCTGGGCTTTTCAATGTTGAAAAGCTCCTTCATATAAATTGAACCCATCACCCCGAATTGCAAATAGTTTACAGGTTTACAAACAGTGTTTAGTCCTGCATCTATAATCAGAGAATCTCCGCCTTTTGCTGGTATCAATGCAGGAAGTGCCGGTCTATCAATCCCCTTTATTCGTCCAAGTATAAATAACGCTCCTGTCATCAATGCTCCGCTGTTTCCTGCTGAAAGGAAAACATCACCTTTCTTTTCTTTCAGCAGATTAAAACCTACTACCATAGAAGAATCCTTTTTGTTTTTTATAGCTTTTGTAGGAGTATCGTCACCTGTTATTACCTCAGTTGTATGTCTGACGGTTAACCTCGGATTGCTGAAATCCCTTTCTTTTAGCACTTTGTTTATTCTTTCACTGTCTCCAATAAGTAATATATCGAATCCATCCTTTTCAAGAACGGCATCTATACATCCGTTTACTATAGCGTCCGGTGCATTATCTCCACCCATTGCATCAACTAATATAATCAATTCTTTCACTCCCAGGCTTTTCTTAGTATCATAGAATTTGTATATTACTCAAGGCTTACTAATATGAACTTGCCTCTAAAAACTTCTGACTGCTTTTCAAATATTTTAACCCAAACTATGAAGTTATTCTCTCTTATTCTCCTGACTTCCGCTCTTGCTATCAATTTACTTCCCGAATACACCGGTGTTTTGTACTTAATATTTGCCACACCCACTAAAGCAACATGTGCATCGATTACTGCAATCGCAAGAGATTCTGCCAGAGAGTAAATAAAGTGACCTCTGACAATCTTAGTTTTTTCAAACACCATTGAATTATCGGCTTCCAACATTGAGATACCACTTTTATTCAATGATATATCAATAAGCTCACCAAAAATTTCTTTACTTTGTAGCGATTTTACTTTACTATAGTTTGTCTCTGCAACGTTTTTAATTCTCTCCCTAAGCTCAGGGATACCGAGCTCCAGCCTATCCAACCTTATTGTCGGGACACTGACGGAAAAAATCTCCGACAATTCTTCATCCGTAAGGAAAGGATCTTCTTTTACTTTTTCCTTAAGGATACTTTGTCTTTCCTTTTTCATAGACGAAGACCTGCTCATTGTCTTCACCTCTCTATTTTATACCATATTTATATGCAATTTCTCAATAATTATTACTAGGTAATAATTATTGCTAATATGAGTATATTACATATTTGTTACATATGCAATAATTTCCTCTAATTTTTCTGATATCCAAAGGCTTACTGTACTCTCACCATTCTCTGTAACGCTTGGCATCAGTACATTTCAAACAAAAACAACCATAATGTCTATGGTTGTTTTTTATTTTATACATTATTTATTCCACATATGTTACCATATATTCCGTATATTTGTTATCTTTTATCAATACCTATCAGCTTAAGATTCTTCTTAATATAGTCGTATCCGGAATAAATAGTAATAATTGATGCTACAAGCATTGCCCACCTGTCGAAATGGAAATCCGGAAGCAAAAACGTAATAGGGAAATTATTAAGCAATACAGCCGATAATGCAATAATTTGTGATATTGTTTTTATCTTCCCCCAGTTACTTGCCGCGATTACTATTCCCTCACCGGCTGCAATAAGTCTCAATCCCGTTACAATCCATTCCCTGCTGATTATTATCATTGCTGCCCAACCGGTAACACCGTTAACATCACCGCCGGGTATTGCATTTCTCTCAACCAGTGCTATTAAAGCAGCAGTAATAAGAAGTTTGTCGGCTATGGGATCAAGGAATATCCCCAATTTAGTTACCTGTTTCCTTTTTCTTGCAATATAACCGTCAACACCATCAGTACTGGATGCAATTATAAATATTACTGCAGCAAAATAATTCCCGTAATGTATTATAAAGTCATTTATTCGCAGCATCTGCGGCCTTATAAAAGCAAGGAAGTCGCTATGCAGTACCCAGTCGGGAAAAGGTACAATAAACACCATAAATATAGGTACCAGCAATATTCTCGAAAAAGTAATCTTATTCGGCAGGTTCATCTATAACATCTCCTATCAAGTCATATTCGTCTGTATTAAGTATCTTAACCTTTACAAAATCCCCCTGATTTAAGGGTTCTTTACTGGTAAAGTATATAAGTCCGTCTATTTCAGGCGCTTCGGCATAAGTTCTTCCCATATAAAAAATACCGTCTTCAGCAACTCCCTCTACTAAAACTTCATAGCCTTTTCTTAGTCTCTTCTTATTTTTTGCTGTTGTTATTTCCTTTTGAAGTTCCATAAGGATATTATGCCTTTTAACCTTTGTCTTCTTATTTACCTGTGCTTTTAGTTTTGCTGCTGGTGTATCCTCTTCCTTTGAATAAGTAAAAACTCCAAGCCTGTCGAATTTATACTTTTTAACAAAAGAATAAAGCTCTCTATAATCTTTTTCTTCTTCTCCGGGAAAGCCTACTATCAAAGATGTTCTTATAGCAATCTCGGGTACTCTTTCTCTTAACTTTCTGAGTAACTCCTTTATATCCCTTGCAGAACCACGCCTTCCCATAGCTTTCAGGACATTGTCCGAAGCATGTTGGATAGGTATATCTATATACTTGCATACTTTCTTATTGCTTGCTATTTCATCTATCAAAGCATCGTCTATTTCCTCAGGGTAACAGTATAATAATCTGATCCATTGTACGCCTTCTATCAGACTTAGCTGCCGTATCAATTCAACAAGCTTTTTTTCCTTATATAAATCAATTCCATATCTGGTAGTATCCTGAGCCACTAAGACCAACTCTCTTGCACCTTTTTCTGCAAGAACAACAGCTTCCCTTACTATATCTTCAATAGTTCTGCTCCTATATCTTCCTCTCAGGGAAGGTATTATGCAGTAAGTACAGCAATTGTCACAGCCTTCTGCGACTTTCAGGTAGGCATATCCCTTTTTTGTCGTTACAATTCTGTCGTTTTTTAAATATTCTATCTCTTCGAGTTTACCATATAGGACCGATTTTTGTCCTTTATATGCATTTTCTATAACTCCGACAATTTCACCATAACTTCCGGTACCAACTACAGCATCTACTTCGGGTATCTCATTAATGATTTTGTCTTTATACCGTTCTGCAAGACAGCCTGTTACTATTAACAGTTCGCATTTCCCTTTCTTGTAATCCGCCATACTAAGAATCGTATTTATAGATTCCTGTTTAGCAGACTCTATAAAGCCACATGTATTAACAATGATAATATCTGCTTCGTCTTCACTGTTAGTAAATTCAAAATCATTTTCCTTTAACAGCCCAAGCATTATTTCACTATCAACCAGGTTTTTGGGACATCCCAGTGAAACAACACCAATTTTTTTCTTCAAAATGTATTCTCCATTCTTTTTCTGTGTTTTTGACTGCTCTTTCTTCATTTCTAATTATTTATTAAGTACTTTGAAATGTCAACTCCTTGTATCACATATGGACACATATTTTTCTTATGACCCTTGTTATATATATTAGGTTGTTAGCCGTTTTTTATCAAATCCAGAGGTAAGAGCTCATTAGCCTCATTAATCAGTTTTTCTATTTCAGCTTTCAATCTTTCTATTTCTGAACCCAATTCTTCCGGTTTAATACCGAGGCTTTCTATTTCCGTAAGAATTTCCTGCTTTTGTTTGTTCAGCTGTTCAAGGCGGGCCTCTGCTCTTATTCTGAGACTTTTTGCCTTGTCCAGGTTTTCTTTTATCTGATTTATTGACTTTTCATATTCATTTATCATCAGTGAGCCTCCTCATAATGCTTGATTATTTCATTTACTTTCATTTCACCTATTTCGTTTCCGCACATCGGACATTTTCCTGCTTTCCTTAGAAGCTGAGCATATTCTTTTGCATATTTGCTTATTTGCTGCGTATTATTTTGTATATACTTCAAACCCTCAGATATAAAGTTGTTTATCACATTATTACGTTCATTTATTTCATTTAGTTTTCTAAGCTTTTCCATATTATTACCCAGCTTATCCGTAATGTCTGTATATTCATTGAATTTTTCCGTTCCGATAGCATGTCTTTCTATTCTTAATATCTCAGCTTTATAATTCTTGAGTTTGTCACTTGCATTCACAAATTTTTTATAATTTTCAATCATTTTTTCACCACTGCTCAGTTTATACCGGAGATTTTCAACTTCTTCAGTATCCTTTATTATTCTGGCTGCTGTCTTTTCTTCATTATATAATTGCCTTAATGAATGATTATGCCTTTTAATATTGTCATACTTAACTTTTATACCTTCTGCACTTTTTATTATGTTCTGGCACTCTTCATAGTTATCTGTTTGTTTTATTGTGAAACGGACCTTTTCCATTTGCTCTTCAAGTGTTTTTAATTCATTATAAAACTTGTTTGCCTTCTGTAGTCTCAAAACAAGTGAGCTGCAATTTTTTAGTTTTTCCTCACTCTCTTTAAGATTTCTCAGTTTTACTAATACAGTATTTATCCTTTCAACCTCATTATTGGTGGATTTCAGTATCTCTACATCTCTATCAAGTATTTTGAGCCTGTTTGTTTTCAAATCCAGTTTCCCAATAATATTCTCTGCCGTGGAAAGCCTTTCCTTAATATTTTCTAATCCTTTATAATCTTCGAGTTTTAAATTTATAGATTCAATTTCATTATTTACTCTATCTAAGTTTTGATTTTCCCTTCTTAAATCTGTCATACTATCTCTGACAGCATTATCAATTATATGAATTCCTGTCAGTCTTCCTATGGCCTTGGCTCTTACCGAACCTGTTTCCGAAAGCAGAAACGGACCTTCAAGCTGATCCCCTATATTTAAACTTGAACTGATGTCGGCATCCAGTATCACCTTGGGAATACCATGGGCATTTATCACTTCCTTTGGTATCTCATTCCCAAAACCTTCGTAAATCGCTTCCTCGCCATCAGGGTTTATCACTATATACCTGTTTTTACTTTTTGAACGTTCCCTTATTATTTTAAATCCCGCGTCCATTTCAAGCGTAACACGGGCTACCGCAGTTCCATGACGGATAAATTCAAATCCCCTAGGCTCATTATATAAAACCCATTTAATGGCACGTATTAAAGCAGATTTACCTTGATCCGACGGTCCTACAATAACATTAAGTCCCTTATCGAAATCCAGCTCTGTATATTCATGTGACTGAAAATTTTCTACTATAACTTTTCTTATTTCTGACATAGTATCAGCCTCTATTCGTCTTGGTCATTCGAGAAATTCTCCCTGGCTATGGCAATCCTTCTCAGGCTCTCTTCTTTTACCCGGGTACTAATTTCGCTATTTGCAGATATCTCTTCCAGAATTCTATTAATGTCTATCCTCTTAAATTGAGAATTTGATGAAATTCCCTGATAAAACTGATGAAGCTTCAATATCCTATCCTGAGAGCTTTCCAGCTGCGTTCTGTCCAATACTTCCTCTCCCGGTAAAGCTGAAGCAAGCTCTATTTCAGTAATCTTTATTTCCTCTTCCATCTCAATCACTGCAACTTTTGGCCTTCTTTTCAGTTCCCCCATACTATTTGCCACTCTTACTATGCTGCCGGTGTTTATAAAGTACTTCTCACCAAATCTAATAACGCCAAAACCATTGTGATAGTGCCCGGCAAGCGTTATATCCGCTTCTGTATCCCTGATGTCGTCTATCAGAGTATAATGTATACCTTCGTAAAAGGGTTTCTGAAGCAGCATCCCATGAACCATATTTATAGAATATTTTACACCCGGTTTCTTTTTTGTTATGTAGTATTTCCTGAAATTCTCTCCATCTACATCATAATAATAAGGTGAGCCTGAAAGCTGTATTTTGACATTGTTTTTTTCAAGGATTACATCTTCTCCTGTTTTCAGCAAGCTTATAATGCCTATTCCTTCAATTATACCAAGCATTGAACGGCCTACAGTATCAGGATTGTGCCCGTAAATATCATGGTTTCCCGCAACGGTAAAAACAGGTTTGTTAAATTCCTTAATAAGTATTGCAAACTCTCTTACTATGGATGGAGATACGTCAGGGCGGTCAAACCAATCTCCACCATGAAGTATATAATCTACCTTATATTCACAGGATAGATCCCTGATCTCCCTGAATTTATTAGTAAGGGTTTCATAAAAATTGTCCTTCCTGTTTTTAGGAGTTGTCCCCCTAATGTGTGTATCCGTAAAAAACAAAAATTTCATATGTTATCTTCCGTCTTCTTTAACTTTTTGTGATAAAGTATTGGTATGTGACTATTATTTACCATTCATATTCATTCTAGCATAATATTTAGTTTTTTATAAATAAGATTTTACTAAATCTGATTATATATTATAATTATTAAGTTAAAGTTTCATTTTGGGGGGAAGTTTTGTGAACATTATAGTGTGTGTCAAGCAGGTCCCTGCGACAAACGAGGTAAAAATAAATAAAGAAACCAATACTATTATCCGTGAGGGCGTCGAATCTGTAATAAATCCTTTTGATGTGTATGCCCTGGAGGAAAGTTTAAGAATAAAAGACCGTGTTGATGGTAAAGTAACTGTAATTAGCATGGGAATTCCTTCTGCTGCCGCGCTTCTGAAAGAGACAATAAGCTTTGGTGCAGATGAGGCTGTCCTTTTAAGTGACAGGTCTTTTGCCGGCGCTGATTCACTGGCTACTTCCTACACATTGTCAATGGGCATAAAAAAGCTGGGAAACTATGACCTTATCATCTGCGGCAAACAGGCTACCGATGGAGATACCGCACAGGTTGGCCCCGGGCTTGCCGAAAAACTGGGTATACCTCATACCACATATGTAAAAAAAATTGAAGAGATAAAAGAAGGCTGCATACGCTGCCAGAGAATTACCGAAGACGGCTATGAAATGATAGAAATGACACTGCCGGCACTCATAACAGTTGTAAAGGATATTAATGAACCACGACTTCCTTCTGTTAAAAACCTGATCAGAGCGAGGAATTATATGGTTCCTGTCTGGACTGCGGAGGATATAGCAGCAGATACGAATCTATGCGGTTTGAGAGGGTCGCCCACACAAGTTGTAAAGACCTTTGTTCCTGTTCATGATATTAATAACGAAATGCTTCAGGGTAATGCAAAAGAGCAGGCCGAAAAGCTTGTTAAAAAGTTGTTTGAAATAGAAAACGCAGCATTTGAGTGATATGGAGGTTCAAATGAAAAGTATTCAGATTTTAAGAGAAAAGTGTACCGGCTGTAGGCTATGTATAAAAGCTTGTCCCTTTGGTGCCATCAGGATAGATGAAAAAAAGGCTGAAGTCCTGGATAACTGTTCATTTTGCGGTGCCTGTGCCTCATATTGTAAGTTTGGTGCAATTGAATTTATAGTAAATGAAAATTTACATATTGATGATATTTCGTCATATAAAGGTGTATGGGTTTTTGGAGAGCAAAATAACGGTACTTCCGCAAACGTAGTCTTGGAGTTGCTGGGCGTAGGAAGAAAGCTTGCAGATCAGCTTGAGGTTTCTCTTTCAGCTGTAATTTTGGGAGAAAATATTGAAGAAAATGCGAAAAAGTTGATCCCGCATGGTGCCGATAAATTATATATAGTTGATTCTCCATTACTTAGAGATTTTAACGATGAATCCTATACTGACATTTTTATACAACTTATTAATAAATATAAACCCGAAATTTTACTTATGGGAGCTACAACTTATGGACGCTCACTGGCTCCCCGTATTGCTTCCAGATTGAATACAGGATTGACTGCTGACTGTACTGAGCTGGAAATTGATAGGTGTAAGAGAATCCTTTTACAGACAAGACCAGCTTTTGGCGGTAATCTTATGGCTACAATAGTTTGCCCCAATCACAGGCCTCAGATGTCAACAGTAAGACCGAAAGTAATGAAAGCTCCCGCCCCTGACTATACCAGAACGGGAGAAATAATAATACCTGAAGTGTCAATTAACGAAAATACAAAAACAAAGGTAAAAGATATCGTATCTATCCTGTGTGAATCCGCCAACATTGCTGAAGCCGATATAGTTGTTGCCGGTGGAAGAGGCCTAGGCAGTCCGGATAACTTCAAACTTCTTGAAGAACTTGCATCCCTACTTGGAGGTGCTGTGGGGGCATCACGTGCTGCTGTTGATGCTGGTTGGATCGGATACAGTCATCAGGTTGGCCAAACAGGACAAACCGTACGCCCGAAGATATATTTTGCATGTGGAATTTCAGGGGCTATACAGCATATTGCCGGGATGTCTTCATCAGATACCATAATAGCAATTAATAATAATCCGGATGCTCCGATTTTTAAGATTGCTGCACTTGGCATAGTAGGTGATGTTTGTGAAGTAATCCCTGAATTAATTAATGAATTTAAGAAAAAACGTAAACAAGCATGAGCATCCAAAAGCTCATGCTTGTTTTTTTATAATTCCTGCTTTTTAAAGACTGTTGCGCTTCCTGCAACAAATATTACACATAGTATAACAGTTATTATGACAGGCAAAACTGTATCCTGAGCTGTTTTAGTTCCTGCAAGAATCTGCAAGCCAAAATCTCCTAAAATTCCGGGAGAAAAGTCTTTTACATATGGTACCGCAGACAGTGCCATTGTCAGTGCATATCCTGCAAATCCTGTAACAGCCGCAGAAATATGAGACTTACTGATAGTACTGGCAAATACTGTGACTGAAATCAGAAATACTCCTAAAAGCCATAGCATAAAAAAGCTAAGTATTGTATAGTCCAGCATAAACTTCGAAAACAATATATAGGTATAATAAGAAAAAGCAACTGTTGAAAGTATGAAAGAAAATGTAAACAATAATACACTTGCAAAAAACTTGCTGATAATGAATTGTGACCGTGATACAGATTTAGTCAATACAAGTATTACCGATCCTTTAACTTTTTCGTCTGCAACAATTCCCATAAATATCAGTACTACTACTATCAAACCCATCTGAATAAAAGTCTCAAAGAATTGAGCATATGCATCTGTAAGGACAGGCTCCTTAAGCAGTAAGCCAGGGTCTATCCCTTCTTTTTTCAGCATCGGTTCCAATATTTTGTTCATATACTTAGCAAGCATTGGTGTCAATAGCCCGAAAAACAGTAGTATTGCTGGTAGCACTATTATTTTATGTGTTCTTACTATCTCCTTCATTTCTTTCTTAAAGAATGTCAGATTTATCATTGCCTGTTCACCACCTTAATGAAAATCTCCTCCAGAGAAGGTTCAATAATACAGAATTTTTTCAATGGTATATTGTACCCAGATAAAATTCCAGGTATTTTCAGCTGTGCTTCCCTCATATCTGCTACACTCAGTCTGATTTCATTTTCTTCATTCACTTTAATACTGCTTATATATTTCTGTTCCTTAACTATTCCTATTGTTTTCTCAATATCAGTAGCATTCTCAACTTCTAATGCAATTAAGCGCATCGAATACTCTCTTCTAAGGTTGTCAAGTGTATCTTCTATTATGGCTTTACCCTTATCCAGTATAATTACCCTGTCACATACTCTTTCTATATCTGAAAGGATGTGTGTAGAAAAAAACACTGTAACCTTTCCGGAAAGCTTCTGTATTATGTCCATTACTTCTTTCCTTCCTATGGGGTCCAATGCTGAGGTCGGTTCATCCAGAAACACTACCTTCGGATTACTGATAAGGGCTTGCGCGATTCCGAGCCTTTGTTTCATTCCTCTTGAAAAGCCACCGATTTTCTTTTTCACATCACTTAACCCGACAAGTTCCAGAAGCTCCTCTATTTTGTTTTTTATTACTCTTCTATCCATACCAAGAAGTTCTCCTGAAAAGATCAAAAACTCTTCCGGATACATCCAGTTATAGAAGGAGGGAACATCGGGCAAATACCCTATCTCCTCCCTGTTTTTCACACTCCCGAAGCTCACTTCTCTGCCGCATATTTTTATTTTACCTGATTCAGGCTTTGATAAACCTGTCAGCATTTTTATCGTAGTTGTTTTTCCTGCTCCATTCGGTCCCAAAAAGCCGTATATGGAACCCATAGGCACTTTAAGATCGAGTTCGTTTACTGCCTTGTATCCACTGAAAACCTTTGTAAGTTTATATGTCTCTATTGCATACATAGCTAGTCATCCTTTCTGGCAACAAAATATACTATAGAGCCAATATAGCCTGAAATAACAATTACAATAGCCCATATAGCCTTTTGTTCAGCCTTGATATTCCGATTTTTTATCAACTTAACCATAGCTGTGAGCTGAAGTCCGAATTGAATGATAATTAAGGGCACTGCCATCATTATTATTGTTGTTTTGTCCATAATAATACCTTCTTTCTAAAATACATTTGTTTTGTTTTTCAAAGATATTACGTTTCCGTATTTTAAAAAGTTCATTATGAATCAAAATTATTTGCACAAAAAAAGTGCAAATGCTCAACACAGATAATTCAGTGTTTAGCACTTACACTTTACACTATCAAACTTATAGCCTTATTTTCTTAGTTTCTCAAGTCTTTCTCTGACCTCTGGTACGTTTTTAAGGAAGCTCTCCAATTTATCGCATCCATATGAACTACAACCCGCACAGTTTTCCAGTTCTTTTTCCATACCGCAGGCTCTTATCTCGCATACCTTGCAATACCCGAATACAGTATCGGATTTGCACCCAAGACAGTTTATATCCTCAGCTTTTATATCCGGACTAAACTTCTTCCATTCCTCTGCCGTCTTTTCCCTAAGTGAATCATCATTTTGTACCGTAGCCTTATACCCCGGACATTCATTGCATAGAATTCCACAATAAGCAATAATTTCACTCACAACAAAACCCTCCTTATTAATTCTCAATTGTTAATACCATTTAACATATCCGAACGTTTGTTCGTTTACATTTTATCACCAGTCCTTCCCAATTGCAACAATAAATTCGCATTTATGTCCAAAAAAGTAAAACAAAAAATCCTAAAATAATATAGGTTATTGTTTTAGGATTTTTTGGTCTGATTAGTTTTCTTTTTTCTTAAAAATTCTTCTTACAAAAATCAAGTACAATATGGTAGGCATCGGGAATGTAGTCAAACCCCAGATACCCCAAAACCAATACTTTGCACTTCTTTTCTGTCCGTCCGTAAAAAGCCAGATACTTTGAGTAAACAGGATTACGGCCAGGGCAATCCATCCAGGCAGAGAAATCTCCTGTGTTCCATGCAAACCACTATTCACCGTACTCCCCCCTGCCTATTTCTTTGTCTAAACAATATAAACAATAACGCAGGTAAAGATAACAGAGCAACCCCCTGCACTATCGCAAAAAATATCATCGACAGATTAAAAGTGTAAATCTCCAAAGTAAGTATACTTACTGCCGCCGCTACGAATACTAATGTTTCTTTTCTTTTATGCTTCTGCTTTTTCTCCGCACCGTCTGCAACCATTTTCCTGAAATACGCCATATCAGGAGTTTTCACTTCCAGCTTTTTATCGATGGAATCCAGGCTTTCCCTCATTTTTTGCAAAATAGCATCGTCCTTATTATCATTCTTAGTCATGTTCAAACTCCTTTCTAAGCGATTTTAACCCGTTATGTATTCTTGATTTTACAGTTCCCAAAGGGATTTGCATCGCTACAGCAATTTCCTCATATGAATATCCGTAATAATGTTTCATTACCAGAGGTATTCTTACTTCTTCGGATAGCTTTGTCAGTTCATCCAGCATCCTGTTCCAAGAATCATCATGCCCACCTGAGTCTGAAGAAAATTCTTCACCAATCCCGTCTGTTTCAATATACTTCTGTTCTCTTTTATGCTTTCTGATCCCATCCAGATATATATTCTGTGCTATTGCTATAAGCCATGTGGAAAATTTCGATTTTTCCGGAATATATAAATGAAACTTCTCTATGGCTTTAACCATGGTTTCCTGAGTAAGATCTTCAGCAATATTTACATTCAGTGTGAATTTCACAAGGTATCTGTATACAAATTCGTAGTTAAGATAAAGCAGCTGCGCCAATGCTTCCTGGTTTCCGCTCCTTGCCTTTCCAATCAATATTTCATCCATAATTGTACAGTTTCCTTTTTTGTAATAGGTACTATATCCCGCAATAATAGGAAAATTCCTTTACAATGCATAACTTATGCTGCTTGGAATCTAATACAATTATATACTATTATCCCACTGTTGATAATACGGATTTGATTACAAAAAAGTTCATTAAGCAAACAACCTTCCATATGATCCATTTATGGCAGTTTCACTTAAAACGCTTTAGCAAATTACAATCTATTTCAGTTGAAAACTGCAACCAATTAGATTAGAATAATTAACATGCACTGTCTATTCTATAAAAAGGAGCAAAAGATTTGAATACAAATTTATTGAAGCAGAAATTCAATACAAAATTTGAAACTATTCACCTTATAAAAGCACTTTTCTGGATAACTTTCTTTGGTGGCTTATTTGCTAAAGCTCTTTATTTCCAGTTTACATCTGAAATAAACACTTTACCCTTTTTCAACAAACTTAATCTGTTTATGTATATAGGTACCATTGGTGCACTTCTTGCAATCGCATCCTTTTTTATTCTTGTTTCCAACAGGAAAAGATACCTTGTTTTTATTCTTTTGCATTTTGCGGTATCACTATTTATTCTAGCTGATACAATTTATTTCAGGTATTATTACCACCCCCTTTCAATAACTGTCCTGTATCAGGTAGGAGTTGCGGACTCGATTGGTGGCAGCGCGCTTAGCCTGTTTAAAATGAAGGATATAGTTTTTATTGCCGATTTGCCTGTCATTGTCACTTGCTTTGTTCTTATTAACAAAAAAGTCGTCGGAAGGATAAGTATTGGAATAAAATTCATTACGGCCGTCTTGCTGCTTTTAGCAGGACTATTTATGGTTCATACATCATACAGTAAAGCTTACAAACCGGCATTCATACTGGATAACAACTATGTATGCAAATACGTAGGCCTTTCTTTTTATCACTTTTATGATACAAAAAACTTTGTAAAGGAAACATTTCTAGAGGGAAAAAAGCTTAGTACAGATGAACAGAAACGTATCGATAATTACTATAAAATAAAAAATACCTCCAGGCAGGAGAATTTTAAAAATCTGGCAAAAGGAAAAAATTTAATAATAATACAGGTAGAGGCTTTGCAGGAATTTGTAATCAGAAAGCAGATTAATGGTCAGGAAATCACCCCAAACCTGAATAAACTTATTAAAGAAAGTGCATACTTCAATAACTTTTTCTATCAGATAGGTGACGGCAATACTTCCGATGCTGAATTTATGGTTAATACTTCCATGTACCCTATCAGACACGGAAGTGTAAACTTCAGGTATGCAGGCAATACTTTCATTTCACTGCCCGGACTTTTAAACCGTCAGGGCTATGATACCCTCGCATTCCATGCAAACAGACCCAGTTTCTGGAATAGATCTACAATGTATAAATCTCTCGGTTTTAAAGCCTTTCACAGTAATCCAAGCTACACCCTTGACGAAAAGGTTGGTTGGGGTTTGAGTGATGCTTCATTCTTAAGTCAGTCCCTCAAACTTATTGATACCTCTAAGCCCTTTTACAGTCTGTTAATCACTTTATCCAGCCACTTCCCTTATAATTTTGATTATTCAAGCCGCAGCAGTCTGGATGTAGGAAAGTACGAAAACACATTGTTGGGAAGGTATTTAAAAGCAGTAAATTATTCTGACAGCTGTCTGGGAAGTTTTATTAACGAACTTAAAAGTAAAGGTTTGTTTAGCAGCAGCCTGCTTGTTATTTATGGCGATCACTACGGAATTCCAAAGGAAGAGACAAAAGACCTTGCAGAATTTCTTAATATAAAGAACAGCGATACTGAATGGATAAAGCTCCAGAAAGTGCCGCTTATTATCCATTACCCCGGGCTTGAAAATGGTAATACATTCAGTGTAACCGGCGGTGAAATAGATATAATGCCTACTGTAGCAAATTTAATGGGGCTGAACAGTTCGAAGGCTATAGGCAAAGACTTGTTCAATACGAAGGCCGGATACGCTCTTCTGAGAAATAATTCTTTAGTCACTGACAAATTTTTATATGTGAACAGTCATAACAAGGCATATGATATTAATACTGGCAGTCCCTATACAGATGAAAGCTATAAAGTCGAATTGAAGAATTATATGGAGGAATATGCTGTCTCTCAGTTGATAATAGAAAAAAATGCTTTCAAAAGTAAAGAATAAACCTTATAGCTAATTTTTATCTATGCCTGACTACTTTTCACGGCAAAATGCGAATGATATAATTAACATTGATTTGCAAAAAAAAAGGAGGCCTACACATGAGTTCCAGCGTTTTATTTTCATCAGTAAATTACGAAAAATATGATTCCAGTGCAACACTCCCCGCAAAATTTGAAAGAATGATTGATAATATGAGCTTTCAGAATGCAGTAAAAGGAAAGCTTACTGCCATAAAAATGCATCTTGGCAGAAATATCGGATATTCGACTATCCACCCTCTTTTTGTCAAAATACTTATTGATAAGCTGAAAAGCTATGGAGCAAATATCTATATTACAGATCAGGATATCAGTTCTGCAAGAGTACGCGGCTATACGGAAGAATACCTTGGTGTTCCGATAGTCTACGCCTGTGGCGTAACAAGCAAGTATTATTATGAAAAACATGTTGATTTCAAAACTTTTAAAAACGTTGATATAGCCGGCAATATCTATGATGCAGAAGTAATGATTGATTTGTCTCATGTAAAGGGACATGGTGCGTGCGGCTATGGTGGCGCATGTAAAAACATAGCAATGGGCTGTGTTACCGATAGGACCAGAGGGCAAATACATGGCCTTGAAGGTGGACTTGATTGGAGCGAGGATTTGTGTATTCATTGTTCCGAGTGTATTAGCAACTGTAATCATAATGCCAATAAATTCGACAACGAAAACAAATATCAGGTTTTCTTCCATCATTGTACTTACTGCCAGCATTGTGTAAAAGTTTGTCCAACAAATGCCATAACAATGAACGATAATAAATTTGAAGATTTCCAGACAGGAATGGCTATATGTACCGAAGAAGTTCTGAAAACCTTCCGGCCTGGAAATGTATTCTATATCAACTTCCTTACAAATATTACTGCCCTGTGTGATTGTTGGGGCTTTACTACCCCCGCTCTGGTGCCTGATATAGGTATAATGGCCTCTCAGGATATAGTAGCGATCGAAAGGGCTTGTATAGATTCTATTAAAATAGAAAACTTAATAATGGCAGGTGTACCGCAAGGACACGAACTCAAAGCCAATGGACATCTTTTTGAAAGGCTTCATGGTAAAAACCCTTATATACAGCTAAACGAATTGGAAAAAAGAGGTCTTGGTACTCAGGAGTACACTATACAGGAAATAAAGTAATACTATGATGTAGAGGATGATAAGAATGAAGCTTAATAACCCGGGCGCTGAAATCTTTATACCTGATAATACTCCTGTAGAGGAAGCTGTAAAGAGAACTACTCATATGGCTGTTTCAGCCCATCAGGATGATATAGAAATAATGGCGTATGACGGTATATTGAAATGCTTCGGGAAAGCCGATGAATGGTTTTTCGGGGTAGTTGTCACCGATGGTGCAGGAAGTCCGAGGAATGGCATATACGCATCCTATACTGATGATGATATGCAAAAGATAAGAAAACTTGAGCAAAAAAAAGCTGCATTTATAGGAGAATACGGAGCACAAGCCATGCTTGAGTATAAAAGCTCCGCAGTGAAAGACAAAAATAACCGGGAAGTAATAGAAGAGTTAAAGGAACTGATAAAACTCTCAAAGCCCAAAGTTATTTATACTCATAACCTTGCAGACAAGCATGAAACTCATCTTGGCGTTGTAATCAAAGTAATAGCTGCATTAAGGGAGCTCCCTGCCGGTGTGAGACCTGAAAAGCTTTATGGTTGTGAGGTATGGAGAAATCTTGACTGGCTAAATGATGATGAGAAAGTGGTTTTTGACGTATCTTCTCATTCAAATATTGCGGCTGCACTCGTAGAAGTCTTCGACTCTCAGGTTTGCGGAGGCAAAAGATATGATATCGCTACTGCAGGAAGACGACTGGCAAATGCTACCTATTGTGCCGCTCACAGTTATGATACCTCTTCTTCTCTTATTTATGGAATGGATCTGACTCCTCTTATATATGATATAAACCTAAATATTATAGAATATGTCCAGGGTTTAATAAACCGCTTCAACCTGGATGTAGCAAATAAACTTTCCAAAGTCCTATGATTGCACTTATAAAAACCTCTTTACAGAGGTTTTTATATTGTTTAGATATTTTTTCAATATGTATTTTTATTTCCCGGTGCTTTTGGGGCGGGCTTAAAGCCTATACACTTCATCCCCTTGACTGATTGCATTTCAGGTGATATATTCTTTCTAAATTAATAGCACTTCAGGGACAGGTGAAATTCCGTACCGGCGGTAGACAGCATATGTTGTAAGCCCGCGAGCTTATTGAGTTTAAGCAGATCCGGTCAAATTCCGGAGCCGACAGTAAACCCAAGAGACTCTCCATATAGAGTTTTTTGGTTTTTAAAGTCTGGATGAAAGAAGCTTTTGTTATGTTTTTATTCCCTGGGGGTAGGTCTGCTTCCAGGGATTTTTTATTTCAATAGTGGCAAATTTGCATTGCTAACTAACCAGCACAGCAGACAATTTTTTTGACAGGAGTTATGTATATGAGTGCTCATGAATTCTATATGGCTAAAGCATTAGAACTAGCTAAATGCGGTTGGGGTAAAACCAATCCCAATCCACTTGTAGGTGCAGTTATTGTAAAAGACGGACTCGTACTATCTGAAGGTTATCATGAAGCTCTAGGATGTCCACATGCTGAAGCAGCTGCATTTAAAAATGCCAGACACAATATCCAGGGCAGTACACTATATGTTAATCTTGAACCGTGTTCCCACTATGGCAGAACTCCACCCTGCGCAAGAGCAATTATTGACTCGGGAATAAAGGAAGTAGTAGTAGGTATGATCGACCCTAATCCCAAAGTATCAGGCAAAGGTATAAAAATGTTACAGGATGCCGGGATTAATGTTATTACAGGGATTCTTCATGAAGAATCAAAAAAGCTTAATGAAATATTTATAAAATATATCACGGAAAAGAAGCCATTTGTCATTTTAAAAGCTGCTATGACCCTTGATGGAAAAATAGCTTCAGTATCAGGAGACTCCAAGTGGATAAGCGGAGAAAGTTCCCGGCAATATGTTCATAAATTGAGAGACAGAGTAGCAGCTATCATAGTCGGAATTAATACTGTTGAAAAGGATAATCCATATCTTACAGCCAGAAATTCTTCAAAAGCATGCAAAAACCCGGTAAGAATAATTGTGGATAGTAAAGGAAGAATACCCTTAGAGAGCAATGTAATCAATATTTCCTCAAATGAAGGAATGATCCTGGCAACAACACAGTCAATTTCTGAAGAAAAGGAATATCTGCTTCAGAAAAAAGGAGTACGAATTATCAAAGCGGATGACGGCAGCGGAAAAGTGGATCTTGTACGTCTGATGGATGAATTATATAAACTGGAATTAGACAGCGTACTGCTTGAAGGTGGAGGAACAATAAATTACTCTGCTTTGGATGCAGGTATAGTTGATAAGGTATTGATGTTCATCGCACCAAAAATACTTGGCGGCAAAACTGCTGTTACTCCGGTAGAAGGTTCAGGCAGACTTCTTATGAAAGATGCTTTCCATCTAAGGGATGTAAATGTATCCACTATTGAAAATGATGTTCTTATCGAGGGATATCCTATGTAAAGATATTTGCCACACCGTGCCGGCAATACTGCTTTTGTAAATGGGTATGACTCATTATTTAGCTTAACTGAATGGAGAAGAATTTATGTTTGCAGGAATCATTGAAGAAGTTGGTACTATAAAAAATATATACCGTGGAAGTAAATCCATCAGGTTATCAATAGAATGTATTGAAATATTAAAAGATGTAAAAACTGGTGACAGTATATCTGTTAACGGCATATGTCTTACAGTGACCGAACTGGGAAACAACTGGTTTGCTGCTGATGTTATGCCTGAAACAATGAGTAAAACCAATCTGGATAAACTGCAAACAAAGGAAAAAGTAAACCTGGAAAGGGCATTAAGACTATCTGACAGATTAGGCGGCCATATAGTAACCGGTCATATAGACGGTACCGGCATCATCATCGAAAAAGCTGACGACGATAATGCCGTCTGGTTAACTATTGAAGCTCCGCAGCCTATTTTAAGATATATGGTACCAAAAGGCTCTGTCGCTCTTGATGGCACAAGCCTTACCATAGTACATGTTGATGAAAAATATTTCAAGGTGTCACTTATACCTCTAACCCGTGGTTATACAACCCTTGGAACAAAAAAAATAAAGGATATGGTAAATATAGAATGTGATGTTATAGGAAAATATGTAGAAAAACTTGTGTACGGGCATACTGCCACAATACCTGTACATAAGGGTATTTCCCCTGATTTCTTAAAGGATCATGGATTTATGTGAATTATCTAAACGGAGGATTCAGTATGAAGTTCAATACAGTGGAGGAAGCAATTTCTGATATCAATGAAGGAAAAATGGTTGTTGTAGTGGACGATGAAGAGAGAGAAAACGAAGGTGATTTGCTAATGGCTGCCGAAAAGGTTACTCCTAAATGCATAAACTTTATGGCAACTTATGGTAAGGGTATGATTTGTGTTCCCATAACCGAGGCACGTGCACTTGAATTGGAATTGTCCCCAATGGTTCAGCACAACAAGGATCAGCTGAAAACAGCTTTTACCATAACCATAGACCATAAAAATTCTACTACAGGAATTTCTGCCTATGAAAGAGCATATACAGCAAGTCAGATAGCCAACCCTTCTGCTAAGCCCTCAGATTTTGTAAAGCCGGGACATATATTTCCCCTTATTGCCAGAGATGGCGGAGTTTTAAAGCGTGCAGGTCATACAGAAGCGGCTGTTGACTTATCCCGCGCGGCAGGACTTTTTCCTGCGGGAGTGATATGTGAAATAATGAATGATGACGGAACGATGGCAAGAGTACCTCAATTGATGGAATTCACCAAAAAGCATGAAATGAAGATAATTACTATCGCTGATATTATAAAATACCGCAGGAGTAAGGAAAAGCTCATAAAAAGAGCTGCAAAAGCAAAAATGCCTACTATTCACGGTGAATTTAAAATTTTCGGTTATGAGAACACTTTAAGTGGCGAACATCATATCGCCTTAGTGAAGGGTGATTTATCAGATTCAAGTGAACCGATACTTGTAAGAGTGCATTCAGAATGCCTCACAGGCGATGCCTTCCATTCTCTGAGATGTGACTGTGGAGAACAGCTAAACGCAGCATTGGATCAAATAAGCAAGGAAGGAAAGGGAGTTCTTTTATATATGCGCCAGGAAGGCCGTGGTATAGGCCTTATAAACAAAATTCGCGCTTATGAACTTCAAGATACAGGGCTTGATACTGTCGAAGCAAATGTGAAGCTTGGCTTTGCTCCTGATCTCAGGGATTACGGCATCGGAGCCCAGATTCTGTGTGATCTGGGAGTAAAAAAAATCAGGCTTATGACTAATAATCCAAAGAAATTAATCGGCTTAAACGGTTATGGTTTGGAAATAGTTGCAAGAGAACCGATTCAGATTAAGGAAAACACTATAAATGAGTTTTACCTAAAAACTAAAAAAGAAAAGATGGGACATCTTTTAGATGGATTGGATAAACTAAACACAATAGTACATCAGGAGGCACAAAACAATGAATATTAAAACAAACGAAGGTAATCTGATTGCAAAGGATTTAAAATTCGGTATCGTAATAGGGCGGTTTAACGAGTTTATCAGCAGCAAGCTTCTCGGAGGGGCAATAGACGGACTTATCCGGCATGGTGCTGATGAATCGGGTATAGTAGTTTCATGGGTTCCGGGTGCATTTGAAATTCCTCTTGTAGCACAAAAAATGGCAGCTTCAAAAAAGTTTGATGCTATAATCTGCATAGGAGCTGTAATACGTGGTTCAACTCCCCACTTTGATTATGTGTCAAGCGAAATGTCTAAAGGCATCGCTAAAGTTTCTTTAGACACAGGTATGCCTGTTGTTTTCGGAGTACTCACAACCGACACTATTGAACAAGCTATCGAAAGAGCAGGAACAAAAGCCGGAAATAAAGGATATGATGCAGCTGTAACAGCAATAGAAATGGCAAATCTTTTAAAAGTATTATAGAAAAACACTCCTCATATTCCCTGGATAACGGTGTATGTGCTCAGGAAGCCTATTATGAGGAGTGTTTTTGCTCTTCTTTCCGTTTTATTACACGGCAAATTGCTTTATATTATTTTTTGAATATTCAGTAACCATTTTTATAAAATATTCGTGAAAACTCATGTTATCCGTCAATTCAGGGTGGAATGACGTTGCCAGCAAATTGTTTTGTCTGGCAGCCGCTATCCTGCCATTTAGCTTATACAGAATTTTTACATGACTTCCTGCACTCTCTGCCCACGGAGCCCTGATAAAAACAAGCGGGATATCTTTATCGGAAACTTCAGATATGCAGGAACTGGAACAAAAACTGTCAAGCTGACCTCCATATGCATTTCTTCTGACTGATATGTTCATAATTCCCAGATAAAAATAATCTTCATCAATGATTTTTTCAGCCATAAGGATCATTCCTGCACAAGTCCCCCAAACCGGCATACCTCCTAAAGATCTTTTAACAATAGATTCTGCCAGGCCTGATTCTTTGATTAATTTCCCAATGACAGTGCTTTCACCGCCAGGAAGTATCAAACCTTCAACCTGTTCAATTTCTTCCCTCCCCCTAACTTCTATAGGATATACACCTCTTATCCTTGACAGTGCCTTCTTATGCTCCAGGACAGAACCCTGCAGAGCGAGTACACCAACTCTTACCAATACTCACCACCCCCTGGACGATAAAATATCTTCGGGCGACAATTGAGATATTTCCATGCCTTTCATCGCCTCTCCCAGATCTTCTGAAACCTCAGCCAATAATTCGGGCTTATTAAAATAGGTTGTTGCTTTAACTATAGCTTTAGCCATCTTCTTTGGATTTGAAGATTTAAATATTCCTGATCCTACAAAAACGCCCTCACTACCTAATTGCATCATTAATGAAGCATCAGCAGGAGTCGCTATTCCTCCGGCAGAAAAGTTTACCACAGGCAGTCTACCTTCCTCAGCGGTCTTCAGTAATAGATTATATGGTGCTCCCATATCTTTTGCAGCCGACATTAACTCCTCTTTAGGGAGGCTCTTCAGCTTTCTGATCTCAGACATTATAGTTCTCATATGTCTGACAGCTTCAACTACATTTCCTGTTCCCGCTTCACCTTTTGTACGTATCATTGCAGCCCCTTCTCCTATTCTTCTGAGAGCTTCTCCGAGATTTCTGGCTCCACATACAAATGGTATTTTGAAGCTAAACTTGTCTATATGAAACATTTCATCAGCAGGTGTCAAAACCTCACTTTCATCTATATAGTCTATACCCAGTGCTTCAAGTATCTGAGCTTCAGCAAAGTGCCCTATCCTTGCTTTTGCCATGACTGGTATGCTGACTGCGCTTTTTATTTCTTTGATGATTCTGGGATCGGACATTCTTGCTACTCCACCCTGCTTTCTTATGTCCGCCGGAACTCTTTCAAGTGCCATTACCGCAACGGCACCTGCTTCCTGCGCGATTTCCGCTTCCTTCCCATTAGTAACGTCCATAATAACGCCACCTTTTAGCATCTGTGCCAGATTTTTATTCAATTCGTACCTATCATCCATAACACCACTCCATTTGTATCGATACATTCAATCCGTGTATCGATTAATTTTTCTTATTATTGCACGAGTGGATAGATTTGTCAATTTAAAATATGAACTATTTTTATATATAATACCGATAGAATTCTTTAACCTGAGATTATTCAAAACAATGCCTGCAAAATAACTGACAGCCCCTGTTATCAGGGGCTGTCAGTTATTTTGCATATTCCAGAATCCTCGCCATTGTTGTTTCCCAACACCTTTGGACTGATTCAAAATCCATATTTGGTATGTAATAGGTTTCCATGTGATCATGCAAAGCCTTTGCCTTGCCAATCGTATTAATGGCCTTATTCATCAATGCATCAAACTCAGTCTTATTATACTCCAGATCACCCTTATAGGTCTTAATAACTTTTTCATCCAGATACGCATTAAGATCAATCTCTCCATATCCCTTAACCGTTGAGCTATGATATTCATTTGAAGTAGTAAAAGACACTCCGATTTGGTCAATGACAAGATGTTCTAATTTTTCCGGGTATAGCGGACAATAATATGATTCTACATTATATCCCCTTATTAAAGCTTCCGCTTTGATTTTTTCAAGCAGCACTTCCGTTCCTGTTCCCTGCTGCCCCTTTAGTATATATATTTTTTCCGTAGTCAGAATGGAATTAAGATAGTTTTTATATCCGTCAGGAGTTATTGCACTGGCAAATAGCTTCCTTTCCATTCCTTCCTTCATTGCAATCGGCCTATCAGCAAAGTATTGATCCAGCACCTTTTTAGTTTCAGCGCTGACTTTGGCTTTATCTATTGCCCAGCCGTTTATTACAGCAGTATCTTCATATATGGAAGCTGCAGCTTTTATGTATTTATAGGCCCTGGCAAACAAGCGTCCTACTTCCCTGTTTGCAAGCATTATTGCTTCCCTGTTTGCTTTAAGTCCTTCTTCATTCCAGTAATCTCCCAAGTGAATTATCTCATCCACTGCTCCTGGGTTTTTAGGATCCACTACATGTCAAGTGTTCTTTTAAACACAAAAAAAGAAAGGGCATTATCAATACTTAGAATAACCAATGTATTTTAACTTTCTGCTCTCCTGTTTTACTATCTTTCTCACCTATTTCAATAAACTCAATAAACTCTCCTACCATTGAATGGGTTAATTCTTTAAAATCTTTATATCTTCTGACTATCTGAACCCATTTATCAAAATTCATTGTCTTTTTGCTTAATTCTAATATTTGATTCTCAATTTCCGTTTTTCTTTTTCTTATTTTATCTTTTTCGTTAGAAAAATTACTGTTAAGTTCTCTAAATAAATCATCTAATATAATCCCCTTTACCTTATCTATATATAGATTATTTATGAATTGTGAATTCCGGTTTAGCTGCTTTTCAATGTTAGATATCTCATTTTTCAAGCCTTGGATTTTTCTATTAACGTTAGTTTCAGCCAAAATCCTATGCGCAATATTGTCTTCATCAAGATTATCATTTATATATTGCTTTAATCTTTCAGTTACTAAGTCATATAGTGTATCAAACCTTATTGCATGACTTGTACATAGCTTTTTATTCCCTGTAATAGCATACACTTTGCATCGTAGATAAGAATATAGCTTATTATTCCCTCTAAAAGTTGATACTTTATTCATTGTACTACCACAATCTGCACACCTGACCTTTGTTGCAAAAACATGTGCTTGCCCTTCCCCTGTACTTCGCTGCCGCTGGCTTATTCTTCTTTGAACTTCATGAAATGTTTTCTCATCTATTATTGCTTCGTGTGTATTTTCAGCCCTTATCCATTGTTCTTTGGAAGTTGATATTATTTTTTTAGATTTATAACTCACTTTTTCCCTTTTTCCTTGTACCATATTGCCAATATATATCTCATTTTTTAAAATACGCTTAACTGTTGTTTTATTCCAAAAGCTAAATCCGTTTTTCATATTGGAATTTTTAAAGTTGAGTCCTGCATTTTGCTTATATTTTGTCGGATTAAGATAACCCTTTTCATTTAGCATATAAGCAATATGCTGAGTACCATACCCTTCCAAATACCAGTTAAAAATCATCCTGACAACTACCGCAGCTTCTTCGTCAATAATAAGTTTATTTTTATTATTTGCTGCTTTCTTATATCCATAAGCAGCAAAAGAGCCTATAAACTGGCCCTCACTTCTTTTCAAATTAAATACCGCTCTTATATTTTCGGATATATCCTCACAGTACCATTCATTTGTTAATCCCATTATCTGCCGCTGTTTTTTATTACCTTTATTCTGTGTATCTGCATTGTCAGTCACTCCAATAAATCTAATACCCCATTCAAGAAATTTGTTATGGATATATTTTTCAACCAACTCCATATCCCTCGTAAACCTTGACTGACTTTTGCACAGGACAATATCAAACTTCTTTAATCTTGCATCACGAAGCATCTTGTTCCATTCAGGTCTATCACTATCAAGACCTGAAAAATCATCATCTGAATAAATCTTATAAATATCCCATCCTTTTTCAATAGCATACTTGTTAAGCATGTTTTTTTGGTTTTGAATACTTTCGGAATCATCCAAAGAATTGAGCTTATTTCTATCCTCATCGGATAAACGGCAATAAATTGCAACTTTACTCATTTAGCTATATCCCCCAATAAAAAGATATAACTGCCTATTTTATCCATAACGAATTTCATTAAAACAGGCAGATTCATTCAATGAGAATTTTAGAGACTGCATCGCTCCTGCAGTTCCATAATTTTAATTACATTAATAACTATATCTTCAAGTTTTTTTCTCCTTTCTTCATTTTCTTTAGATTTAAATACTTCTTCAAGAACGAATTTTGTTTCCATAAAAATAACCCCTCTATATTTTATGAGGGGCTGTTTTTGTCCTATTTCTATATTCCAAAAAAGGATTGAATTGCTAATATTTTTTAATATATATATTTTGTTATTGAAAGTTAAGCTTATACCTTCTTCTCTCAATTAAGCTTTTTTCTAAACCAATCTATTATCTCCGGGAATACCTCATCTAGGTAATCCTGTGTACAGTGTTCTGCATTTTCATAATATTTAAGAGTTTTTTCTCCCCTTGCCCACCTTATTACTTTATCTGCATGTAATTTTGGGGTGGGCATAACCTCATCTTTCCCTGCATGATACAATAGTAATGGTACACATAAGTTTGGATCACGTTCAATATCCCAGTCAAATTTATCTACCGCTTTATCAAGTGTTTCACATCCGGTCATATATGTAACTCCCCGCTGCCATAACGGATTAAGTCTCTTTAATCCTTTCAATCCACCGATAAATACAAGTCCGCTATTTCCAACTACACACTTTACCCGTTTGTCATGTGCTGCACACATTGGTGCTAAATACCCGCCCAGGCTAAAACCAATAAGGCCGATTCTATTCATATCAATTTCGTATATCTGATGTTTTTCAAACCAGTCAATTATTGCTGATACTGATTTATGATATTCTTTTATATCGAATTTCATATCCTTCCACATTTCTCCCTGACCTGGCCCATCAAATGTAAAATAGTTAAATCCATTCTGTTTGAATAAAGCCCCCTGTGAATTTCCTTCAGCCTCTTTAATATTATCCATACCGTTTATAAATATGATAAGTGGGCTGTCGGGCACTGCTGAGAGCCTCAGATATCCTGGAATTTTTACACCATTAAAGTCTATCTCGATTCTTATGGGCCTTTCTTTTTCATCATATAGGCTTAGTGCTCTTTGATAGCTTATTCTAGCTTTTTCCTGGGTTTTTTCCTTTTGTTTGCTATCAATAAAAAATAAATGCTGCCCTGTATGATAGCAGCCTACAGCTTCATGAAATAATGCTCGTGCTTTTAGACCATTCCCTTCAGCTAATGCTTCTTCAGCCTTTTTAAAAAGTGAATCACCTTCTTCATCCCATTGTTCACACCATTCAAACCAATTTGTTATTCTTGCTACTACCCTTCTCAATCTCCCATAATCTATTCCAAAAGATAAGAATCTTCCATACCATCTGTGATAGACTCTGTTCTCGCTGAAAACAAACTTGAATGCAAATTTCTCTTTTAAAGTTAGATCAACCATCTATTCTCCTCCCCACTCTGGATAACACTATTTTAGTCTGTCCATAAAGAAATCTGTAAACATAGTTATAGTCTCTGTTGCATGATTTGTAACACAATGATTGCCGTCTTTCCAAAGCCTTAATGTTTTATCAATAGATTTGGCTTCTTTGTATATTCTTTCAACTCCTTTAGAACTGAATAAGGGATCGGGTATGCCATGGTTTACCAAAAGTGAACACGTGATATTGTGTGCATAGCCTTCCATCGTCATATTGTTAATAAATTCCTCCAACTCAATGCCATTCTTGTTAATCATTGCAGAAAATACCATCCTGAAGTGAGGAATAAAATTAATTATCTCTTTTGGAAAATATGAGCCTCCATTTATGACACAAGCATGCAGCTTTTCGCTGGTTGCTGCAACCCTTGCAACCAAATATCCTCCGAAACTGTAGCCTATCATTCCTACTTTGCTGAACCTGTTATCACTTGATACATACTCAATAATTACATTCAAGGCTTCTTCGTTATTCAGTTGCATATACAGCTTGTTAAATAATCTTGTTTCACCTTGACCAGGTCCATCAATCATAAGATATGCAATGCCTCTTTCTGCATAATAATTGCTGTAATTGTGGTGTTCCTCACGCCAGCCGTCAGCTCCGCCGATTGAAATAACTATAGGAACCTTACCACACGTATTCAAAGGCATTCTTAGCCATCCAACCATTTTGCTGCCTTTATATGGTACTTCAATTCTTTCAATTTGCGGATTGAAGAGCTTTGCAGCTTCACTATAGCAATCTATGAGTTTTTTATACATGCCCAGCTTTTTGTCATTATCCGGAATAATTGTGTATTGTCCTACTCTGTAAGCAGCAACTGCATTAAGGTAAAAGGTTCTTGCAGTCATGAAGTGTTCCTTCTCTATTGCATTATCAGCTAAGTCTCTGGAACGGTCACCTAATTTTTCACAAATATCTGCATAGTCACCGCCATTTTCAAATTCATGCATGAGTACAATGAAATCGTTAATGTCAAGGCCATTAGAGATTGCTCTGTCAATAGGGAGAGTCCGAATTGTTGCATTAATTTCCTGTTTATTCAGGTTCATTACCATGCCCTCCTATTATAATATAGTACATTCGTACTAATTCTATATTTTATTTTAGTACACTTGTGCTAATCCGTCAAGTATGATATTCTACATATGGAAATATTATTTTGGAGGAATATGATGACTACCAAGAAGGTAATTTTGGAGAAGGCTATAGAATTATTTAATAAAAATGGGTATGCAACAGTCTCCATGCGTGATATTGCTGATGCAACCAATAAAAGTGTAGGTAATATAACCTACCACTACAAAAAAAAATCTGATTTACTCTGCTCTATTGTTGATCTTCAATATAAAGATTTTAAATCCTTGGATTTAAAATCGGACGTTGATGTAAACGGTCTAAATGAGCAATTGAAACTGATGCTTAACTTTCAAAAGAAATACTATTTTTATTTTAGCAATATGATTGAATTGAGAAAAAACTATCATGAGATATTAGAATTCCAATTAAAGGTAAGAAAAGAACTTACGCTGCATTTTATCAGGATCATTGAAAACTTTGAAAAAAAAGAAATATTCAGGGTATCCCAAAACAAAGAATTTCAAAATTGTTTGGCAAAAGGAATTGTATTATTGATGATGTCTTGGATACAACAAATTTCATTAGATGAAACAGCACAACATGAAGAACTTTTAAGTATTGTATGGGGCATACTGTATCCGAACCTTACCGAGAAAGGCATCAGTTTACTTAATCAAATTAAGTAAGCAGTTACTGAAGTTTATTGTACTTAAGAGACCACTACATGGGGAGCAGTACCATCAAGCAACGCTACTTTTATTGCAGGAATGACGACTCCGTCAAGGCTGTTATTATCGCTCGAACAATGCATGAATTCAACATCATATCCTCTGCAAAGCATTTCTTCTGCAATCTTTTTCATAAATGAAGATTTTCCTACCCCCGGACCACCCTTGATAACAATAATCCTGTTTGCCTCCTCCTGGCTCAAAATATAGTTATAGTAGCTGAAAAAGCCTTGAGAAGTATTTCCACCCGGAAATGCATGTTTGATATTCCCTCTTGCCATCATCAATCCCTCCATTGAGACGAATAATATATTGTATCATCTTTGATACTTGATATTCATTTTCATTTAGCAGCCTATTATCAAAATATGCATCTTCGAATTTTTTGTGAGTATATTTTTATTTATATTCATTTACCTTGATATGAAACTAATCTATATATACTTTATTTCAAGTAGTTTACAGGATTTACCAATTTCTATATCCTTGTAATCTCTTACCCCCTTCCACTTTTTATTTGTTTCACTTATAATACTAATGGAGGTTATAAAGCAATGGAACAAACTAAAATACAGCGGATAAATGAGCTTGCAAAAAAATCTAAAGCAACAGGCCTTACTCCTGAAGAAAAATCAGAACAACAGGCACTTAGACAGGAATACATCCAATATTTCAAAGGAAATCTCAAATCCACACTGGACAATGTAGTAATAGTGGACAAGGATGGTAACAAAAGGTATTTGAAGGAACGCAAGGATGATAAGAAAAGCAATTAATAAAAGCAAGCGGCAGTACGAGCTACACCCGTACTGCCGCTTGCTTTTATTAATCATTTTCTATGTTTTCAGAGACTTTGTCGTACTTTCCATGTTTTTCCTTAAATTTCTCGATCTTTTCTTTTTTCTTCTCTACTTGTTTTTTAGCATTTTCCCTGATTTTTTCTGCTGCTTTTTTATTTTTTTCTTCTATCTTTTTTGCAATTGCTTCTTTTTTATCTGCATGCTTCTTTGCCTGGCTTTCAAATTTTTCTATTTTTTTATCTAACTTTTCAATTTCCTTCTTTTTGTTATCTTCAATCTTTTTATCTGTTTTCAGCTGGTCTAAAATCTCTTCCTTATATTCCTCTATCTGTTCCTTTGCCTCTTCCATCTTTTCTTTATACTGTTCAGCTGAAAGTAGTTTTTCCTGCGCTGCCTTTATAGCGTTAAGATCCCCGGTTTTTTCTACTGCCTTTAATTCTTCCCTTGCCAATGTCACCTTTGATTTTGCCGCTTCAAAATTTTGCTTTGCAGTTGCAAAAGTCTGCACTGCCAGTGTTTTCTTCACTACATCAGTTACAGCAGTTTTCAGAGATTCCGCCGAATCCTGAGGAATAATACCTGTAGCTTTTATAACTATTTTATCGCCGTTTTCCTCTGTTATCTTTATCTCTTCAAGTACAGCTTTTACATCCTTATTATCTTGAGCTGCCTGTTCTATACGGTTATTAGCTTCTGCAATGGTTTTTGCATATATGTTCAGTACTTTTTCTACAAGCTTTACCTTGTTTTCTTCTGTCATTATTTTCGCTTCAGCCAGTCTTTCATTTGCAAAGCTTACAAGCAATTCTGCCTTGCCTTCGGGAGAAAATGTCAGAGCTACCTGAACGCTTTCTATGAGTCTTTCAAAAGGATATACCAGACTATCAGGTGTAACTCCTGCCTGCTGCGTATTGCCAACTGTTACTGCAGAAGTAGTGGTAGCTGAAGTAGTTACTGCTGACGGTGTTGCAATTGTATTTTCCGTAGTCTGTATAGCTGGTGCAGTAACAGCTGATGCGGTTGTGCTCGTTTCCGGTACCGGTGTTACATTTGTTGCCGGAGTACTGCTGTCAGTTACTGTAGTTGTTGTGTTTGCGAATGCTCCTGATGTTCCTGTTATTGTCACCATTACTGCAATTATCAAAGCTATGGATATCTTCTTCATAATATTCTCCTCCTGTACTTTGTCTGCTATAACTTTCATTTTAATAATTATGGGAATTGCAATAATATTCAATTTTAGTTTCAGAAAGCTTTCTGCTATATTATTCGGATTAGAATCGCTTTTTTTGGGGTGGCTGTTTCATAAAAGCTAAATAAATATCTGTGCTCTTCCTGATATCCTTATTTTATGCAGTTTCTATTATCGTTTCAGTATACTTGACTGATTTTTACAAATCATAATATTAATAATTCCTCTTGATAAAAAGGAGTGACTACTATGAATATAGATAAAAATAATTTTGACAGGGCTGTCGACAATTTTGATGAAAACTCTTCGCTTAGATTTTTTAGTCTCCCCTCTTCACCGCGGGTAGACGTTTATCAGACAAAATCCGATATCATTATAAAGGCTGAAATACCTGACACTTTAAGAGAAAATATCTCCGTGTATGCAAGCGATTATTCTATCAGACTTACCTGGCAGTCAGGGTCAGGCACTCTTCATAAGGATAACTATATTTACAGAACCGGCCGGTTTAGCAATAGCTTTACAAGGACAATCCCTCTGCCAATAAAAATCATATCAAACAAGACAAGGATAGAATACAAGGATGGTATTCTATCGATTACAGTACCCAAAACTGAACCTGTTATGGCAAAGGACTAAAAAAGCAATATATTTTATCTGGATTTATGGTATAATCAACTAAAAAAATCAGAGTCAATCGGAGGATATATGGCTAAAGCTTTTTTGGTCAAAGGAAAGGAAAAGAGAGTTGAATACGGACATCCCTGGATATTCAGAAGTGATATTGATTCTACAGATGGTGAATTCACCCCGGGAGATGTGGTTGATGTATACAGCAGCAGAAATAAATTTCTCGGAAGGGGTTATATAAATCCCAAATCACAGATTACTATAAGAATGCTCACATATGAACATGAAGAAGTCAATTATGATTTTCTGTATAAAAGAATTCAGACCGCATGGGATTATAGAAAAAAGGTAGCGGATGTTAACAGCTGCAGAGCTATTTTTGCAGAATCTGATTTCTTACCTGCTCTCATAGTAGACAAGTTTTCCGATTATCTCGTCATTCAAACCCTTGCACTTGGTATAGACCGTTATAAGGAGGAAATAGTTGCTATTCTTAATGATATAATCAAGCCTTCAGGCATATATGAAAGAAATGATGTACCGGTGAGAGAACTTGAAGGTCTTGAGCAGCGTAAAGGTTTTCTATCCGAGGAATTTGATACGAAGGTTCTGATGAATGAAAACGGTGTGAAATTTCTGGTAGATGTTGAAGGAGGACAGAAGACAGGCTTTTTCCTGGATCAGAAAGAAAACCGGGCAGCTATAGCTCCACTGGTTAAGAATGCAAAGGTTCTGGACTGCTTCAGCCATACAGGTTCTTTTGCACTGCACGCAGCATACTATGGTGCAAGAAATGTACTTGGAATCGACATATCCGAACATGCAGTAGAATGTGCTACCCATAACGCAAAAATTAACGGCCTGGAAGAGAATTGCCGCTTTGAAGCTGCAAATACCTTTGACAAACTCAGAGAGTATTATGATAACAACGAAAAATTTGACACCATAATACTTGATCCCCCTGCCTTCACTAAAACAAGAAATGCTGTGGAAGGTGCCGTAAGAGGCTATAAGGAGATTAATCTGAGAGCAATGAAAATAATAAACAGCGGTGGTTTTCTGGTAACATGCTCTTGCTCCCACCATGTAAATCCTGAGTTATTCATGGATATAGTCTACAGTGCCGCTATAGATGCTAAAAGAAAGGTTAGGCTTATAGAATACCGTTCTCAGGCAAAAGATCACCCTGTACTTCTTGCTTCGGAAGAAACTGAATACTTAAAGTGTGCAATATTGCAAATAGTATAAATTCAAACAGAAAAGGGTTCAAAACCCTTTTTCTTTATTTTTTAGTAACTATTTATTTATTATCTCATGCTATAATAAGAATATGAAATAAATATTTCTTTATTAAATAAAAGTATGAATAAAAGCAATAATAGAATCAATACTATTGAAAGGGTTAAAGGGTTTTGCTATGAAAAGGAAAAAGCTCTGGTCCTGCATAATACTTTCAATATTCCTATTATTAGCCATAGGATGTGTTTTGGATTCTTCAGGATTTTTTAGTTCCTACCTTAGCAAATATGAAGAATCGAAACTAAAAGAGGAATTAAAAAGTATCAATACTGTAAAAACAGAAAATACAAAACCTGCTTCTTCTCCATCAGCTCTACAAAAACCTGATACTAATACAGGTGCGTCTGCAAATCCTTCTACTTCCAAATCGGATAAATTTGCAGAAGATAAAGACGTTTCAGAAATAAATCTTCTATCAAGTCAATCAATAGTATCAGTAATACAATCGGATAAAAAAAATGCTCAAGACCTCACTTATGAAGATATCAGAATAATGGTAAGGGATGCTGTCAGTCTTGCCGGAGGTTTTAAAGATATCATCAAAGACGGTCAGGTAGTAGTCTTAAAGCCTAATCTCGTCCAGATACACAGTGATATTACAGGCAAGAGATTTGTCAGGGAGGTAAACGGAATAACAACTGACTGGAGAGTTGCAAAGGCTGTTGCAGAACTTGTAAGGGAGTATAATCCTACAGGGAAAGTATATATAATGGAAGGTTCTGCTGGCGACAGAACCAGAGAAGCGTATGAATATTTAAATTACACCCATGAGATGATATCCGGCATAGACGGGTTCATTGCACTGGAAGAAAGCAGCGGCGCATGGCAGGAATTTGCCTCACCATACCTTGTAAGGGTTGATTTACCCAGCGGACTTCTTCACAAAAGCTATTATCTGAATAAGCTGTATAAGGAAGCTGATATTCTGATAAGTATTCCGTGTCTTAAAAACAACTCGGGAACAGTAGTTACCGGCGGAATAAAAAACGTCAGTATAGGTGCCACTCCTGCCAACATCTACGGATTGTCCCCTAAAAGCCTAAGCAGAACGGCAATGGTTTCCCACAGTTTTTCAAAAAGTGACCTGCACAGGTGGATTCACGATTATTATTTATGTAAACCTGTAGATTTTGTTATCATGGATGGCCTCCAAGGCTTTCAAAACGGTCCTGCTCCTTATAAACGCGATAGTGAAGTAAACGATATAATGAATATGAGATTGATTATAGCTGGTAAGGATGCAGTTGCAGTAGATACAGTTGAAGCACTGGTAACAGGTTGGGATCCCTTGTCTGCAAAATACCTCCGGTATTTGAATGCCAGTTCAATGGGGAATATTGACACTAAAAAGATAACTGTACTTGGTAAGTACGTAGATGTAGTAAGAAAATTCTTTAAAACCAAGTATAAGAATTCGGGAGGATCAGCGATTAAAGATACAACCCCTCCAGATATGGAAATAAAAAAATTTTCAGTACTTGATAACAAACTGTGCCTGGAAATTTTCACAGGAAGAGAATCCATAAAATCAGAAGTATATATAGATGATAAGCTGGAAGCAATAATAACAGATTATGGCCAGGCCTCTCTGAATAAAGACATAAGCATGCTTGACAATGGCAGTCATATGCTAAGAATTATCACATACGACCGCTACTTAAATCACAATGAGAAAAATACATCATTTATAAAGTGAAAAATCCATAGAATCCAAAGGTGCTTATACATTTTTTTATTTTATCTGTTTATTCGTGCAACTTTTTCCAGAATTTCCCGTGAAATCTTCAAATGTTCCTCACAGCCTAAAACCTGCTCAGGGTCCAGCCCGCTCTCTATATTATCCAGTATGCCCCACTTTTGTTTTATCTTGAGTATCCGCTTCACAGACTCGTTAAGCCTTTCTTCTGTGATCCTCCCATTTTTTACAGCACTCAGCATTCCCTTGTATGCTTCCTCAATGGACAATGGCATCAGAAGTATATCTGTACCTGCCTCAAATGCCAGGATTGATGCTTCAGCCGGACCCCATCTTTCTGAGATAGCTCCCATTTCGAGTGCGTCAGTTATTATCAAACCCTCAAATTTCATATCATTTCTTAGCAGATCAGTCAGAATTTCTTTTGAAAGAGTTGCAGGCATTTCACTTTTTATTATCTTAGGCAGCTGTATATGAGCAGTCATTATAGCTTGAATTCCATTTTCTATTCCAACTTTAAAAGGATATAGCTCAATCCTGTCCAATCTCTCCCTGTCATGTTCTATGATAACTGCCCCTGTATGAGTATCAGTTGAAGTATCACCATGTCCGGGAAAATGCTTCAGTACAGCTATCACATTTTGCTTCTGCATACCTTGAACTTCGGCCTTGATCATTTCCGCTACAACTTCAGGATTATCCCCGAATGCTCTATTTCCTATTACAGGGTTTTCAGGATTGGTATTTACATCGGCTACAGGAGCAAAATTCATATTGAATCCAATGGAGAATATTTCCCTTGCAATCAAAGCACCTGCTTTCTCTGCCAGTTCCCTGTCACCTGCCCTGCCTATTACTGCACTATCCGGTAGTCTGGTAGAATGCATTAACGGTTTTTTGCCAAGTCTGCTGGTAGCCCCGCCCTCTTCGTCCACTGCCATGAACAAAGGAATTTTGCTTGCAGCTTTTACATCAGCAATCAGCTTTTTGGTTTGAGGGATAGTCGTAATATTTTCTGCAAAAAGTATTACGCCTCCCAAATGGTTATCCTTTATCCTTTTCATTACATCTTGATTCATTTCAATAATTTGCGGATACCGTTCAAAGTTACGGAGAGACATGATAAATATCTGTCCTACTTTTTCCTCAAGTGTCATATTTTCAAACAGCTTTTCTGCTATATCGGTATTACGCGGTAATATAGCATTACTGCTGCTCTCCTTCTTATTTCCATCTTCCTGTGCAATACTTGTATCATTATCAGCAATTCCCTTATTATTTGAACTGCAACCTGCGAAGAGGAAAAATGTCATAATCACTGATAAAAAAATAGTTGTTCCCTGTCTCATTAGCAACTCCTTATTTTTCTTTGATAATTATATTATGCCATTTATTGATATTTTCTCATAGTGAAAATTTATAGATATTTTTGGCTGTTTTATTTTATATAAAAAATCCAGATAATAAGTTAAGCTAGTTTATTCTATTTTTTCGTTTGCAGGAGTAAAGAATGGATCGTTACCGGTTAACAAGAAAAATAGCTGTTTTAGGAATAGGTACAAATGTTTTTCTGCTATCTATAAAGCTTGCTATAGGGTTTATCAGCAAAAGTCAGGCAATGATAGCTGACGGTTTTAACAGTGCCGGAGACGTTTTTGCCTCAACAATGACGTATACAGGTAATAAGATAGCAAGCCGTCCTGAAGATAAAAATCATCCCTTCGGACATGGAAAGGCCGAATATATTTTTTCAATGATCGTTAGCTTTTCACTGCTGCTTGTTGCCTATAAAATATTTATGAATTCCCTGAGTTCAATAATTAACCGTGCTCAGCTGGTATTTTCATGGTGGTTAGTCGCTGTTGCTTCTATTACCATAATACTTAAACTCATATTGTTTTTATATACACGCAGTGCAGGCAAAAGTCATGACAGTCTGCTTATACTTGCAAATTCCGAAGATCATAGGAATGATGTATTTGTAACCGCATCAACACTTATAGGGATCTTCATGAGTCAGGCTGGCATATACTGGTTTGATGGTATAATAGGTATCTTCATTTCTCTTTGGATAGCGTTTACAGGAGTAAGGATTTTCTATGGCGCATATAAAGTACTGATGGATACAAACTTTGATGAAACATACAGGGATGACATATACAAAGCTATAGAATCTATTGATGGAGTGGATCATATCGACAACATAAGTGCAAAGCCGGTTGGAATAGGTTTCATAGTTATTGCCAAAGTATCGGTCAACGGCACATTGTCAGTAAATGAAGGTCATAGTATAGCAGCCCGTATTAAGGAAAAGGTAAAAACCTGCAAGAACATAAAGGATGTTATAGTTCATATAAATCCAGCATAAAAACAAAATATAATTCAAACAAGTAGAAGAGGTATAAATAATGAAAGATACATTCGAAAAAACTTATGGTTTTGTTATGAAATATATGATGGCTGCTGCAAATCCATTTAAAAAAATCATAATTCAAACTGAATGTGAAATTCACAAATTTATAAATTTACAGGCACTGGAAATCATAAAAAATGATAACTACATCGATGCGTACAGTTTTTTTAGCGACTATATTCCCCAACTGAATGAAGGAGTAACATGGGCTGACCAGAACTTTAAAAGTTCAGGTCATTTCTACAGCCCTTCCAAAAATAAGGGGCTATACGGTAATAATAATGCTTTGTCCCTGGCTTTGGATTACTATGGCAAAGCGTTGCGATATTGGTATGAAGGTGACGCAAACACCTCTACATTTTACCTTGGTGCAGCAGTACACCTTGTTCAGGATATGACTGTTCCCCAGCACGCCAATATCCGTCTTCTGGATAACCACAGGCAGTATGAAAATTTCATTAAAAGAACATATCTCAGCACTCCCGAATTTGCTGTTTTCAAAGGAGGCTACTATATTGAAAATATTGAAGAAGCAGTTAAGTGTAATGCACGTAATGCTATAAAGATATACTCTAAACTTAAAGAAATACAAGAGAATGAAAAAAGGTACTATACCATTACCAAATTCACTCTTCCTCTTGCCCAAAAAACGACTGCAGGGTGTTTTATAAGATACTATAAAGATATTTTCAAACACGCTGATTAATCCTTTGTAATCAGCCAAAGCTTTATCATAAATGAAAAAAGCCAATACATTATTTCACCTATATTATTATTTTTATCATATGTCTGTTCATTTCAACAAAAAGTGTCCCAGACGTAAACATCACCATCGGGACACTTTTTAGGGGGTCAAAATGTATTTTGTGAGGCATTAATAATTATTTACATATTTCAAATTAATATACGCATTTTTTATTTGTTTGCAAAAAAAAACTACATACCGGCTTCACGCCGTACGTAGCTGTAATACAATTCTATTTCTATAGTGCCTTTACTTTTGGAATCATTAAGGTGTAGCCTTCACTCAAGTTAACTATCCGGTTATACCTTACCTCATATTCTATATGGTCATTATCCGGAAAAGTAACGTAAGCGTGTCCTACCATTTCTTCCTTATGTTTTTCAATCTTTACTTTAAACTGATCTTCATCTACTACTCTGTAAATTCCCTCGTAATAAAATCTATGGTTATATTCTTTTATAATATCAAAAATTATTTTTTCGTAAGGATCTGCCTGTCGAAGCATATAAACCCCCTGATGATAATTAGTTTGATTTATTAATGTTTATTATTCTTGGAATATTTCGTCAAATAATAGAGTTAATAAATAATCCCTTTTTTTACAATAATTATATCATAGTTTTTATTTGCATCAACAAGATTTCATTTATATTGTCAAGTATTTTTATGCAGTCTCTATAGACGCTGCATCTTGAAGGTTCAGTTCTTCTATAGCCATCTCCCTTAACTTGTACTTCTGAATCTTTCCGCTTGCAGTCATTGGAAAAGTGTCAATAAACTTAACATATTTAGGTACTTTATGACGCGCCATATTACCTTTTACAAAAGCCTTTACTTCGTCTTCTGTCAACACTTCTCCCTCTTTAAGGATAATATAAGCCATAACCTCTTCACCGTATTCCTTGCTGGGAACACCGATTACCTGGACATCCTTCACTTTAGGATGGGTGTAGAGAAATTCTTCTATTTCCTTAGGATAGATGTTTTCTCCACCCCTTATAATCATATCCTTGATACGTCCGGTTATTTTAAAATATCCGTTTTCATCCATAGTTGCAAGATCACCTGTATGGAGCCAGCCTTCACTGTCTATAGCTTGTGCTGTTGCTTCTCCCATTTTGTAATAGCCTTTCATTACATTATAGCCCCTTGCCACAAACTCACCTGCGACACCATGAGGAACTTCTTCGTTTGTTTCAGGATTGATGATTTTTGCTTCAACAAAAGGAAGTGCTCTTCCCACTGTCGCAACCCTCAAGTCTATACTGTCATCCACTCTTGTCTGTGTGCAAACAGGAGAAGCTTCCGTTTGCCCATAAGCTATTGTTATTTCACTCATATTCATCATATCCACTACCTGCTTCATTACCTTGATAGGACATGGTGAACCTGCCATTATACCCGTTCTGAGACTTGAGAAATCAAACCTGTTGAATTCTGGATGCTCAAGCATGGCAATAAACATTGTAGGCACTCCGTGTACTGCAGTACACTTCTCAGTCTGAATTGCCTCCATAACCTTGAGCGGCTGATAATACTCTATCGGGACCATAGTTGTCCCATGAGTTACACAAGCCATAATACCAAGCACACACCCAAAGCAGTGGAAAAACGGCACAGGTATGCATAGCTTGTCTTCGCTGGTAAGATTCATGCAGTCACCAATACACATACCATTATTTACTATATTGTAATGGGTAAGCATGACTCCCTTGGGGAAGCCTGTAGTACCTGATGTATACTGCATGTTTATAACATCATGGATATCAAGGCTGGACTGTCTTGTTTTCAGTTCTTCGTCGCTTATTGTGTCGGCAAGCTTGTACAGTTCATCCCAGTTGAACATGCCTGGGTGATTTTTATCCCCTACATAAATAACATTTTTCAAGAAAGGAAGATTGGATGAATTGAGTTTTCCGGGTTCAATATTCTTCAGTTCTGGACACAACTCATTAATGATATCGACATAGTTGCAATCTTTAAAACCTTCTATGAGAATAAGTGTACTGGAATCCGATTGTCTTAAAAGGTATTCTGCCTCAAAAATCTTATAGTTCGTATTTACTGTAACCAACACTGCTCCGATTTTCGCAGTTGCAAACATTGCCAGCAGCCACTCCGGATAATTAGTAGCCCATACTGCAACATGGTCGCCCTTTTTTACTCCCATTGCAATAAAGCCCTTTGCTACTACATTACATAAATCTCTGAATTCGGAGTATGTTTTTCTAAAAGGTCTGTCAGTGTATAGAACTGCATCATGGTCCGGATACCTGTCAGCCATCTGATCTAGTAAATCACCTACAGTAATTTTTATTAACTCCTTCATTGCAATCCCCCAATTTACAAAATAGATTAATTTTTATAAAGTTTATTTATTAATTTAATTAACAAATTACAAACACTTAAGCATTACTAAATAAAAAAGCCTCTCATCTCCTGTAAAAAGAGACGAAAGGTTTATATCCTCCGCGGTACCACTCTGTTTGACACAGTATATGCTGTGTCCTCTCGAATTCTGTTAACGGTAGATTCCGTCCGAACTACTTGCAGCTGCACCCGCCTTAAGACAGATGTGCATCAGCTTTCAGTCGAAAACTCCAGGGTGAGCTTCATCAAGTCATTCATTGCCTTACACCAACCGGCAACTCTCTTGAGAAATCCTTTGATTACTTATCCCCTTCATAGCCTTATTACTTATAAAAATAAGCCAGGACATTTCAGACGCAACTGCCCTTGGCCTATCGCCTATTATTCAATATATTACTATGCAACTATATTTGGTGTCAATAAAATGTTTTAAGAATTATACAATTTTTATTTCAACATCAATAAACGTGTTATTTCATAAGCATATTAGCAATATTGATTATTACCGGACCAATCAGTACGGAAAAAATAGTCGGAAAAATGAAAAGTATCATGGGAATCAACATCTTTACCGGGGCCTTCATGGCTTTTTCCTGTGCCCTCTGTCTCCTTTTCTGTCTCATTTGCTCTGACTGTATTCTCAGTACATTACCTATACTGACCCCTAGTTGATCCGCCTGGATTATTGAACTTATAAATGTCGTAAGATCCTGTACCCCAACCCTTTCAGCCATATCTCTTAGTGCATCCCTTTTCTGCTTTCCCACCTTGATTTCCTGCAGCACTCCGCCAAATTCTGTTGCAAGAGGACCGGGCATTTTCTCAATTACTCTAGCTAGGGCACCATCAAACCCCAGTCCTGCTTCTACACTTACCGTAAGCAAATCCAATATGTCGGGAAGTGAATTCCGTATACTCTTTTGCCTGTCAGCAACTTTTTTGTTTAGTATAAGATTTGGAAGGATCAAACCAAGAGAAATTTCTACCATTATCAGAAACAAAATACTTCTTACTTCCATATCTCTGTAATAACCCAGTGCAATTGACAGCAAGGGAAGGCATAATATGATTACAACCTGAAAGTTGATCCAGTCTTTTACAGTTAGATTAAATGGATTTCCTGCCATTATCACCTTTTTATCAAAGGCATTTACAAACTCTTTGGGAGTTATTTTAAGTATGGTCTTGCTTATATCATCCAGTACAGGTTTTATTATACGGATGAACAGAGGCTGGTTTAGCTCACTGTCATTACTCTTCATATCCTCTTTGGATATCTTCTCCAGTCTGATCCCAATCGTATTTTTATTTCTGAAAAGTGTTTTGATGACTGTATAAAAAACGAAGTAAACTGTCATAAATGTCATTGTAACTGTCAAAAACAGAAGCATAGAATCATCCCCCAAAATGCTAATATTTGATTATCATCTGCCTATACATCAATTTTTACAATCTGAGTTATGAAATAAATGCCTATAAGCTCCATAAATATTGAAAATACCAGTATTCCCAAGCCTATAGGGTTATTGAACAGCATCCCCACATGCTGAGGATTTACTACAAAAAGTATCAGTCCGAGCGCCGGAGGTAATAATGATATTATGATCCCGGACATTCTTCCCTGAGCGGTAACCGTTCTTATTTCACCCTTTATTTTGATTCTCTCCCTGATCGTAGTTGATATGTTGTCCAGGACTTCCGACAGATTTCCACCGACCTGTCTTTGAATCAATACAGCTGTCACAACAAGTTCCAGATCATCACTGTCGACACGGGCTACCAGATTTTCCAATGCCTTTTCCGTTGTCGTACCCAGGTTTACCTCTTTTTGCATTAATAAAAATTCATCAGAAATAGGGCCGTTCATTTCCTTCGCTACTGTATCAACTGCTTGAAAAAAACTGTAACCTGCTTTCAGCGAATTGGATATCAGTGTAATAGCATCACAAAGCTGATCATTGAGTTGTTTTAACCTTCTCTTTATTTTTGACTTTAAAAAAAACGTGGGGAGCAACCACCCAATCATACCTGCCCCCACGGAAAGGAGAATGGCTCTATTAAATGCTTCTTTACTTGTTATGAGAAAAGTAACAAGGGCTGCAGCGGTGAAAAAAAACAAGCATACTGTAATGTATTCTTCAGGTTTGAGAAGTATATGAGCTCTAGTCAGCTTCATCTGTATATTCTTTTTATACCCATCCAGGAAACGCGCATTTCCTATTTTCTTTGAGATAATACCAAATCCGATTTTAAGCTCCTTATTACTGCTTTTCTTCTTTTCTTCCCTTAATTCCTCCATGTTAATATATTTTTTTATCCTGTTTATAGAGTTCTTTTTTACTGCCAGAACCTTAAGAATAGGAAATAAAAACATTATTACTGTAATAAATGTAGCTACTGCAATCAATTGCAACATAGCAATACCTCCTGTTTTTACGGAATAAACAAATCCTGTGGTATCCCGATGCCTGCTCTTTCAAACTTGTCAAGAAACCTGGGTTTTATTCCTGTAGGTACGATTTCTCCCGTTATCTTCCCCTTCTCATCCTTTCCTGTCTGCCTGAAAATGAATAAATCCTGAAGGGTTATTACTTCACCTTCCATGCCCAGTACTTCAGTAATATGTGTTATTCTCCTGCTTCCGTCCCTTAATCTGGACTGCTGCACTATCAGGTCAACAGCAGATGCTATCTGCTCCCTTATAGCTCTGACAGGCAGATCCATTCCCGCCATAAGCACCATTGTTTCTAGCCTTGCGAGCATATCTCTTGGGGTATTGGCATGTCCGGTAGTCAGAGAGCCGTCATGGCCTGTATTCATAGCCTGAAGCATATCAAGAGCCTCTCCGCTCCTTACCTCACCTACTACAATCCTGTCAGGACGCATACGGAGCGAGTTTCTTACCAGATCTCTTATTGTGACTGCACCTTTTCCCTCTATATTGGCAGGACGCGTTTCAAGTTTTACTATGTGCTCCTGCCTGAGCTGCAGTTCGGCTGCATCCTCTATAGTAACTATCCTTTCATCTTCAGGGATAAAGGATGAAATGACATTCAGAGTTGTTGTCTTACCGCTGCCGGTACCTCCCGAAACTACTATGTTAAGTCTTGCTTCTACACAAGCTTTCAGAAACATAGCCAGATTTGGAGTTATTGTCCCGAAGTTTATCAGGTCTTTTACAGTATAAGGCTTATCAGAAAATTTTCTTATCGTAATAGTTGGTCCGTTCAATGCCAATGGAGGAATGATTATGTTTACGCGCGAACCGTTTGGAAGTCTCGCGTCGACCATAGGAGAACTCTCATCGATTCTCCTGCCTAGAGGAGCAACAATTTTTTCAATAACATGCATCACATGCTGATCATCCTTAAAATTTACATCGCTTAAAACCAGCTTTCCCTTCTTTTCAACATATACCATATCAGGTCCGTTTACCATTATTTCAGATACCGCGGGGTCTTGAATCAAAGGATTTATCGGACCAAACCCAATAGTCTCATCTATTATTTCAGAGATGATCTTTTGCCTTTCAGCCTTTGAAATGTACGTTCCCTCTTCATTCAATACATTTTCAACAATAGCTGTGATTTCCTGTTCAAGTTCTTCTTCTCCATTTTCCTGATCTATTGATTTTAGTGTATCAGCTTTTATTTCATCTATGATTTTTATATGAATCTTTTCCTTTATATCCTGGAAAGGATCTTCCTTTTGAAGTGATTGTACCTTTTTCACCTTCTGGCTTTTATTTTCACTGGTTTCCGTGATTCTTTCCTTTTGCAGCCTTTCCATAAGCGACATGACAAACACCCCCGTCAAAGTCCCAGCATTTTATAGTCCGAATATCTTCTTGAATATACTGCCATCCTTTTCTGAAATTTCTTTTTCATTTATTATTTCTCCGGCCATTGTGGTTATTGCTTTAGCTACCTTTGTTTCTGTTCTTGTCATTACGAAAGGAAATCCTTTATTGGCTGATGTTATGACAGTCTGGCTGTCTTCTGGTATAAGCGACCAGATAGGATGCTTAATTGTATTTTCAAAATCCTTGTATTTTATACCATATTGCTCAGACGCCTTATTCAATATAACTTTTATTTTATCCTTGGGGTAATGCAGGGAATCCATTACGTCCAGACCGGATTTTATGTTCTTAATAGTTGGAAGGTCCAATGTTGAGATCATCAGTATCCTATCAGACATGTCAAGAGACGCAAGTACAGTTTCGTGGAAGCTTGCAGAGGTATCGATCACTATGTAATGATTACTTGCCTTTAAGGTATTGATTATCTTTTCTATATGCATCGCTGTTATGTACTCTGCATACTCAGGTTTGACAGGTGCTGCAAGTACCCGCACCCCAGAAAAGTGTGTTACCAGGTATTCATCCATCAGATCTTCATCTAGCTGGTTAATTTCCTTAATAAGGTCACTGATAGTATTTTTTACCGATACATTAAGCATAATTGCCACATCACCAAATTGCAGGTCCAGATCTACTAAAGCAACTTTCTTTTTTGTTGCTCTAGCCAGACTTACTGCCAGATTTGAGGCTATCGTAGTTTTTCCTACTCCGCCTTTAGTACTGAATACCGTTATGACTTTTGACTTTACTACCTCTATATCCTTTTGCACAACAGTATGCTCTCTTCTCTTGTGTTCAATTTCATAAGTTTTAATAATTGTCCTCACCAGATCGTCACCAGAAAAAGGCTTGTTCAGAAAATCTCTTGCACCTGCCGTCATAGCCTTTCTCATGTACTCATTTTCCCCTTGCACAGACATAATAATAACCGTTGTTTCAGGCACATTCAGAGAGATTTCTTCTGTGGCCCTTATACCATCCATTACCGGCATGTTTATATCCATAAGAACTATATCAGGCCTTGCTTCCTGTGTTATAAATACGGCTTCCTCCCCATTTTCCGCTTCTCCGATGACCTCTATCCGCTTTTCAAAGGATAACAGGGCCTTAATATTATTTCTTGTTTCTTCTGTATCATCTACAATAACTATTTTAATCTTTTCCATACCATTCTCCCCCTTAACCATCCATCGTCTGCGGGTTTATTTATGTTTATTGTTTGGCAGCTCCCTGCATCAATGCTTTATTTGGCATAATATCTTTCTTTATAACGCCTTCCGGATTCGACTGTCTTTTATCTTCTGCATTTCTTAAGGCAAGCCTTATCCTACCAAATTCCGCTGCATATATTACTTTCTCTGCATCAGAGGGTGATACAGCAAGTGTCACAGTTTTGGGAAGCTCTTCCTTTTTTTCCTCTGAAACTGTCATTTCCTGTCCTAAAGCAAGGATTTGGACATTTTGTACAATAGTCCTTGTTACTTTTATAGTTCCTTCATCCTTGTCGAACTCAAAGCTTGCTACTACATCAACCATATCATCAGGCTTGATAAGATTTGCAACCTGTATTTCTTCCGTAACTGCTATACTTACCGCTCTTTTTCCATCAGGGACATTGTAGGCAAGGTTCAGCATCTTATCTTCTACCAATCTATCTCTTAAAATCTGCTCGCCTTCTATTATTCTGTCTTTTATTCTCTTTCCGATAATATCTGCCTTATTCAATACAGCGCTGACATTTACAAGTTCTCTGGTTACCTTTGCCTCCTTCAGATCATCTTCCTGTACTTTATATTTTGCAGGCATGGTTTTAGCTGCAACATAAACTTTGGTATATTCGACAGTTTCCGGCTTTGTAGTAGCCTTCTTTACGTACGTATAAACTAAAAATGAAGTAACCAGAGCCATAATCAATGCTAAAAATATTACTTTCTTATTTACAGATTCCATAAGTATCCCCCTTAAGAAACTGGTAATAACTAATCAATGGACAATCCTTATACCCGTAAGGCCAAAATCTTCTATACCATCACTGGTACTTCCCTTTATTGTTTTCCTCAAGAAAGTTCCTCTTAACTTTATATAGCCTTTATATTCTTCAAAGCCCTTAATAAAAAAAGCAGTAAAGCCTTTTATTTCCATAGTACTTTCTCCCGACAGTCCAAACTTATCTACTACCGGCAAAATCACTATCATTTTTTCATTTATTGTACTACCGGAATAATTTTTTTTTGTATCTCCGTATATTTCAAAAAATGTCTTAAATCCCTCCTTTGTGCTATTGTATATGTTATCCTTTAAGGCATACACACCGTCTCCTACCTGTAGTGATTTCCTATAACCGTACACAATATTTGCTTTTAAACTGCGTTTTCCCAGATCTATAGGAATTATTGAAACAATATTTTCGTCCGATTTCTTATTAGAAAGGACATATTCCTTCCCATATATAAACTTCTGCCTTGTTATAGCAAAAGGTCTTATTCCTACTACCGAACAGACATTTGATACTCTTGCGGTGCATTTTGCTTTTATCTGTTTTTCTTTAAATCCTATTAATTGCAAAAAGATGTATCCAAAAGGTTTTTCGAGCTTTACAGTCAATTCTTTTGAATTGCCGGATATATTTATATCAAGCTCGTTCAATTCACTGATGGTTTTTACTGCATATTTCCTAATCATATTTTCAGCATTACTTCTATCGGTAATCAATAACTCTGCACCGTATCTGGCTGATTTTTCCGCACCCTTCTTGAGCCTGAAATTTTCAACAGCAGCATAGGCTATGTCAGCGATTACCGCGGATCCCAATATTACTATAAGCGTAGTACATATTATGATTATCGGGGTGCTCCCTTTATTATTTATAAAGCATTTTACACTCAATTTTTCTTTACCCATACCGATCATCCTTTGTACCTGTAGAATTTATTCCATCCTCATCACGGTTTTACTCTTCAAATGTACCGGATTTGGAATTATTGAACCGATTATCGGTGTCAGCAACATGTTCTCATACTCTATTGTTACGGATACTTCGTCACCCTTTTTCCTGATGGATTCTGAAGGATAGATAGTAGTTCTTAGCTTTGTTTGCTGCAATGAAACTGTAAGATTGGTCACTACTACTCTGATTTGAACATCCGTCAAACCCACAGCAGCACTTCTTGCGGCTTCCCTGGAAGCATTAGACATGATCAGGTAGTTGTTAAACAGCAATCCAAAGTCTATAATACCCATCAAAATAACTATGATTATTGGTAGTACAAGCGCTGTTTCTACAACCGACTGGCCTCCCTGTTTTTTTCTTTTTAAACAGTACATTACTTCACCTCCAATGAACCTGGTTTGCCTGTAAATTCTAAAAATGCCCTACCTGCTGCCAGATAGGGCATTTTTGCATAGTCATGTCAGCCTCCGAGAGCAGTGACTATAGTCTGGAAGAAGCCTCTGATCTGTGTACCCATAGTTGTTAAAAGAGTAATTACGACAACTGCTATCAAACCAATAATCAAACCGTATTCAACCATACCTTGTCCTTTTTTGTTTCTTGACATAGCTTTCAACATTTTCATCATAAAATTACCACCTTTCACATAAATGATTTTTTCCATTTTCTTTTAATGCTGATTTCTCTTTAGTGGTTAGCGTTAGATTGTTTTATGTTCTTTTAGATGTCATATTGCACTCAGAAAATTAGTAAGAGATGTGAAGAAGTTTGAAACAGCCAGACCCAATGCCGTCAATGATAGTATTACAACCAGTGCTATGAGGGATACTATAAATAAATACTCAACTATCCCCTGTCCCTTTCTTTTCTTTATATATCTCTCCAGATATACGGCAAGTTTCTCTGTCACACAAGCAACCCCTCCTTCATCTGCTCTGTCCTGTTTTGTATCATAGTATAATTATAAAACCATAGAGCTTTTAAAACCATGCGTCAAAATAACTTAATTACATAATATATTTTTCCTAGAAACAAAACGGGAAGTAAGTACTTATAAGTACTTACTTCCCGGGACTTTTTTACTATCAGCCTATGAATATAGTTGACTATTATGTTTATAAACCAAACTGGTTTTCGTGCTTTCAGGTTTTTATGTTATGCTTGAATGCATATATTGCAGCCTGAGTCCTGTCTGATACGTTGAGCTTTTTAAAAATATTCGATACATGGTTTTTTACAGTTTTTTCACTTATGTAAAGTTGTTTTGCAATCTCCTTGTTTATCATACCTTCCGCTATGAGCTCAAGTACTTCAATTTCTCTTGAAGTAAGACTGTTTTCATCATTTTTATCCTTTTCGTGAAGAGTAACCCTGTTAAATTCCTTTACAAGTTCCTTCGTCATATTGGCCTGTATATATGACTGCCCCTGATGTACACTTCTGATAGCTTCTATCAGGACTGAAGGCTCTGCATCTTTCAGCACATAACCTTCCGCTCCCATTTGTATAGTTTTGAACAGGTATTCCCTGTCCTCATGTATTGTTAATACAATTACTTTTGAAGCAAGCTTCTCATCTTTGATTTCCTTTATTGCCTGTAAACCGTTCAATGTAGGCATGTTTATATCCATCAGCACAACATCAGGTTTTTGCTCTTTTGAAAGTCTTACAGCTTCACTTCCGTTTGAAGCCTGCGCCACGACAGTAATATCATCTTCAAGCTCCAGAATTTGCTTCAGCCCCTGTCTGACCATTGAGTGATCATCAGCTATCAAAACCCTTATCTTACTCATGTTTGACCTCCTCTTCCTGCAACAAAGGAATAGTTATGTTTATTCTTGTACCTTTACCCGGCTCAGAATTTATTTTAAACTCTCCGCTTAAAAGATCAATTCTCTCCTTCATGCTGAACAGCCCAAAACCACCGTTTATATCTTCACTTTTGACCTTTAAGTCATCCGTATTAAAGCCTCTCCCGTCATCATAAATATAGAGTTTTAAATCCTTTTCAAAGAATTCAAGGTTTATCACAGCATTTTGTGCAGCAGCGTGCTTTTTTATATTACTCATTGCTTCCTGAACAATTCTGAACACCGTTAAAGCTATAACAGGCCTTATATCATCAAACAAGCCTCTGGTTTTGAAAGCTACCGAAATACCGGTATCCTCCTGAAAGGTCATTATATACCTTTGAAGAGTAGGCACCAACCCAAGGTCATCCAAAGACATAGGTCTTAGATTGTAAATAATCTTCCTTACGTCCTGCAGGCTTTCTCTGACAATCTTTTTAAGATTGTTAAGTTCCACCTTTGCCTTGATAATATCTACATCAATAAGTCTTTCGCATATTTCAGCCTTTAATACGACGTTTGACATGGATTGAGCAGGACCGTCGTGGATATCTCTTGCCACTCTCTGGCGCTCTTCCTCCTGGGCTTTAATAATTCTTAATCCCATTAGCTGCCTTTGCTGGATATCTTCAAGCTGTACGCTCAGTTCCTGCAGATCTCCTGTCAGGTACCCCAATGCCACTCCAACGTGGGTAATGAGGTTGTCCGCCTTCTGTACTGTCTTATAGGATTCCTTTATCCTCACTTCAAGGTCATTCCGGCGCTTAATAAAAAACTGCTCCTGTTCACGTTTTACTGCCAACTCTATACGAAGGTTATCGGCTTTTTCATAAGCCTCCTTTAGCTCTTCCTGACTATATCTTTCATAGTTTTTATTTACCAGCAGCAGTTTTCTTTTGCTCTCCTTCAACTCAGCTTCAATGACTTCAACGTTTTCTATAAGTTCTTTAACCTGAGTTTTCAGCTGATTCAACTCTTCTTCAAGCCTCTTGCACTCTTTTCTGGCACCTTCGGCTATATCAAAAATTTCACTTTTTGATGAATTTATCGCTTCAATAGTTTTTTTTACTATCTTATCAAGTTTTACCACATCAAGCTTGTGACTAGTCATTTTTTACCTCACATTGAAAGCAAGAAGTTTCTATCCCTTATTACACTCTCTTCTCCGACCATATTATACAGAATATTACAGACTTAAACCGGCAGTTCCATATATATTTCGCGTAATATCGGCAAAAATATGGTGTAGCTGCAATAATTAAATTTTATTTTGGATTTATATAATAGATAAAACCGGATATATCAGAATACGTACTTATGAAATAAACTGAGTATTCCGCCAACTCTTACAAAAAGGTTATGAAACCCAGAGTTGATAGCAATAAGTATTATTCTGCATAAAAGTATATAATTCCTTTGTAACATTATACCATAGATATTTTCTTATGAAAATCGGAATATTATACATATAGTCAAAACATAAAAATATAAGAATTCTTAAAATTTACAGTTGACAAGTAGCACCTTTGCTCTTATAATATAAAAGTGTCCGAGAGAGATAAGCGCCATTAGCTCAGTTGGTAGAGCACCTGACTCTTAATCAGGGTGTCCTGGGTTCGAGTCCCCGATGGCGCACCAAAGAAATGAAGGCTTCCAAGATTATACTTGGAAGTCTTTTTTCGTGTTTTGGGGACAAAGTCTAAAAATTCTCTTAAGTATGCTTATTTGCTAAACCTGTAACACTTTATATATATCACCATTAATTTTATTATCAAAATACTGCTTAATCTCAAAAAAAGATTTCCATTTTGGAATAGTTAATTCATTAAAGCCCCTTCTTAATACAACATCAACAAGTCTTTTTTCAATAATATTTTACTTTAACTCTATTTTTTCTGGAAACGCTATCTTTCTAGATATATTCCACATCTTATCGATATAAGCCGTTGTGTATTTCTGTTCTAAATAATGATATATATATGCTGCCTTATTAGTTAAGTAGTACGTATTATTTTCTTTAATTAACAAACCTAATTTTTTTGCAATAAAAAACTCTATGCCAAACATTTTTGTGATCGGCTTACCTATTAGTCTTTCAAAAGCGTCTCCGTTTATATGAAGGCTATATGCACTCCAGAAAAGATAGTAAACCGCTCTCTGTCTTTTAGTAAAATTAAGAGTTAAAGCTGTAGGCAAATTATTACTGTAAACACGATTAATATATTCCTGTACAGAAAATGTGTTGATCTTAAAGATGTCTTGTAAGAGTGTTGTAGCTGATACACCAAATCCTAAAAATGTATCTCTTGTAACTGATGAATATTTTCCTGTTTTACTTTTTGCGAATGTCCATACGGAAGTTCGGTTAATTTCCGGCTTTGAACACAACTCGTTTAGGTATTCAAGCATAACTCTTTTTTCTTTATGAGATAATGGTTTATACTCATTATTTGCAAATGTAAAATCTATAAATGGATACGTTGAGATTTGGGTTGCTCCACATCTAAAAGCTGTCTCAATATCGTTTTTAAGCGTTTGTTTGTCTTGACCTGGAATTCCAAAAATCAAATCCATGTCAATAACTGAAAAGCTATATTTCTTTAATAAACTAAGTTTTTCCTCAATCCCTATATGTTTTCTCCCCAATTTTTGTAAACATTCTTCATTAAATGATTGTACTCCGATACTCACCATAGAAACACCTGCATTTTGCAACTTACCTAATATCTCGTCAGTTACTTCATCTGGGTGAATTTCAACTCCTACACCATCATTGATTTCAAAATATTCTTTAAGCTTTTGAATAATTTCAGAAAGGCTATCTATTAATAATGTAGGCGTTCCGCCCCCGAAATAGAGACTCGTCACAGCTTTTTTCCCGCGCATGCCTTTACAAACCAAATCTATTTCTTTCATTAATGTATCTTTATACCTTAAAGCTAATTTTTCATCATACAGTTCTTTGCAATATGGGCAAAAACTACAAATTGATTTACAAAAAGGTATATGGACATATAGTCCCAAATTTTTCATACTCGCAAAATTTAGCTGGTTAGAATATCTGCCTTTAAAAGTAAACGCTTTAAATGACCTAGTCAACAGAATTCTTAATAATGAAGTTAATAACATTTCAATTCCCCTAAATATATTTTAGATATGTTCTTAGCATATCGATAATAACGTTGATATTTCCGTCAAAAACCATTGCATATTCAGCAGCAAAAAAGTAGCCGCATTTTTCACACAATCCCTCTATATCCACACACCTGCCGCAGATATACTGTTTGCCGTCTTCGATAACCAAACATTGATAGCAGGGAGTGCGGAAGCTATTATTGACTATGTATTTGAAGGCACTTTTGAGGTTAAAGATAGGATAACCCTGTTTGATTAAGCATTCAATACGTTTACATGCATTTTTCTTTTCTTCTACACTTAAGCACAAGTATTCCGTATTAGGGTATGGAGTATGGAAGTTAAATGAAACAGCCCTTATGTTCTTCTGCTCCCTTGAAATCCGGCTTACTTCTTCTATATCGTTAAAGTTTATTTTGTTAATTGCCATATACAAGCATATATTATTTGAGGTCGCATTGCTAATATTGTTTATTATTTTGTCATACGTATCCCCTCTTATCCTGTTATGGTTTTCTTTTGCTCCATCTAAACTTAGAAGTACTAAATCTGCCTCAGGCAAATCAATTTTGAATGTTCCGTTTGTAACAACATTTACGATAAGAAACCCTATTTTTTTTGCCTCAACCACTAAATCTCTGATGTTTTTCCCATCATCTTCCCAGAGAAAGGTTTCACCCCCACAAAAAAATAATATTCGTATTCCTTGTTTATGAAGCATATGCATTTCTTGAACAATGCTTTTATATGGATATATTTTGCAATTGATGTTATTAACTGCACAGTGTTTACATGTCAAATTACATTTATCTGTAAGTATAATTGTGGCAAGGATTGGTTTCCTTTTCTTAAATAGAATAGTAGTTGTTCCAAACAAAGCGAACTTTATGAATGAACTCGCCTTTATATTGATTCCCCCTTCTTGTAAAGTGGCTTTAAATCCTTTTCTCTTTAGCATTTTTTTAGTTAAGTAATAAATCCCAAGAACTCTAATCTCGGGATTTATTATTACGCTAAATGTGTTATATCAAATTTCTACATAATTTTCAATATTTCTGCCGGAAAATATAATGAATCTAAGTTTTGCGCCAAGATAATATCGTGGTTTCACATTTACTCCAGATGGAACCAATCCCTCCAATAATCAGTAGCATCAAAAATCTTTTCATCTTCTTTATCAAGCTTAGTAGGATTATCAGGAAATCTTACATTATACCCAAGTTTAGATAAAATATTATTTGCTGTCGGAATCAGCTCAAACCATATTTTATACTCTTCACCTGGGCGTCTCCGTAAACGCAGAGCAAAAAGCTCGCCTTCATATAGCTTTTTAAACAAATATGTACTGGCTAATATTATCGAAAATTCATGGTAATTTCTTTCCAGATACAGTGTAATAAGGGCTTGTTTAATTGAAACCCATAAGTAGTCCAATCTGCTGTCCTTTTTTAGCACTTTTATTATTCTTGTATTTACAATGATAATATCTTCAATATCCCCTTCTATAGCAGCGATTTTATTTCCTACAATCAAATCTATGTAGTTGGTTTCTTTTAGCATCCTCCAGAAATCAATGTCTTTATTTCTGAAATCTTTCAGAACATCAATAATAAAATCTTCAGTAAGGATTTCTTTTAATTTTTTATCAATCTCTGAAGAATTTTTTACCCATTTTATTGATGTCCGCTGATGCTTCCTACTAAAAATTACCTTTTCTATATCATGTGATAAAATAAGCTTTTCTTTAATGTTTTCATATAGATCCAAAACAACAGGATTTATTTCCGGTGTAAACAGTTCTGGCGCATTCTTAATTAAGAAATCATTTATACTCATTTCCTTACCAATATCCCTTGATATAGTTCCCAGATTATCAACCAGCCTTGATTCAATAGTCCAAAATGAGCCCATATCCATTAATTCGTTCAAAGATACCAGTTTTCTATTTACATTATATCCGTTCTTCTCTTTCTCAACCTGTTCTATAACTACCAGTGGCAGATCTTCAAGCAATTTTTCCAGATATTCCACTATTTCCTGTTCCGAAGTACATTCTATAATGGACATATATACAAAATACCCTGCTGAAGATGCTTGGGATAATGGATTGTTACTATGACCTGATATCCTCCTGACTTCGTCAGCAACATGCCTAAAAAGCAACTTTGCACAGTTTTTCGCTACTGAATAGTATTCATCGTCATACTCCAAATCCGAACGAGAAACAGTTGTTCTTAGTTTTGAATTACCTCTTATCGACAATATTGCACAAATCTTTCCTTCATCAAATCCTGGCAATTCATCAGAAACCCTTATACCTTCAACGCACACAGCAGGAGTACTATTAGCACTACTAATACTTCCGGAAACTACTGTTTTCTCAGGATAATGCCCTTTTAGAGTAGTAAAGGCTAATTCAAAAACTTTTTCGCCTTTGTTTTCGTCATAACTTACTATATCATATCTTGACTCGATACCTTCCTTATGAATAAATTTCTCCGGGTAAAAATGCTTCAATGCATCTTGTAGGCATCTAAATCCTATATTTTCTTCCGGTTTATCCAGTTCTCTATAAACAACTTCACACTCAGGCAAAATTATCCAGTATTTCAATATTTCGTGTATGCTTCTACTGCTTAAGTCGATTGAAGGACGTATTTTTAGCTTGATTCTTGTTCCATGTGGTTCAATGTCTTCCAGTTCCTTTGCGCCTTTAAGTAGAGGCTTCAAAAGATAATTTGCATGTACCGAACGCATTTTTATCCGATGCCCGGAGGAATTTTTGCACGTGATTATTTCTATATCGTCCGATATCATAAAACATGTTAATATTCCGATGCCAAATCTTGAAATAGGTGAAAAATCGCTATTCTGGCTTAGAAAAACAGGGTTGTTATAGAAAGAGGAGCCTACACGCATTAAATGGTATTTTATTACGTCTTCATCCATTCCAATACCATTGTCCTTAATTACCAATTCCCTTTCTGACGGGTTCCATTCTACCTGAACTCTTCCCATAACAGGAGTATCCTTCTTATCAATTGTGATTTTCTTATCCAGGTAGAATTGATACCTTACAGCATCAATGGCGTTCTGCATCAGCTCTCTGATTGCAACCATAGGATCGTTATACAATGTATGTCCGACAAGAAGGTCTAACAACTTACCCCTGTCTAACTCAAACTTTAACGGTTGAGGAGAATTTCCTTCAACACTAATGTCACCTTCAATTTTATGCCAAGGAAAGCAATATTCTTTAGCATCTTCAATTTTACTACTGTTTTCTGCCCATCTTTTTGTTTGTTTCAGTTGCTCATCGGCATACGCCAAATACTGTGTTAATGAAAAAAATGGTGTTTCCTCCGAAAAATCTGCCTTAACTACTATGACATGAGTATCAGTATCACTCGGGTTATATTTCTTGCATTTCATATAAACGGCAGTAGTTCCCATATGTGTCTGCCATGCATCTATACCTCTAGGGTCTGATATGTTAATCAGTTTGTACATTGTCGATGGGGTTCTGTCTTTTGTTATATGAAGTAGATCAGCAGTCCTGAGAATCAATGCCGCATATTGAACATTTGCATATTCGTACCGGTTGCTCCCGTATCTTTCATATAGCGGAAATAATTCATAATTATCTAAATTATCACTATCATGGCTTTCACAAACATTTGCTAAGTTTAAAAGAAATCTTTTAGGCAAATTTCTTAGGGAATCTTGTAATTCACAAATCAAAACATTCAGGGAATCACTGTAGAAATAAGAAACCTTTCCTAATATCCATTCCTTAACTCTTAAAGCATGATTCTTTCTGACATATTCCTGATAAAGAAAACACTCTCTCTCATTAGCAGACAGACTTTTTAGCCTCAGTAAGTAATCGACATATTCAACGTTTGATTCAATATCGGATACAAATTTCTTAAAATCTTTATTGCTTTCCCTCTTATAGAATTCATCTTTGCTTACAAACATCCCCAAATCATGCAAGTAAATGGACAATACAATTAATAGCCAATCTACAGGACTCATCTTTTCCTTTGTATTATCAGGAATTAACCAGTCAAGCATTTCTAACATAGAGTTTATGTGCTTCATGTTATGTAAAGTATAGGTAGAGAATAAGTTTTCTACCTTGCCAATCATTTCAACTATACTCTCAATCTTTTCTTTAAGCCCTAGTAATGAAAAACTCTTGAATTCAGGTAAATCCCTTGATAAATCAGCCTTATTTTCTGCAAGAGTAAATAAATTCCGCAATAGCTCCCCCACCTTCCTTTATAATATTTTATATAATTTTCCTTATTTCTACAAGAAAATTTTACATAATATGACCAATATTACTAAATGGTAATTACAGATACTTGCGACCCTATAACGAACCAAAAGCTTGTAACTGTGCAGTTACAAGCTTCTCACATGACACTCCTAAGTACTACTAGTATTTCTTATGTATCCGTTGTCTCACAAAATCTCATTTCCTGAATCTATAAAATCTGACACTTTTTCGATGAGTTTTTCAACATCAAAGGGTTTGATAATATAATATTTTGCTCCAAGGGAAACTGCCCTCTCAATAAAAGTCTCCTGGCTAATTGCAGAAACAACAATAGTCGGAATTTTTTTATTTATCCGCTTCATTTCTTCCAGTAAACCAATACCGTCCAGAACCGGCATGATTATATCCGTTATAACTAAGTCTATATCCATGCTTGCAACGATCTCCAATGCCTCAAGTCCGTTTGAGGCATCAATGATTTTATAGTCAAATACATTATTCAGATGGATTTTTAGCAAATTACGGTATTCTATATTATCATCTACTAACAGGATGGTTTTCTTTGGAGTTATTTTTTCATTGCTTGTCGAAATACCGAGTTTATTTAGAAGCTTCTCCAGATTTATTTTTTCTTTTTCATTTATCAATATACAGTTCCTGTCTCTAATATCAAAAAGAAACCTAGTTATATTATTTACTATATTTTCATGTTCTTTAAATTCTTCAATAAATGGCATTGAGGCGACTTTATCAACAGCATCAATTATTTTGCTATACTCCAAATACTTACCTTTCCAGTACTTGTAATACTCGAAAATCATCTCATCTTCAAAAATATGCGAATCAATGGTAACAATAGGTAATATGCGGTTAGTATAGTATTCATCCTTAAGAAGTTCCATAACTTCATACATACACATTCTTGACTTCAGGTAATGTTCACTGACCAGCATCAAAACATAATCCGATTTCTGAACATTATGCTTCATAAATTCCCTTATACTTTGAGTATATACTAAATCGCGGATATCTCTTACTAAGCTTAACCCGTATTTAATAAACGTTTCATCTATCTCATCAACAATACTTCTGTTTTTATGTGAATATGAAATAAATATTTTCATAAGTATACCTCGCATAAATGTATGCTATATTTTTCTACACTAAATGATAAAATCCCTCCTTGATTTATGTATTTTTCAGATTATTTTACATACTTTTTCCTGTCCTGCCATAACTCTCTGCTCTTTATTTCTTTTCCCCGCCTGAAATGCGCAGCATAGTATTTCCACCTTTTTGAAACTCATAACCTACCTTTTCTTCCTCTACATCATAACCATAGTTTTTATATTTGAAGATGATTTCATTTACATAAGGTGATCTTACCGCATTTACATCTACTAAAGGAAATATCCTGATCTCTTTGGAAACCCGCAGCATTTCACTTATTGATTGCAAATGAAAATCCAGCGACAGATTGTCAGTATACAAAAAAAGAAAATGTGAAGCCAATGACAGCTCAAACTGATTATCCTGAAACGGCAGTACCGGTAATCCCGCAAATACATACCGGCCTTCTTTCCTTCCCTCTTCATAATCTGATAAAAACTCCTTCATAGCCGCCATCCTTACTTCCCCTAGGTCTTCAACAGTTTTAATTTTTGACCATATAAACTTATCCCGGTTTTGTCTGGTCTGGTTAATAACATTATGATATGTTTCTTCAATACGCCGGGCAATATCCTCGCCGCTGAACTGATAAACCGGATCAACCGATATTACCTTTTTTCCTTTTTGTTTCATGCTGCTGTTAAAGCCGGCTGGACCGTCACCACAACCTAAAATGCTCTTATCCAGATCGGATTGAGTTAAGTTGAACATATCGACATATTCCTCAAAAGACCTCCCCCAAGGGACAACTGATTCATATTTGAGTGCCATTTTGCACCTCCAAAATAATTTTTCTCAGATAATAAAAAAACTCTTGCCCTAAAATAGGACAAGAGGTATTTCTCCTGCTCACAAGCCCATTTAATACAAACATCCATATCGTATTTCCATCAGCAGCAACTCTCTGTGATTTCAACCTGTATCTACTCTTCCTGTTCATCATTTTAACCATATTTTAAGCTATTATATGTTAATTTATTCCCAGTGTAAACATCTTTTTTAGAAATAAGAACTTGAGTATCCACCTTTCCAGTTTTCTTTATCTTTAAACTGCAATAACATTATTTCCCAGTATTACATATAGCTGTTTTTTATAATATGGCTGTTGAAGCAAACCGGATTTTATACGATTTGCCCTGTCATGCCCGTAGTTTTACTGCCTTCCGCATCCGTTGATATCCTTTTTTTGAGCCTCTACAGCATATATATTACAGTATTCCTTGTTGCAAAATGGAAAATTTCCAAATTTTATATTATATTTACAATTACTGTGTTATAATAAAGTATATAGATAATTCTGCAATTTTACTGGGGGGAAGTGATACTGATGGATTCATTTTCTATATGGCCAATTTTACTCATAACCATACCGGAAGAATTTTTTGTATTGACAATATGTCTGTCTGTGTCAGGATACAAGGATGTTTTTAATTTCAGAAAGTCGGGGTATGCCGCAAAATTCATTGTAACCATATTGTTGATGACCGCATGCTGTGTCATTTATGTGCTTAACATGGAAGGCTCGAATACAATAAAATTCTTAGTTTTAACATTTATAAACTTAATAATTATAAATGTTTTGTTTAAACATAACATCGCTAAGTACATCGGTGGCTTAATAGTTTCTTCAATTATAATAATTATTGGAGAATCGATATCACTGATTATTTTATCAAAAATCTTTAATTTAGCTGCAAACCAAGTTTATCACAGTATAATATATGTAACACTTCTGACATTACCCACCAGAATACTTCAGATTGGAACACTTTACTGCATTTGTCATTTTAAGAAAATCCATATTGAAGTAAAAAGCCTGACTAAAAGCGAAGTATTATTACTATTACCCTGTATACTAATTATATTAATGTGTATGTATCAGATTGAATATCTTTTTAATATTGAGCAGGTTAAGAGCAACAAAGAAACCATAATATTACTTATAAATGCTTTTATTACTATACTATTTTCTGCTTTTACCGTATTTAGACTTATGCGTATAGAAAAAAAACTATTGTTTGAATCCTATTTATATAACTTTGACCTATCCAGAATTAAGCAGTTAATTGAAGAGGGTAATTCCGGTTATGCAGCAGAATTGATTGACTTAACATTAAAAGAGAGAAAATACTACAGCTAATCACTAAACTAAAAAGGTGGGATAATTATGAAATTTAAATTTCTAAAAACCGTAACAGTTATAATAACACTTATATCAACTACATCAGCACTTTTTACCTGTAGATGGCTCTTCTACCAGCCACGTGAGCCAAAGTGCATTAGACGCCTTAGTTAACAGCAGTGTCATGCCCTCTTCTTTAAATTTCATGTAAGTCCGATTTATTGTATTTAATCTCTCTTGCTTCATAAGTCATTCAATATTACCTGAATTTTATCAATACCCGGCAATTTGAAGGGTGTTTTATGTTATTTGTACTTTTATTTTTTGTGAGCAAAACCATATAAGTAGCCATAAATAGGGTCTTATTCTATTTACGGCTACTTATATGGTTTGTTAGCTTTTATTAAACTATTCTAAAAAGTCGTTTTTGTAACGCTTTTTTTTAGAATTGGAATAGACAATCTAAAGAGTAGGTATCCAACTATACACCCTACAAAATTGAGTAATATGTCATCTACATCCGTAATCTTGTAGGTTGCTCCTATTATAAATGATATCAAAAACTGCAACAGTTCGATAGCAACAGAAGCCAGAAATCCGACTAATGCTACCCTTTTAAAACTAAACAAGCTTTTGAAATTCATAGGGAGCAAGGCTCCCATTGGAATAAAAAGTATAATATTGCCAATTATTTGTCTTATTACCGTATGGGTATTGCCATCTTTAATCATGCCCCCAATACTTTTAAGCGGAACAAAATTATTTTTAAGATAGCGTGTTGTCTTTAAAAATTCTATATCTATAGAGTGTATCGGCAATGGGAACATTGTTACTGATACAACACCCACTATGTAAAAGTAAAATAAAAAGAAAACAATTTGCTTTTTAAAAGGCACCTTTCTCTTTATGCCAATTACTAAAAATGCTACATAAACAACAACAGAAATCAATTGTAATAACAATGCTTTTAACATGAAATTCCCTTTCTAGTAGTTATAGAAGCTTACTGTCGGATTGGATGAGCTTCCTGCAGTTAATGTTACTCCATCGACAGCCTTTGACAACTCTACATAATAGTTACCACTTCCTACATTAGTCCATTTAGCTGTACTTTTAGTGTCTCTATTCATTGTTACTATTCCTATAGTGTCATCAGTGAAAAAATTGGAACGTTTTAGTTTAACAGAATATGTTTTATTAAATGTATGAACAAAAGGCGATGACACAGCAGTTGCTGAAAATCCAATATTCTGTCCATCAAATGAACGCGTTTCACCACGAACATTGCTATCAAATGAAAACCAAGTATCATAACTACTTGCCTGAACAGCAACCATTAACAGTGACGATGTTATTATAACACCCGCAAAAATACCTAATAATTTTCTTTTCATGATAATATCCCCCTTAAGTTTAGTTTAATTATTAGTATTTTCGATTATATCATGTATATATTGTAAAAATTGACATTTTTTTGTCGTTCGCTAAAATAAAAAATTTAGTAATATTTTATGGAGAATAGACTACGAACTTAGCAACTGTATTAAGTAAGTTGATAGTAATAATCCTCTAATTTTTACCCTAGAACTTTTCTTAAAGCCTTGATCAACAAAACACCTGTAATTGCAGGTACTATCTGCCCTATGCAGATGCTTAAAGCCAGCAGCTTATACGGCACAGGCAGCAGGTAGGACAGCCAGAGGGGAACCATAAGCCCCGGCCCGAAAATAATAGGCACCACAATAAACCACTCGTTTAGTTTCATCCTTCTTATCAGATAAACAGCCCCTGATGTAATGATGCCTACTATGGTTCCTCCTATCATATCCAGAGGTCCGAGTCCTCCCATAAGTGTATTGCTCAGGAAGTTTGATATCCCCAAAGGAATGATAAGGAACGGATATTTGTAGCTCAGTGCATACATCGCTGTTGCAATCCTTATCTGATATTGGCCGAAAGCAAAACTCTGGGTTATAAACATTATAACCACATATAACGCTATTATTATAGCAGAAATCGTTAACTTCCTCACAGGCTTCATTTTTTTCTCCATTTCCGGCTCATAATAAATGAATTTGAATAAACTTATTTATCCGTAAAACTTTGCTTGTATCTTACAGGGTCTTCAAACCCTGCATCTCTAAAAGCCTTTATCCTCAACCTGCAGCTGTCGCAGACTCCACAGGCGTATTCATCTCCTCTGTAGCACGTCCAGGTACTGCTGTAATCAACTCCAAGCTTCATTCCAAGCTGTATCTCCTCAAATTTTTTCATATTTATAAAGGGTGCACGTATTGTGATTTTTCTGCCGTGCTCAACTGCACATACGGTACCAAGATTCACGGCTCTTTCCATCTCTTCAATAAACTCTTTTCGGCAGTCTACATAGCCTGAGTAATCAACCTCGCTGACACCGATAAAAATATCCTGTGCTCCTTTCACTTCTGCATATGACGCAGCATAAGCGAGGAATATCATGTTTCTGGCAGGTACATAGGTTACGGGAATACTGCTGCTTTCCGGATTTCCCTGCGGAACTTCGATACCTTTATCGGTAAGGGCAGACCCTCCCCAGGCATCCATATAGGTTTTGATTGTTATATGCTCCTTGACCCCGGCCATTTCAGCCAACCTCACGGCACAATCCAATTCTCTGAAGTGCCTCTGCCCATAGTCAAAAGACAACGCATATACTTCATACCCCTCCTGCTTTGCCAGATACAACACGGTAGCCGAGTCTAGCCCCCCCGACAGTAAAACAACAGCTTTTTCCATTACTGCTTCTTCCTTTCCATGTAATTGCAGCAGCCTATAGCCCCGTTAAATTGGGGATCGTAAAGAATAACAATTTCGTCATAATCATTTTTCAGGTATTCTGCAAGGGCATTGTTCCTTGCTACTCCACCCGACATTACAAGACTTTTACCGCTGAATTTTTTTAGCAGCGGCCTTAGCCGTTTATAAAGCGAGTAGTTAACCCCGGCGCAAAGCTGTTCGGTTTTATATCCTTCTGCTATCCTTCCGATCAGTTCCGACTCTGAGAAAACAGAACAGGTGGAATTCAGTTCTACAGGATTTTGATAATGTCCGGACATTTCGTCAAGGCTTATCTCAAGCACTGCCGCCATGTTTTCCAGGTATCTTCCGCAAGAAGCAGCACATTTTTCATTCAGTTCCAAATCCGTTATGATGCCTTTTTCCACTTTTACCACTTTCACATCCTGACCGCCTATATCCAAAAGGATAAAGTCCTTTAATCCGGTCTGGAATAACGCGCCATACACGTGGGCCTTTATTTCGTTGATGGCTTTAAACATGCCGATATCTGTATTATTTCTTCCGTACCCGGTTGAAACAGCAGCTTCTATCCCCCGTACATCAAGCTTGTTCATATCAACCTCAAGCTTTCCCCTGTATGTACAGAAGTCCCTGTAAAACATCATGGTACTGATTTTGTTCCTGTAAATTATATTTTGAGCATCCATTACTACGATTTTGACTTCTCTGCTTCCCAAATCAATCCCCAGTACTTTCAAACTGCAACCTCCTTCATATCCGACAGCATATCCAGAAAGGCCTCAAGTCTTAACTTTGTCCTGGACTCAAGGCAATTTGACTTGTCACCCTCAATAGTCAGAACAGGAATATCCAAATGCCTTTTTATTACAATGTCCTCTATTGCTCTGTGGCAAAACGCCTGAGTATAGTGGATAATTCCATCCAGCTTTCTTATTTTTATCTGTTTTTTTATTTCCCGCAGCCGGAAACTCATGTCATAAGGATAGGTATAATCAAAATACTGCCCGTAAATGTCTTTTGCTTCCGCCGCCCTTGGAAAAGCAAATTCTCTCTGCACCTCATTAAAAACAAAGCGTGAATTGAACTTTTCCACATATTCATAAATATCACAGGTCATTGGAGGCACTCCGATAAAGCCAAGACGGATTGTTTCCTCTCTGAGAGGCCTTTTCACTATCTCCGATATTCTTTTTTCAAGCATACGGGAACATCTGGAAATATCACTGCCGAAATCACTAAGCACAACCTGACAGATGTGGTTTTCAAAGCCGGTAGCTTTATTGTGTATATGAGTAAGCTCATCAATAACTTTTGCATACTGTCTGATGTCATTCAAATGCCTGCGTACAGCTTCCACCTGTTCTAAAGATACGCCAAACATCTCCATAAAACTGTTGATTGCCAGAGTGACATCACTTAATGTATGGCTGTGGGGATAAGAAAAAGCCTTAAGCTTGATACCCCTGCCTTTGAGAACCTCCAACAGCGCTCTGGTGTTTGAACAGTCCCCTTCCACAACTCCCACTACCTCATCTATTCCATTCTTTATGCAGGCGCCGTATATACCTTTTATCCATGCGCATGAGCTTTTGGGAAAGCCCTCCCTCTCCGCACAGTCTATATATTGGCCATACGACTCAGACGATATGAAAAGATTGTTTAGATCAATTACTTTATATCCTGCTGCTATCAGCACCTCAACCGGTACTGTTGTGGTAATCCCTATGGTTTTCATCAATATCACCTCCGCAAAGCAAGACGATTTTTTATACAACAAAAAAAAGGGCATACGCCCCCTATAAACAAAATAAGCTATCTTACCGATAGCGAGTCCGTAGTTTTGTTTATAGACAGGATGGTTTCGAACTGTCTTATTTAACTGTACTATTGTTAAATATAACATGTTCCTGTTTTACATGTCAATTCAAAATCTATGTAACTGCTATCAGATTTAACCAATAATAATCCCTATGTAAATACCACTATTAGGACTCACTACAGTCATATGGTTTAGACACACTGACATTAGTTTTTTAACTTGTGCTTATTCAGAACTTATACAGATACCATTTGCAGGTACTTATCTCGTACTTCAGTTCATACACCTTTTCAACCCCCTCTATTTCGCTTTGGCATCTGTAGATAAGCATCTTGTTCCCGGCCAGCTTCTCTTCACTGCTCTGTGTGATACTATCCACCTTTATAGTAATTAACTCCTTGCTGTCATCCTTGATTTGAAACCTTATAGGGGTAACTGCTCCGTTTTCATTTGACATGCATATCATTTTTATTGGCTTCATATATACCTTCATCTGCTACACCACCTATTACATATCCTACTACTAATATATTACAGAACACATGTTCGTATTCTATTATATATGGGAAATTACTTCTTGTAAAGTTAAGCTTTTCTAAACAAAATGAGCAGAACCTCAAAAAAACGGCATATTTACCCCATATTTTAAAATAAATGTTTGCACGAACACGTGTTCGGGGTTATAATATTATATATGAGGTGGAAAACTTATGAGTAAAAGGATTATATTCCACATAGATGTAAATAGCGCTTTTTTATCCTGGTCAGCAGTTCATGCACTTCAGCATGGCGCCACTATTGATTTTCGCGAAATACCGAGTATTGTAGGGGGAAATCAAGAAACGCGTCATGGGATTGTCCTTGCAAAAAGCATTCCTGCTAAAAAATTTAAAATACAAACCGGAGAGCCTGTTATTCAGGCTAAAAGGAAGTGCCCCAACCTGGTTATAGTTCCCCCTGATTACCTCCTCTATATGCAATGCTCAAGTGCAATGCTGGAAATCTTACGGGAATACAGCGACCGGATACAAATTTTCAGTATAGACGAATGTTTTTTAGACTATACCGGTATGGAAAAGATTTTGGGAGATCCTATCCAGACAGCCTATATAATAAAGGAGCGTATTAGAAGTGAATTAGGCTACAGCGTCAATATCGGAATATCTAGTAATAAGCTGCTGGCTAAAATGGGAGGAGATTTGGTAAAACCGAATAAAGTTATAACCTGCTTCCCGGAAGAAATGCAAACAAAGCTTTGGCCATTACCTGTTGAAGACTTATATATGTGCGGAAGGCAAACCGCACCCAAACTTCATTCAATGGGTATCTATACAATTGGAGATCTCGCAAATTCTGACTTGCAGCAGTTGCAATATAAGCTGAAATCATGGGGAATTATGTTATGGCAGTATGCAAATGGCATAGAAGACTCAGAAGTTACCCCGGGTGGTTCCATACCATATATAAAAGGAATAGGAAATGGTACTACTATACATTTTGATGTAGAAGACAGAGAAACAGCCTACAAGGTTTTGCTATCACTTACAGAAATGGTAGCAATGAGGTTAAGGCATGGGGGGTTCTGCTGCAGGCTCGTATCTGTAAGCATGAGGACTAATGAACTGCTTTCATACTCACACCAAAAAAAGTTGTATGTGCCCACTGACTGTACTAACCAAATATACCATGAGGCATGCAGGCTTTTTGACAAAGCATGGAAAGGGCAGCCCATAAGGCACCTTGGTGTGCGTGTAAGCGACCTCTGTACCAATGAATTCGTCCAGCTTTCACTGCTTGAAAACAATTTTGAAAAGCAAAGGAAAATAGACAGGACTATTGATAACTTAAGGATAAAATTCGGTACCAAATCTGTATTTAGGTCCACATTCCTACACTCCAGGCTATCTCCCATAACCGGCGGAATTACTGAAGAAAACAATTTTGTAATGAGTTCTATCCTATAAAATATAACATCCAAAAGCATATAATAGATTAGCTGGCAACTGCATGGTATCTTTATTGTTTGTCAAAAACTGGGGTACCTGTTTCTTTTTTGTGCAGGCAATATGGATAATTCCTCCCTGTACTTTGAAACTGTCCGCCTTGCAATCTTAATTCCTTTTTCCTCCAGTAATCTTCTTATCTGCTCATCACTTAAAGGTCTGGACTTATTCTCAGCTATAATAATTCTTTTAATCATATTCTTTACTCCGCTAGAAGATAAACTTTCGTCTAATGCAGAAGAAAAAAAGAATCTTAACTCATACACTCCCATTGGAGTTTGTATATACTTGCCATTCACAGTTCTGCTGACAGTAGATTCATGTACTCCTACACTATCAGCAACCATCTTCATAGTCAAAGGTTTCAGGAAGTTACAGCCCTTCAAAAAAAATTCCCTCTGATGCGTAACTATAAAGTCAGTAATATCCAATATGGTCTTTCTTCTTTTTTCTATGGCGCGAACAATGTCCAATGCCTTTGAAAGTCTGGCTTTTATATAACTGGTAATATCACTGCTAACCGGCTCTGACTTCAAAAGGCTTATATAACTGCGATTAATCCTGAGCGAAGGAGAATTATCATTTAAAAACATTACCGAAAATTCACTATTAATATTACGTACTTCAAGTTCAGGTTTTATATATTCAATTTTTCCTGCACTAAACCCAACACCTGGTTTAGGGCTTAGCGTTCTGATTATATTATGAATCCCGATTACTTCTTCGATGGAAACACCTAATGTTTTAGAAATCAAGGTATACTTTCTTTCACTGATTGCTGCCAGATGATTCATTATGATACTTCTTATCAAGCTGTTATCGATTTCTTTATCTCTAAGCTGGATTAAAAGACATTCTTCAAGATTCCTTGCACCTATTCCTGAAGGCTCCATATTCTGAACGCATTTTAGCCCGGCTTTCATATCAATTTCAGAAACCCTTATTATTCCAGCTGACCTCTTAATACTTAATTTGAAATATCCCTGTTCATCAATACTTTCAATTATATATGCAGCCGCTTTTCTAATTTGAGGTTCCAATTTCAACTCCTTTAACTGCATCATCAAGTACTCTTTTAGCAGAATTCCACTTTTAAAGTAAGCTGAAAACTCCGGTTTGCTTTGCGGATTAATATCATCATAATCATCTGATTCACAATCATTTGCATTTAACTCTATAAAATTTTCAACCTCATCACCATGCTCTTCCTCTTCAAGCAGCGGATTATCAACCATTGCATCCTCAATATACTGCTCAAGCTCAATAGCAGACATCTGAAGTATTTGTAACTCTTCCATTATTTTAGGTGTCATATGAAGTTGTTGACTTTGATTTATTTGATTGTCTAAAAAAACATCCATTCCAATCACCTAATTTCCATGCTATCATGTATTTGATAGTATGATATAACTCTGATGTGAAGATTTAATGAAGAATAGAAAATTGTAATATGTTAATGATTTCTACTTGAATTGATTTTATTTTGAAAATAGAAAACTAAGGATATTTCACCTTAGTTTCTATATAAATTAACTGGCACAAGAGGTTAAATTACTTCTCCTCTGAGAAAGTCAGCTTTAAAATAATTTTGACTCCATCCCTTACAACAGCTGCGTCTACTGTATCTCCTGCCTTATATCTCTTCTTTATTGCATCAAGGTCTTTCATCGTCTTTACTTCCTTCCCTGCAATACTTACCAGGATATCTCCTTTTTCAAGTCCTGCTTTATCCGCTCCACTGCCGGCAGTAACTTCCATGATGTAAACCCCAACAGGTAAGTCGTATTGAGATGCAAGTACTTCTGTAATCTCCTTCCCTGATATTCCGATGAGAGGCCTGCCTTTTACATATCCGAACATCACCAACTGATCCACTATGGGTTTTGCATCATTTATAGGTATAGCAAACCCTAATCCTTCAACCCCTGCTTCCGATATCTTTATGGTGTTTATTCCTATAACCTGTCCTTGAGAATTCACCAGTGCTCCACCACTGTTTCCAGGATTTATGGCTGCATCAGTCTGGATGAGGCTCATTGTCTTATCTTCAGTTTCTACTACTCTATTCAAAGCGCTTACTACTCCAACCGTTACAGATCCTGCAAACTCCATTCCCAAAGGATTTCCTATTGCAATTGCCGTTTCTCCTACTTCCAGTTTTGATGAATTCCCAAGTTCTGCAACAGGAAGGTTATCCAGCTCAATCTTTATAACTGCTAAATCATTCTTACTGTCCCCACCGATGAATTTGGCTTTAGCCTGCCGCTTGTCAGGTAAAAAAACTTCCAGTGTAGTATTCTTGCTTGTCCGCAGCTTAGTATCTGCATACTGAACCACGTGGTAGTTTGTCATTATGTATCCATCCTCGCTGATGATTACACCTGAGCCTTCAGCTTTCGATCCGCCGAGTCCATTGCTTAAGTATCCTGTCTGCTGGTTAGCAACCGTCATTCGTATCCCTACGATTGACGGTCCTACCTTCTTAGCTATTTCAGTTACAGGAGACCCTTTTGCAAGTGCAGTCTTAACTATATTTTTATTTTCTATTTCAGCATTAGTGTTATTCACATTAGATACTATCCCTGCTTTCTGAATTAAAGCAGTTTGCTTTTTCAATTCATTTGAAAATTTCGTAAAGAGCACGCCTCCTACTGCTGCACTGGTGACCATAGCTGTTGTCAGCACTAAAGCTATATATGTTTTGAAGCCGGATTTCCTGCTTTGTCTTTCGTACCTCGGTCTTGCGTACACTGAATTTTGTTTTTCGAAATCTTTGTTCTCATCCAGATTTATAACAGTATACTCATCATTATTCAAAAAGAACTTATCATCCATAATAAACACCCCTTTGTATTTGTTTATCTCATATCTTTATATTAGAAGGATTTTATGGAGATTTAATGAAGAATATTTGAATAATATGTGAAAAAACTTTTAAGAATATATGAAATATGCTAGAATCCTACTGATACCGGACTTTTTCCGGTATGAAAGATTGATCGAAAGGAATAGCTAACAAATGTTTGTCCAATATACTGCAGAATTTCTAGAAAGGTTAGGCATATTTGCTATCCTCGGAAGCATTGCATTGAGCACTATAATTGCCGTCATTGGTATACTTCCCTCATTCTTTGTTACAGGTGCTAACATATTAACTTTCGGACCATACTGGGGTTTCTTTATTTCCTGGAGTGGAGAAGTGATCGGAGCTTGGGTTTCATTTCACCTATATAGGATGGGATTGAAGGATATGGCTGGAAGTATTGGCAAAAAGCATTCCCTGCTCGACATAATAATATCATCCGGTGGAATTAAAGCTGGCTTGCTGATATTTCAAGGCAGGCTTATACCTTTTATACCTTCAGGGTTTGTAACTCTTGCAGGTGCTATATCCAATGTCAGCTATCCCATATTTATAATTGCATCCGCTCTAGGCAAACTCCCATCCATCGCATTGGAGTCTCTTATAAATAATGACATTATCAACTTCAATGGCAATTGGCTCAGACTCTCCATTACTCTTGTTTCAATCATTATAATTACAATTCTTCTGAAAAGGAATGATAAGGCTCATTAATAACAGTATCAGGTAACTTTCCCGGTCCCATCTCTTGAGCACTTCAAATGTTTTACAATATCCATCATGAGGTTTGTTTCCAATTCTACAGTCAATCCTGCTTTCTCCAGATTATCAACCGTATTCCTGTTTATATTTGCACCTACTATCCTTACTACCACAGGATTAAGTATATCCATAAAAAAACCTATAAAAGGTTTCTTGCTTCTGACATGCTCAAGCATTATGATTTTCCCATCCTTTTTACAAACCCTTCGTATCTCTCCCAGACCCTTTACCGGATCAGGAACCGAGCAAAATACACAAGTAGTCATCACTGTGTCAAAGGTTTCATCCGGAAAATCCAGTTTCTGAACATCCATTAGCCGTAAATCGACCTTTCTTCCAAGCTTTTCGACCTTATGTCTGGCCCTCTCCAGCATTTTCTCACTGAAATCTATGGCTATAATCTCTGCATCCTTGGGGTAATACTGAATATTTTTTCCTGTCCCCACACCTACTTCAAGTACCTTACCCTTGGCCTCTTCCCATATCATTTTTCTCCACTCTCCCATCTTGCCGCCTTCCATCATCTTTTCTGTCATATCAAAAAAACCGGCTGCTCTGTTGTATCTCTTCCTGATTTTTTCTGTTTTATTTTCCATGTCAATCTTCCCTTCACTATTATTCTTACCTCAGACAATATTTCTCAGATCATACGTACTAATAAGAAAAACAAGGTAATGTTACTTTCTTACCTTGCTTTCATCAATATTCCAGCCTATTTTCGTGTTTCTTGCTTGTTTATAGTCCCACTAAAATCATCCCTCAACAAACCAAATCCGGGTTACTGCAAGAATAGTTTACGTTATCATTCCTTTATCGTTATGCCGTTCGGCCCTTTACCTACAGCTACAGTGCCTACCACAGTATTTGATGATGTATCGACCACCGAGACGCTATTTGCTCCTGTATTTGTTATAAATACATTCTTTCCATCCTTTGATACTACTGCTCCGTGAGATTTAGAGGCTGCAGGAATTGTAGCAGTGACTTCAAGGGTTGCAGTATTTATTACGCTGACATTTGAAGTTCCTGTATTTGCAACATATACATATTTTCCATCGGGAGTGACAAAATTTTGCACCGGATTTCCGCCTACTGCTATAAGTTTCTTAACCTCTAGTGTAGAAACATCTATAACATCAACTCTATTCTCATCACCGATAGTCACAAATACCAGCTTGCTATCAGGGGTAACGGCAACCTGAGTAGGCATTTTACCCACTTTTATTGTTTTACTTACCTTATTTGCCGAAACATCAATCACCGATATATTATTTGAGTTTGAATTAGCTACAAATATATACTTCCCATCTGGTGACATCCTTAAGCCATGTGGCATCTGTCCAACAGGAATTTTAGCAGTCACTTTACCACTTGCCAGGTCAACAACATATACATTTCCCTTAGTATCAGAGCCACCCATATGAGCATCTCCGCTTTTCATCCCAGCGCTTTCAGCCATCTCGCCTACAGTGACATACGCTTTCTTGGAATCAGGTGAAAAAATGATGTGACTTGGCCCCTCGCCGACTTTTATAGTTTTAGTAACTGTATTCGTCTTCGTATCTATGGCAGATATTGAATTGCTTTTATTTTCTACAACATAAACAAAATTACCATCAGGTGTAACCTGTACATTATGCGGACTCTGTCCGACTGGTACAGTAACAGTAGTCTGCATGGTAGCCATGTTTATGACAGATACTGACGAGTCGTCCTCATTTGCAGTATACACATAATATTCGGTCATATTCCCCATAGGCCTCTGTGCTGTGTTTTGCTGCGGCGTTTGTTGAGTTTGGGCGGAATCAGTATTGTTTTGCTGCGGGGATTGCTGAAGTGTCCTGGGGTTACAGGCTGTGATAGTTATTGTTGATAATAAAGTAACAAGTAACATTTGTGTCGATTTTTTCATAGCAATTCCTCCGATTGAATTTTTCAAACTTATTATTTGCTACTTTAAAAAAAATAACCGCCATGCACACATAAGGTTTATTGACTTATCGCAGCCTGTACTTCTTAGAATACATTCATATTATGTCAAACACACTTCCGTATACCGTGAATATTATAAGAATGAAGTCATATAATCTAGGAGGGAATGTTTTATGCCTAAAAGCCGAATATATCAACAAATAATAACAATGAATCGTGAGATACATACTTATATGAGCCTGCTATGCTTAGTACCATGTGTCTATACAAGAAATGTCTTAATCAACCTCATAAATGATAGGCTTAACTATATCAATTCAATGATTTATAAATTAGATAATGAGGCTGGTATGTCAATAGCAGGTACAACTGTAACAAAGGGCATTCCTGACAGCACTTATTCTACCCAAAGCAGTACAAATAGCAGTGAAAGCGGAATCGAACAACTTACAAAAGGAATACAGCCAAGTGCCCTGTATAACATCAGCAGCATTCCGCCACAAAGTACCAATATTAATCAGTCAGTATTTACAGAAGAACAATTATCAAAATACGATGGTATAGACGGAAACCCCGCATATGTTGCTGTGAATGGTGTGATATATGATGTCACCAATAATGCCGCCTGGGCTGCAGCAACGCATTTCGGGCTTGTTGCCGGGCAGGATTTGACACAGGAATTTGCATCCTGCCATGCAGGTCAAAACATATTATCAAAACTAAATGCAGTAGGACGGTTAGTAAAATGAATAAAGAAGGCTTATCTTGTCCCGATTATCAAAGTAAAAGTCAAACTGCTAAAAGGCTTTTAAATGAAATAGACGAAAACATACGTAATGGGACTTTAACTAAGAGAAATCTAATTTGGCTAGAGCTGACCGGATGCTCAGGTAACATCATATCCCTCATAGATGGAACAAATCCTGATTATGAATATATGCTTACAAACATGGTAAACCTGCTTTTTAATAACAGCCTTATGTCGGACTGGGGTGAAGAAGCAATTGAAAAGCTTATGAACGCACCAGGAACAGATTATATACTTGCTGTGGAAGGTGCTGTTGCAACAAAAAACAATGGTTTATATAACATCATAGGAAGATGGAAAGGCAAACCTTTTACTGCGCTGGATGCGATAAGGCTATTAGGTGAAAAAGCTGCCTATGTAATCGCTGTCGGTGCATGTGCAACTCATGGGGGCGTCTCGTCTGCATACCCCAATCCATCACAAAGCGTAAGTATTCAGTCTCTTCTTAAACGAAGGGTCATAAAACTTCCCGGATGTCCATGCCATCCTGACTGGTTCTTAGGAACACTTGCACACATACTTCTATATGGCGAACCGGAGCTTGATGATGTGGACAGACCGATTCTGTTCTATGGTATCCGTATTCATGACAGATGCCCCAGAAGGTCTTTTTATGACCAGGGGATTTTTGCAACCAGACTGGGTGAGCAAACCTGTATGTACAAATTAGGTTGCCGTGGGCCGGTAACAAGAACCGACTGTCCTATACGGCTATGGAATAAATATGTGAACTGGCCTGTCAAGGACGACACTCCTTGCATCGGATGCTCACAGATTGGTTTTCCAGACAGGATGGAGCCTTTCATTAGCTATAATACGACAAGGAGAAGTGAATAAATGACACAAAGAATAATTATTAACCCTGTTACGAGGATAAGTGGTTTTTTGGAAATTGAGGTACAGGTTGAGAATAACATAGTTACTGAAGCCAGGACTAAAGGCTTCTTGTTCCGCGGATTTGAAAAAATGCTTTTAGGCAGGAGTCCCTTCGACGTTGTATATTTTACAGAAAGAATCTGCGGTATATGTTCTACAGCACACGCAACAGCTGCGGCACTTGTCCTCGAGGATGCACTTGGCTTCACTGTATCCGAACAGGGCAAGATTCTAAGAGATATATTACACGGTTGTGAATTCATACAAAATCACATAAGACATTTTTACCAGTATACAACCCCTGATTTTGTAAGACTCCCCGATATCCGCCCCCTCTACCCTGTTGAACATTCTGATTTCCGCCTTCCTGACAGTATAACCACAAGGATAGGCCAGCATTATTTTGAATCTCTGGAAATCAGCCGAAGCGCACATGAAATGCTGGCTGTCCTGGGAGGCAAAGTCCCCCATAACCATGGTATATTTATTGGTGGAATAACCACCCAGCCTACTACTGATAAAATCATCAAGATTAAGTCATTGCTTCAGAAGATAAACCAGTTCATAGTTGACAAAATGATGCCTGATGTCTATTCCATTGCGGAATATTATAAGGATTACTTCAGTATCGGAAAAGGCTATGGAAACCTTTTAAGTTACGGTATTTTCAATAATTATAAATCTCTTGGCACTTTATATGTCGATCCTCTTGTCTACTTTTCCGACGGAAGAACAGAAGGCTTCAACCCCGTTAATATTACTGAGGAAATTGATTATTCCTGGTTTTCAGGAGGTAAGAATACATATAAGCCCTTTGAAAATGGTAATATCACTGACAATATGAACAAAGCCGGCGCTTACACGTGGATCAAGGCCGCAAGGTATAAAAATCTACCTTTTGAGACTGGACCACTGGCAAGACAGTGGCTCAGTGGAGAATACAGACATGGTATATCCACAATGGACAGGACAGTTGCAAGAGCGTTGGAAGCGAAAAAGGCAGCTGAAGTTGTTGGAATCTTACTAGATAATGTAGTTCCCGGAATTTCACTGCAAAGTAAGTATGATGTTCCTGACAGCGCTCAAGGAAGTGGGCTGGTCGATACTACCAGAGGTTCTTTAGGGCACTGGCTTAAGTTAGAAAATAAGGTTGTGTCCTTTTACCAGATCATCACGCCCTCTGTATGGAACCTTTCACCACACGATAATGAAGGTCTTAACGGCGTAGCAGAACAGGCACTTATTGGTACAACCATTAAGGACACTGAAAACCCGTTGGAGCTGGGACGTATCATACGCTCCTTTGATCCTTGCGTATCCTGTGCGACCCATGTCTACTGTGAAGGGCGTGAAATAAAGTGTATTGAGGTAAACCCATGAAAATTATTGTTTTAGGTATAGGAAACCGGCTTTTAATGGATGACGGTATAGGCGTCTATGTTGTTGATGAGTTAAAGAAAAGAGATTCCACAAGTGTTATTACATATGTAATCGGAGAAACAGATATTGACTACTGTTTGGATGAGACGGAAGATGCAGATTATCTGTTCATTATAGATGCGGCCCAATCTGGGAATCCACCTGGACACATAATGGTATTCAAACTGGAAGAAATCGTGACCATGAATGATATAGGATTGACAATGCATAACCTTCATCTGTTTGATATGCTGGTATATTCAAAAAACAGACTTAAAGGTCTTATTATAGGAATAGAGCCTTATATGATAGATTATTGTTTGGGTTTAAGTATAGTTCTAACTACTAAGCTAAAAGAAATCACCGGTCATGTGAAGGATATTATTAGCCGCTCCTTACAAGAATACACATACTGATATATAATTTAATCATCTAAGAAATTACAATAATTTACCAGATGAATCTTCATAAATTCTTCACATATCTTTGATATCATTTTCAAAAAATGTCCTGGAGGTTCCTATGTCCAAAACAATAGCTATTGCAATTGTAATAATATCTGTTCTTTTAATTGCACTAGGAGGATTCTTTATCTTTGAACATTTTTACAGTAGTCATTCAACAGGGGATATAGCCCATACTTCTTCGGACACTTCATCTCAAGAAAAAATTTCTCCTGATAGTAAAGTCTTAGAAGATTCAAAAAATCTGAAAGATGAGAATACTCAGCCTCAAGCTTCAGAATCTGATAAGCAAAAGACATTCACCAAGGAAGACCTTGCAAAGTACAATGGTAAGGATGGTCAGCCATGCTATGTAGCACTTTACGGTGTGGTATATGACATAACCAATGTGAAAGGCTGGAAAAACGGTAGTCATGGTCATGGGATTCTTGGTGGTAAGGACTGGACCGCTGCTTTTGATAAGCTGGCCCCCAAAAGCCACAAGAACCCTGACTTTCTTAAAAAGCTGCCTGTTGTAGGAGTATATGTAGGAGAAAGATCAACAGAAATACCAAAACAATTAGATAAGCATTGATTGAAGATAATGGAGAAATTACTAAAGATTAGCTATTTTCTTGTACATTCATTTTCTGATGATATTTACTACAAACTTAACTGATAGGAATTATTTATATAAAAGCAGGGCTAAACCCTGCTTTTATATTTACGTATGCCAGGATGCATATATGTTATGGGAAATGCATCACCTATACTATTCAGGTTTATTGAATTTGTTATTAGGGTCAGGCGTATAATTGGATTTGAAATCTGTGTATTCTACGCTCTGCATCATGCCTCCGGCAGCATGATGTAGTTCGTGACAGTGCTGAACCCAATTGCCAGGATTATCTGCCTTAAAGGCAACCACATATTTCTCTCCCGGTTTCACTAATAGAGTATCCTTCATAATAGGTGCTCCACTGACAGTCTTACCGTTCTTGGACAATATCTGGAAGAAGTGTCCGTGAAGGTGCATAGGGTGATCAACCTCACTCTTGTTTTCATAGGCCATTTTTACCAAATCGCCGGTCTTTACCTTAAGAGCAGGTAACTCACTGAAAACTTTACCGTTTATTGTATATTGCTGTGTCTTTCCATCTGTCTTTATATTGAGCTCGGCATTGTAGTTTACTGTAAACTGTTGGTTCATTGAATACTTTCCTTCAGTAGGCGTTCCGTAATTAGCCAGATCAAAGGATGCATATTCAGCAACCATGGCTTCCTCCAGTGTATTTCCGCTTCCACCTTCCACATTTACGGGTATTCTGAGCTGTTCATTATAAGCATTGTCATCATGGGCATCTATCACAAAATTATCGTTTGAAGTCACTGTGAACTCTATATCATATCTTTCTCCGGGAGCAATATTAATTATTTTGTCCTTAATCAATCCTGCTCCATTTATGTCCTGTCCATCAGTACTCACTACCTTTATGTTCTGGCCCGGTATATGGATTCCATGGGAACGGTAGCCTGCATTGATGAATCTCAGCCTTACCATATCGCCCTTTTTCACATTCAAAGGTTTTATGAGATCTCCGGATTTACCGTTTACAGTATAAATATCATACATAAATGCCATCATTTCTTCTTCTGTCATCGGAGTACCGTCAGAAGTCATGTCCATACCCTCCATATGACCATCAGATTTCTCATTACTTCCTCCCATGCCCTCCATTTCTTCCATCCCACTTGGGTCACTCATCCACTCATCAAGTATAAGTGTAAAGTCCTTGTACTCTTTTATTTTTTCCTTAGGCTCGACTATCAACGCTCCATAAAGGCCTTTATCTACCTGAGATGAGCTTTCCTGATGTGAATGGTACCAGTATGTTCCTTCTACATCTGCTGAAAATTCATATACGAAGGTTTCTCCCGGTTTCACAGAGTCCTGGTTGATTCCCGGCACACCATCCATAGCCGATAAAAGCGGATATCCATGCCAATGTATAGTTACAGGTTCTTTTAGTTCATTCTTAAGTTCTACCTGTACAAAATCTCCCTGAGTTACCCTGATCTCTGTCCCGGGAACTGAGCCATCGTATGTCCATACGGGTATTTTTATTTCAGGTGCGATTTCTAAACTGCTTTCCTTAGCCACTATTGAAAACTTCTTAAGCGGTTGACCATCACGTGGTTTTACAACGTTTTTTGCGTAATCATGAGTGTTTTGATAAGTAATTTCAGATGATTTACCTGTAGCGGATGTATCTGTGCTTCCCTTCATATCCATACTTTTCTGCATCATCGGTGAATAGTTATTATACCAGGTCAGACCTGCTGCAGCTGCCACTATTACAGCTGTTATAGATAAAACCGCCAACATCCTGTTGCCCAAAGCCATACCCTCCTATTCCTATATAATTAATATAATATTAACACATACCAATGCTGAGGTAACGTGGATTTATTTGTTATCAAGATATAGCTAGGGCGAATCTACTGATTCGCCCTAGCTATATCTTTACCTTTTTTAAAAGGATTTTTTTACGTTGGCAGTGTCTACATCATGCTCATTCCCCCACTGCTCATGTTTCCACTACCTTGCTGCATATTGCCCATGCCCATCATTCCATTCATCATACCCATTCCACCCATATTATTCATATTTCCCTGCTGCATCTGCATGTTTCCACCCATGCCACCGTTCATCATACCTAATTGCTGTTGTATCTGAATCAACTGCTGCTGTATCTGGTTGATTTGCTGTTGCAGCATATCATTGTTGTTCATGTTCATATTACCTTGCATATTGCCCATCTGTGAATTCATATTCATACCATTCTGCATATTCATATTACCGTACATCCCCTGCTGATGCTGCTGGTGAACATTAGTTCCTTGTCCATTCATGTTCATGTTGCCATTTGATGAGATAAGACCCAGAACTGTAAAACTAATTAAAATTCCTGCCAAAGAAAACACCGCCAGTTTTATCCATCCATTGTTTGCCATAATACGACCTCCCATTTTTTCTTTTGATTCAGCTTTATTATCTGTTGCTTTAGCCTGTACTGCTATTTTGGCCTTTTCAGCCGTCTCGTACTTGGTTGTACCCCGATCCATCAGAAAACTGATGAATCGCCATAGTGCAAAGCCTGTACCCATGAAAAGAAGTATCAGCAAAACAACCATGTATAGACTACCTGCCGCCCCCAATAAATTCATATTCATCAATCCTCTCTTTGTCAAAGTATCGAATGCCCTGAGAGTATACTATCTTAATATCCATTATAAAAAATAACTATGACTTCCTTTAAACTTGATACACTATCAACTGTAGGTTAATAATCACTTCACCCATACGATTCCCAGTATTGCAGCTCCTCCTATTATCAAGGGTAAAAGAAAGAATACTATACCGGTCGTAAGAAAATTAAGCTTGAATACTATGTCTGATTGTCCCCGATGATGGCTGCTCATACTATTCATAGCACTCTTATTATCATCTATACTGAACAGATCATATATTGAAGCATTTGATACATGCATTTCTTTCATCATACCACCCATGTTCTTATCCATCATCGGGGCTTTATTCTCCTGTGGATGACTCCACTGAAATACAAGTGTCACCGCAATAAGCGCTATAAATATGAAAGTCAACCGCCAAAAGTTAATTTTCTTTTTATGGAACATTTTTCATCATTCCCTTCAGTCATGCATCTTACATTAATTGTTTTTTTAAACTTTTGACTATCAATTATCAACTGTAAACTGAACCTAGTCCCCCCTCTGTGCAGACCTGATTGCAAAACCTGCAATCACACACACCAGGATAATAGGTACTGCCATAGAAGAAGATAAAGCTATTACAGAGCTAAGAACTCCGTCATTCTCAATATTCATTGCCACGCCCATCATGGAACTGTCCATTGCGCTCATCATACCCGTCATGTACTTCATAACCTCATTTTCAGTAGGGCCGGGCTTCAACATTGAGATTATGACTCCGGAAGCAAGATAGAAGAAGAATGTTGCCAAAAACCATATGAATAGTTTGAACCAGGGTTTCTGCATCACAGCCTTTTCCTCCTAACCTTTTAAGTCTCGTTTACTGTCTTCTTTGGCCATATCAGGGCATGACATTATCATCGTTGTTATAAATGTAAACAGCTGATAGCCGCTTTTCCCAGACACAAACCATGCAAGAGGTTTCGTATCTTTTTTTATATTTCTGTATACTTCATAAACAATAGATATGAAAGTCATTATTACAAAAACTGCTGCTGCCATACGATGAACGTAATCAGCTGTTGTGTAATTGAAATTAAGTGGCCATCCGTATTTTGCCCCAATCATACTGAATCCGCTAAGTACAAGCAGTGACCATACTATCGCCCAAAGCCAGTGCATAATGAAATCAAAACGGATGTTCATTATGCTTCAGCTACTTTTTCTGTACCACAATCCGGACAGCATTTCCATTCGGCATTCATTTCTTTACCGCAGAATTTGCACTCTACCCTGTGTTTTGCGGCATCTTCTTTTTTCACCTTCTTTTGTACAGGAGTCTTCAAGAGGTTTGATATAAAACCCAAAATCCCAATTATCAAGGCTGTTACAAATATGATAAGTATTACATTAATCACACTGGCTGGACTTACATTTTCAAACAGTCCCCCGAATAAGCCGGCAGATATGGCTGTATGGTTCATCTGAGCGGTATCTGTATTGCTGCTGGTGTTATTTATATATGTCTGAACGGTATTTGATAGGATTATTGTCTGTTTTGTAAAATCATCACTAAGAAGGTTCAGTGCAGCCACACCCTCAGCAAGCTTGAATACACTCTGATGTATCTGGTTCATTCTATTCTTATCGTAAACTAGACCGTCTGTAGAAACGTAAGGATTGATATTGACAAGATTAGCTGCCTCGCTGACATATATATATGCCTGATTCAGTTTATTTTTGTTTTGTACAGTCTGATTATACTGATTTGAGTAATACTGAACCAGATTTTGAATACCAGAGCTTGCATTTTCTGCCTGGTAGGTCAGTTCATTATTCAATTGCTCCAATAATGCCATCCCTACAGAAATTTTATATAATCCAGAATGCAATTTTTCCATCTTATTAGGATCGTATGCTGTCCCCATATTCTTCATTGTAGTATTTGGAGACACCGCACCTGAAGGAGCAGCATTATCTTTTTTGGAATTACCCGCCTGCATATCTGAGGTATCCTCAGAATTTCCCTTATCTGGGGCATAAGGGTCAACTGTCATTAACTCCAGTGCTTCCTTGAGCACTGCTGTCGATTTATTGAGTTTCTCTTTATTCAGTAATATCACGTTTGCCTGATTCAGACCCACATGATTATTTAAGGATTGCTGATCGCCGGAACTATTCTGATTATGCTTGGAGCTGTCCTGCTGAATCCCCTGCATGTTTTGATGAGCGCTTGAAGCCGGATTAGTCTTGTCTGTCGATTCAACTGCGGTCGTGTTCTGTGTCCCTGACATATCCATAGCAGAATGATCCGTGTAAAGAAAACTGTATCCAATATAGCCAAGACCACCTATTATAATGGTTATTAGAAATAATACTAAGAACCCTTTTAAGAACTTCATTTTTACACCCCTTTGCCTATTTGTTGACAATTCCTTTCCTCTTTTCTGTCTGAACCTTTACCTTGATTGCCTATTGCTATCTCATCATATGGTGAACTGATACACCGGCTACACCCAATACCACTACTACAGCTATAACAACAAGAATTAATATCGTTTTTTTACTCACATTTTTCACCCTCTCACATAGAATTTTAGTTATTATCCTGATAAAACTATCTTATTTGAATGGTGTGAAGATTTTATGAAGATTTGATACTTTTTCCGGATTTTTTATGACAACTTGCTTTTCCTTAGCTCTCACTTCAGAATAGGCTATTTTACAGAGATTTTTTAAAGATAAAAAATAGAACCACCCTATGCGGATAGTTCTAAGTCTTCACATTAGCCCTTTTTCCAATTTCCGAACAATTCCTTGCTCTGTTCAAGGAACTCCTTAGATATTGTGATAGTGGAAGCATCTTCAGTTTTGTTTTCTTTCATTACTGGTACAGGGTTACAACCACCTCTTACTACCTCTACGTCATCAACGCCAAACCTATTCCCACAGTTCTGGCAAACAAGCTCACTGCCTTCCTGAACATAATAGCCTCTACCTGAATCGTAACATACCTGACATGTATTCAATGCGGTTCTTATAGTACCGTCTGATGCTTTTAACGCTACTACCTCCATATTAGTTTTGCCAACTTTATATGGGTAGAATTTTGCTGTTTCTGAAATCTCACTTTTTGTTATTACCAAATCCCCACCACTTGCAGAAGTGCTTTCTTTTTCATTTGATGAACCACTGCATGCAGCCAGACCAGTAACAAATATAACCGCAACACCTAAAATAACAAAAATACTTTTCTTTATTTTTTTTGTGTTTGCCATAGTTTTCACTCCTGTTTTTAAACTTTTGTTTGATTGTAACAGGAAGTTGTGAAGATTTTATGAAGAAAGCAAAATAAGACCTGGCCGCAAACGCCAGGTCTTATAAGAAATCTTAGTGCATTCCCATTCCGCCCATCATACCCATACCACCTTGCATGTTTCCGCTCATACCACCTTGCATACCCATCATGTCATGCATCATCATACCGCCGCCCATGCTTCCATTCATGTTCATACCACCTTGCATATTCATGCCACCATTCATGTTCATACCATCCTGCATATTCATGCCACCCTGCATATACATTCCATTATGCTGACTCATCTGCATTCCGTTCATCTGGTATCCATACCCCATATTCATCTGTCCATTGCTATACCCGCTAAACAGGCTTAAACCCCAGAGAATTCCAAAGCTTATAACAATACCAGCAAGTGATACAACCGCCAATTTTATCCATGAATTATTAAACATGCTATTTCCCTCCTTACTAAATATTTTGGTTATTTGCTTCTTTACCACAGTATGGACATACCTTCCAGTCATTTTCAAGTTCTTTACCGCATGTACTGCATTTCTCTTTGATCACAGCCGTTTTCTTTCCAGTGAAAGTACCTTTGATTTTTTCAACATCTTCAGCTGTAAACATATAATTCTTAATCGCCATTGCTATTCCTGCAATCAGTCCCACAATGAAAAGTACGAAAAGTATTTTTATTAGTGATAACAGCAAGAATGAAATCGTACCTGTCAAACCTAAACCATAACCCATATATAAATGCCCCCCATCATGGTTTCCACTGAAACCGATTCTAAATCCAGAACCTGTACCGTTTATTAATACAAGTATCAACCATAGTCCGATGATTACTGCCAGCAAGACACCAATAAGCTTAATGATCGGATTTTTAGCTGTCATAATTCTTTCACCCCCTTTTTTATTATGCAAATATAATAAGCAAAAACCATGCCAACCCTATATCAATGAAATAAACTGTGGATATATTGTGTTTTCATACAAGGCAAGTATAAAACTGTGCAAAATCCAACACCTGTCTGTATGAATTAGTACACCTGCATCAAAAACGCTCAAGTTATATAAATACGAAAAAATCAAATAAAAACAATACTGCTATCACTTGTTTAGTTCAAATTTATCCATCCGGTATATCAATGCATGTCGTGATATACCGAGTAGTTTTGCCGCCCGGGTCTGGTTCCACTCAGCCTTTTCAAGAGCCTGTCTTACAAAGCTTTCCTCAACTTCCTCAAGAGAAATTCCTTTGTCAGGGAGTATAAACAAATCTTTTTTATTTGCAAAAGATTCCTTTACCACATCCTTAGGTAGTACCGATGCAGTAATTTTGCCTTCAGCCGATAATATTACCGATCTTTCGATTATGTTTTCAAGCTCCCTGATATTGCCTGGATAATCATATCCTTTGAGTATATCCAGGGCATTTTTATCAATCCTTATACTCCCTTTATTCATCTCCACAGCATACTTTTCAATAAAAAAATTTATCAGAAACTCCAGGTCTTCCTTTCGTTTTCTTAGTGGAGGTATCTCTATGGGTATTACCTTTAACCTATATAAGAGGTCTTCTCTGAATCTACCTTCTTCCACCATCTTTTCAAGATCTCTGTTAGTTGCTGTGACTATCCTTACATCAGATTTAATAACCTCAGTTCCGCCTATTCTTTCATATTCATGTTCCTGAAGTACCCTAAGAAGCTTTACCTGTAGCGAGAGGCTCAATTCCCCTATTTCATCCAAAAAAAGTGTTCCCCCTTGAGCCCTGTCAAATCTACCGAGTTTTCTGTTCTGAGCTCCTGTAAACGCACCTTTTTCATATCCAAACAACTCACTCTCTATAAGGTTTTCCGGTATAGCACCACAATTGACTTTTATATAGGGCTTATTTTTCCTCAAACTTTTATTGTGAACGGCACTTGCAATAAGTTCCTTTCCCGTACCGCTCTCTCCAGTAATAAGAATAGTTGCAGACGTATCTGCCACCCTGTCTATGACTTCAAATATTTCTCTCATACTTTTACTGCTGCCTATGATCCGGTCATCATACCTTTCAGCAAACTGTAATCTTAAGCTGTCGATCTCATTGCAGAGCTCCTCAATTTTCAGAGCTCTTCCTATTGCAATTTTCAACTCCTCTATATCAAATGGTTTGGGCAAATAATCCAGTGCCCCAAGTTTTAAGGCTTCTACAGCAGCATCTGTACTGCCGTGTGCAGTTAACATTATAACTGGTATAGTATCGTTTATGGTCTTTATTCTTCTCAATGCTTCCATACCATCTATCACAGGCATTCTAAAATCAAGCAGAACCATATCCGGCTCTCTGTCTATGAACAGATTGAAAGCTTCTTCACCATTCACAGCTTCGATCACTTCAAAGCCCTCTTCCTTAAGGTTTTTTGACAGTATCCATCTCATATTCCTTTCATCGTCAGCAATCAATATCTTTTTCATAAACTGCTAAGATACCTCCTTTAGTTGAGGCAGAACAATCTCAAAGGTAGTTCCCTGTCCTCTCTTGCTAATGACATTTATCTTCCCGCCATGTTCTTCCACTATTCTATGGACTATCGAAAGTCCAAGCCCTGTACCATCATCCTTTGTTGTAAAAAACGGATTGAATATTTTACTGATATCTCCGTCAGTAATTCCTGTACCGGTATCTTTAAAGCTAATACCGACTGCTTTATCCAAATCCTCTTTTATGCAAACTGAAAGTTTGCCCCCGCCATTCATGGCTTGTACAGCATTAAATATTATATTTATAAATGCTTGCTTTAGTTGCTCCTTGTCACCAATTACATCTGCACTGCATACTTCTTCAAAAATCAATTCAACCTTGTGTTGTTCCATGTACTTTGAAGTGACGGTAAACACTTCTTTCAATATACTACTGATTGAGAGAGACATTTTTTTGTTTCCTCCCGGTCTTCCAAACTCCATTAGCGCCTTGACAATCCTGTTTGCCCTTTCAATTTCCTCATCTATGATTTCAAGTTCATTTACAACCTCAAGATTTGTACTCAACTCATTTTTCATTGTCTGTCCTATAGCTTTTATGATTCCTAACGGATTTCTTATCTCATGAGCAATGCCGCTTGACAGTTCTCCTAAAGCCGCTAATTTATCATTCCTTTGCACATGCTGCTGCAGTCTTTTTACTTCAGTTACATCTTCTAGGATAATTACAAGCCCCTTTTTTGTTTCTTCAAATATCAAGGGATACAGGCTTATTTTTATAGTTCTTACAGTATTATCATCTTTCATAATCAATTCAAGGTTATCATATGCAATACCTTTTCTTACTGAATCATATATCCTTTCATTCACTTCCTTGCAGCACGAAAAAGCATCGGAGAAATTCTGCCCTATACAATTATCTCCAACCTTAAGTATATTCTTTGCCCCTTTGTTTATCATCGTAATGAGAAGATCGTTATTTACAGCAACAACACCGCTTTTTATGCTCTCAATAATACCACTTGTATAGTTTTCAAGAAGGATATACCGTTTTAGTTCATCGTCAAGTCTCTTAAGACTCATGTTTTCCTTTTCAACGAGAATGCCTGTAATAATACCGATAGCAAAAAACAAAACTATATCTAGTAAATCATTTATGGCCTCCCACCCGAAGCCTCCAAAAGAAAGCAGTAAAAATGGAGAATATATTATCCCCACTAAAAGTGATACGGTTACCCCTCCTCTAAAGCCAAAGACAAATGCCGCAAGTATAATTGGTATATAGTATAGGAGCCTGTAAAAGCCATGGACCGGAGAATCGGGTAAACCCACAAAATAATGCAAAACACTTATCAGTACGACCATCATTGTAATAACAATTTTATACTTTATTCGCTTCTTCATCTTCCTCCACTTCCGTCTGTTGGCTCTTCGCAATAAGGGCAATACTTCCAGGATGTTTCAACTTTTTCTCCACATTTTTCACATTTCTTCTTTAGAGTTTCCTTACATATAGGACATACATTGAAATCCTCTTTGACTGGATTATGACAATTTGAACACCTTTTGGTTGTGTCTGAGGTTGCCTTAAAGATATTCTCTCCTTTGGTTATAAAAAAGTAATATATCGTTACAGCTATCATCAATAAAAAAAATAGAGTCATTTCACTTCACCTCTTTTGTATTTACGTTTGCCCCACAGTACGGGCAGACCCTCCAACGCTCATCTTGTATCTCCTTGCTGCATTTTGGGCACCTTGTACTGCTCCTTCCAGGCTTTATCAGACCGTATACCAGTATCCCTGAAGTCAGGATCACTATAATGACAATGAAGCGCGAGTCTACAAAGTAGTTATAATTGTTATACATTCTCCAGTGCATTCCCATACCCAACCGATTTTTATATAGCATCAGAAATGGAGCAATGAAATGGTTATATATCAATAAAAACCCCAGCACGCCTAGTAGCCATAACATGATTTTTTTATTTTTCATGTCTATCCCCCCATATTAGTTTTACATAATAAACAAGCAAGAATTATGCCAAGGATAACGGTGGTTAACACTTTTTTTGTTTATGTAACTGAACGGACTTTTCTAAGCAAAAAAATAAGAGCTAATTAAGATAGCTCTATTTTAAAGTATATTTATGAAGATTTTATGGAGATTGGGTATTACACTAAACCTCACCTATAAACATCAAAATATTGGGATATCAATTCTTTTGTTTTGTCTTTATCACTAGCAAAATAATACGTTTTATCCTTTTTATATATATCTTCTCCCGGCAGTATAAAAGTTTTTGCCTTTTCATAATTAATATTAGCCAGCTTAGACGCAATAATCGCTATATCTGATACCCCTATATTGGTTTTGATTTCCTTCAGGACAACATCAGCAACCTTAGTAAGTTTAGTAATATATCTTATTTTCATTTTTTGACGAACTATTTCTTTTATAAAATAATGTTGTGCATTTATCCTTTTCAGATCACTTCCGTCATAATACTTTGCTGTTTTTTCATCATAAATGTTTGATTTTCTGAATCGGACAAACTGCTCTGCTTTTTTCCCGTCTAACCTGTTCCACCCCTTCTTCAAATTTATATGCAGACCTTGCTTTTTGTCGTCATACTTCATATCAACAGGCACCTCAATATCTATTCCGTCCAGTATATCTATAACTTTCCGGAATAAAGCTGTATTGATTACTGCATAATAATCAATTTCTGCACCTAATAAACTCTTTACAGTTTCGACGGTTTTGTCTATTCCTTTAGCAGAGTATACTGAATTTATTTTTGTTATACTGCTTTTTGTATTTGTGATTCTGCTGTCTCTCGGAATAGAAAGTATATTCAATGTACCGGTGTCCGTATTAAGATTGACCAGCATTATTGTATCTGTATTTCCTGAAGTACTATCGCAGCCTAATACCAGCAAATTCAATGATTGCTTTACTCTTTTGTTTATCTCATCCGAACCGTTTATTGAAGCGTTATCATCCTGCAGGTTTACAGCTGCTTCTTCACCTTCTGCAGCATTTACAATCACACCGCTAAAGGGCATGTTTGAGTTAAAATACAGACTGCAGACTAAAGCTACTAAAAATATGCAAATTAATATTGATATGATCAAAAAAATTGATTTACGTTTCATAAAATTTTCCTCATAATGATTTCTCGATTTTTTTGTAATTTTTAAAGTAGATTTTGTTATTGTTATATGAAGAAAACACTGATAAACCATTATCTTTTTGAACTGAAGTATTTTAACACGGCTTCAGAAATAGTTTTAGCCAGCCTGGTCTGTTCCTTTTCATCGGTCAGCCATTCAAACTCATAGGGATTTGGTACAAATCCGCTTTCAATCAGAATTGACGGAGTCCATGTACCGCGTGTGACATAAAAATTTCTTCTGTTTGTACCATGTTTATTGCGATCCAAGCTTTCAATCGTACGGCTATATACTGCTTCAGCCAAATTCTTCGAGTGTACTCCACGATAAAAGACTGAAAATCCGAATATTTTGGATATATCTACATTATCGTTCATACTGTTTGCATGTATTGATATAAACATATCCGGCTTTTCATTTCGTGATGCTGCAAGGCGTTCTTCAAGAGATATTGTTTTGTCTGTTACTCTTGTCATAACAACTTTCGCTCCAAGCTTTTTAAGCTCAGTTTGCAGCTTCAGTGCCGTTTTTAAGTTTATAGTCTTCTCTGCATAACTCAAGCCCAACGGACCTGTTGCACCTGCCTCGCTGCCTCCATGTCCGGGATCGAGCATTATGGTAATACCTGTGAGAGGGGTCTTTCCCTTTTTGACATTTACAATTCTTTTTATATACAATGTCACTCCGGAGGACGTTTTCTCAACATAATACCCCTCAATACTCTGGTTTTTCTTTAATGACAAAGTATATTGAATACTACTGCCATCCTTAGACACCTCTACAGATGATAAAAGTGAATTTTTGGGCAACACAGGGATTGGTGCCGCGGATGTTCTTGAGATATTCATTTTTATTGCCTCTCCATCAAAGGATGCGATTGCCGCTACTGGATAAGATAAGTCAATTTTTATGCTGTCCCACTTCTCCCCAGCTTTATAAACCGCCCTTTTTATCACAGGACGTATTTGCTGTTTTGATGCATATATTTTTACATTACTCTTTTTTACCCACTGTCCAAATGACAGACGTACATAACTGCCTGTCATTCCCGTTACATAGTCCACCATTCCGTTATAAAGCTCAAAATCTGCACCGTTAGCTGAAGATGGACTTTCATAACTATCTACGACCCTATTGATGATTTGGGCATAGAACGGAGAATCTTTCATAATAACTCCTACTTTTGCAGGCGCAGAGCGCTTTTTCTCCGTACCCATATATTTCATTGTATAAACAGGTGTTCCAAGGTCAATATTCCGTGGAGTTCCTTTAAATGCCGGTACTATATATTCATAAGTATAGGTAGTGGGATAAGCTTCCAGACCGGCTGGAGCTGTAACCGAAGGTGTCATCTTATAGCTCCTGTCCCCTATGTCCACAGTAACTTCAGAACCTACAGGCGCCTGACATGAAAAGGTTATTTTCTCGCCTTCAGTTCGGTATTCCTGAGTCTGTGGAAAAACGGAAGAAGTAGGAATATCTATAGTATCCATCTTTTTTGGTTCAGATGATCCGGCTTCCCTGAATATGACCCGTGTATCGTATGAACCTTCCTGTGAGAAAGCAAATGTGTTCTGTCCTTTTTCAAGCGGCACAAGAATTCCGAAGTAGCCCCGATTTGAACGTTCCTCTATAAGTCTACCATTTAGATACAGCGGTTTACCTGGATCGGATGAACCATTCAGATAAAACTTTTCAAAGCGTGTACGTATATTTTCCGAAGGACGCGTCATATTAACCGGTATTTTGGCAACAACTCCGTCACGCTGCTCATATATAGCTTTTATAACTGCCCTCAAAGAAGGATTTTTTGTCAGAGCTCTATAATTAAAAAACATACTTCCTTTTACTTCTGGGGTTTCTGAATTAAGTCTGAGTTGTCTTGCTATTTCATTTACTCCATACCATGGACTTGACGGATCAGAATTTCCGGCGCGGTAAGCAGCCTGCCCGATATACAGGTCAACTGCCGTATCCTTCACCGTATTTTTCCACCATGATACCAGCTTGCTGTAATCTGCTACAGAATACCCTATATTCCAATACAGCTGAGGTGTGATATAGTCAATCAAACCATCCTTTACCCACTTCCGTGTATCGGCATATTGGTCATAATATGACTGCATCCCTTTTGTATCACTTCCTAAAGAATTCTTGCTTTTATTTGCCCATATACCAAAGGGGCTGATACCGAAACGGACATTTTTACCGGTGTCTCTTATTGAACTTGACAAATCACTGATAAGTGAGTCTACATTTGCTCTTCTCCAGTCGTCAATACTTTTATATTCTTTCCCATATTTCTCATATGCTGCCTTGTCATCGAAATTTTTACCCGGATAAAAATAATCATCGAAATGAATTCCATCTGCATCATAGTTTTCTATTATTTCCATAACACCATCTATTATAAGCTTTCTGACTTCCGGAATACCCGGATTGAAATATAGGTTTCCATCAGAATACTTCACGGTATATTCAGGGTTATTTACAGCAGGGTGTGAAAAATACAAATCAGAAACACCTGATACAGGTTCTTTAGTTATCCTGTAAGGATTTACCCATGCGTGCAATTCCATTCCTCTATTGTGTGCTTCACTAATCCAAAACTCAAGAGGATCAAAACCTTCATCAGGCATCAGTCCCTGACTACCGGTCAAATACTTTGACCACGGAAAATACTTGGATTTATATAAAGCATCAGAAGCAGGACGGACCTGCAGGATAATTGCGTTCATACCCATATCTTCTGCGTCTTCAAGTATTTTTACAGCTTCACTTCTTAGTATTTCCGGATCGGTTGCAGGCTTTGACGGATAATCCATATTTAGTACAGTTGCTACCCACAAACCGCGAAAATCTCTTTTTGTAATACTTCTTACAGCACCAGAGACCATTATTACAGGTAGTATTAATGAAAGAATCAAAAGTAAGGCTGTGGTTTTAAGTATCTTTTTCATATCAGGCTCCAATTTTATTTTTTTAGTAAATGAGTACAAAAAAAGCGGTCTGCTCTGTAAAGAGCTTCCCACCCCAGAAGCAACCAATCTTGAAAGCAGTTTTATCTGCCCAACCGTAATAGAATATTTAGCTTAAGTAAATTATATCACCGTAATAATTGAATAATCAATATATTAACCGAATTGTAAAAAAACTGTATTATTTTTATATTATTGATTCAAAACCCTTCTTGCAGTCATATATGATTTCAGATAATAAGCATCCGACAGACTGGTAATTGTGACATTATACCTGGGTGAAGCAGCATGAATGAATTTGCCGTCCCCTATGTATATTCCAACGTGATTAATGTTGGTACCTGTACCGTTAGTATCGAAAAATACCAGATCACCCATTAACAGCTTATCCTTTTCGACAGTGATACCTTGGTTTGCTTGACTGGCAGCCGTTCTCTCCATATTGATATTAAAGCTTGCAAATACATATTTGACAAAACCTGAGCAGTCAAAGCCTTCTTCTGGTGTATTCCCTCCATACTTATATTTTGCATTTAAGAGAGTTGATGCATATTCTATAACTTTCTGTCCTAGCGGCTTTGAATCTGTCTGTTCCTCCTGTGGAATCGTATCGGTTTGTATACTTGACGGTGTAACAATAATTTGCTGGACAGATGCTTGCAAATCCACTGGTGAAACGGCTATAACATCGTTCTGTTGAACTGAAGGTGCTTCTTTTATCTGAAGGTCTAAAGGCTCTTCATCTTTTATTTTTGTATTGTCCGGCCTTTCATCATTGCCACGGGATACCGGTATTTCTGCTTCTCTGGCTTTCATTGCTTTGTCTATTTTTATGTAATCACCATAAACCCAACCTTTTAAGTCATCTGAAGTTTTGATACTGTACCATTTCTTTGATGAATCAAGTATATAAAATGTATCACCTTTTTTTAACTTTCTGATAACTTCTGATGCAGTATCAGGTTTTTTCCTCAGCATTAGTACTTTTACATCCACTTTGCCGGTAGCTTGCACAGTTTCCGAAATTCCGGGAGTTTCAGTAATTTTCAGATAATCACTGCTTATCCAGCCTTCTTTTTTCTTATACATTACCTTGTGCCAGCCTTTTGAACTGTCAATTATATTAACTTTCTCTCCATATGTAATTTTTACAATAATCTTTGAAGAAGTATTCGGGGATTGTCTTAGATTTACGACTTTACCGGTAATTGTTCCGGTTTTGCAAATAGAACTGTTGTCAGCAAAAACAACCGCTGTAGAAAACAAAGTGCTTAGAATCAGTATCAAAGTACAAAAAAATACTTTTTTTCCTTTGTATTTCATTATTTTACCCCCTCATTTTCCCATTTGCTTGCTGACGGGCTAGAATAACCAGTAAATGAAAATTTTATCTGTTTTACATAAAGTATAGATTTTTATTGTCATTTTGTCAAATCTCTGGATAAGTGATATGAAAGGGATAAGTACATAATACACGATTTATAGACGTGATTATTTACCAATCTAAATTTATTATCGATTATCAGTATGATCAAAGCCGTAATGTAGAAAAGAAGGTATATTCCACCCTTCTTTTATATCTATATCAAAATGTGCTATCTTTTGTCTATATAGCCCCGGACTTAAGATGTATTAACTCTTATTTTAAGAGATTACTGCAAATTCCTTTCACCGATTCTTTTTGTAATCAGCTTCGGTACCAAAAATGCAAATCTTTTTATTAAAAGGAGAATAATTATAGTTAATACTAAGAAAATAATTATTTTAGTAAAACGAAAAGCTTTATTTTCTTCTTTTTGCTCAGGTATTGCTTCAATATTGCTTTTGGCAACAATATCAACCCTGCCAAGGACTATATTGTTGTTCATATACTCTATATACCCTACCTTATCTCCCTTGCTGACAGGAGCTTTCAAAGGCAGATTGTAGTTTTCCTTTTTAGAAATATTCCATTTGCTCTTGTCTAACGGAAGAGCACTTTTAAAATCGCTGGAAGTAACCAACTCAACTGTCTTTGTATTATTTGCACCAACAACATCAACTGTTTTAACTGTAACTCCTGCATCAATTAAAGTCTGATTAGAATAATTTTCAAACCCGTATTTTAATAATTCTTTTGCATATTTGAATACTGCGTTGTTGCCATGCATGACATGCATCACTACCGCAATCAGCTCCATTCCGTTCTCGTTGACTGCAGAACACAGTATGTTATTACCTGCTGCACTTGTATACCCTGTTTTGATTCCATTAACATAAAATTTCTTTTCTGCATTATCTATGCTGTAAGCATACTCATTGCTTTTCCATATAAGCCTGTTTGTAGTTCTGAAATAGCCCCATTTCTCATGAAAGTTTGTAGAAGGCATATCTCTGTAGTATTCTTTAGCAACTATTTCTCTGATTCCATGTATTGTCATGGCATGCCTTGCAATCATTGCCATATCCCTGGCGGTTGATAGGTGTTCCCTATCGGCTTTTGCATCGTCTTTACCGCACGGATTAACAAAATTGGTATTATAGGCCCCAAGAAAAGCGGCTTTTTTGTTCATCATTTTTACAAATTCCTCTTTGGATCCTCCTACATTTTCCGCAATTATATTTGCTGCTTCATTCGCAGACTTTATTAATGTTATGTTTACAAGGTTTTCAAGTGTAAGATTGCTTTCACCGGGCTCTATTCCGACATGCATCCCTCCCCTGCCTATGTCATATACAGCTTTTTTAGACACATTCATGATTGTATCAGGTTTGCAGTTTTCAAAAGCAAGAATAGCTGTCATAATCTTTGTTGTACTGGCTGGACGCAGTCTGATATCAGCATTTTGTTCGGTTATCACCTGTCCTGTTTTTGAGTCGATAAGTATATATGAAACATCGTCTGAAATATCCGGAAGACCTGCATAAGCAGTATTTGAAAGTATATTGAGTATAATTATAGCCATTATTACAATAAGACTTTTTTTCATATATTTCTCCTCAATAGTGTTTTACCAGCATAAATTTGATAATTTGTTTTTCCACACTATTATTTAAGCACTTGTTCTTCGGTTTTTCAACTGATTTATAGGATTTACACATATTACCTATTGTAAGATAAATAAAATAACACCATAAACTATATATAATAAATCCCGGTCATATGTTATAATAAAACCATATATTATTGAGTTTTACGTATTTGTGAGGTTTTACATATGAAAAATCATATTCAGGAATCACCCTTGATATTGAAAGATTTTTTAAATTACATGGAAACCATCCGGGGAAAATCTAAAAACACAGTTCAGGTTTACTTCTATGACCTTAGAGTGTTTTTCAGATTTTTAAAAATCCACTTTGGAGTTATAGATAAAAAAACAGATTTTGACTCAATAGCTATTTCTGATGTAAACCTGGATTTGATCAGCAAGGTCACTTTAAGTGTCCTTTATGAATTCATGTCTTTTGTCAGCCGGGAACGTGACAATACTGCAAGTTCGCGTGCACGCAAAGTAGCAAGCCTTAAATCTTTTTTCAACTATCTCACAAACAAGTCAAAACAACTGTCAATAAATCCTGCTAGTGAGCTTGAATCTCCAAAGCTTTTGAAACGGCTTCCCAAATATCTGAATATCGAAGAGAGCAAAAAACTTCTTACTTCTGTCAAAGGTAAGTATTCCGAACGCGACTATGCAATACTTACTCTGTTTTTAAACTGTGGAATGCGTCTTTCGGAGCTTGTGGGAATAAATCTGAATAATATAAAGAACAATACATTAACAATAATCGGCAAAGGAAATAAAGAAAGAACGGTTTATCTTAATAATGCCTGTATAAAGGCTATAGAAGAATATTTGAAAGTCAGATCTGTAGAAGGTGTAAAAGACAGGAATGCTCTTTTCCTCAGTGAGCGTAAACAGCGCATATGCAATAACATGGTTCAGAGAATAGTAAAAAGGTATATAATAGAAGCAGGTCTGGACCCTCAAAGGTATTCTACACATAAGCTGAGGCATACTGCCGCTACTCTTATGTACCGTTATGGCAATGTGGATATCAGAGCATTACAGGAGATCCTTGGACATGAAAGCATATCGACAACAGAGATATATACACATTTGGACAATAAGCAGCTAAAGGATGCAGTGGACAGTAATCCTCTTGCCAATTTTAATACAGGTAGTTTTAAAGATTCAAATTAAATTTTTGCTCGAAATATTTACAATCTTCTTACGTTTATTGAATTGCGGAACTTTATTTGGTAAAATTTTATTTATTGTTACTTTTAATGAGTATTTTAAAACAAGCTGCTTAATACATGATTTGACAAAAATTCCGATATTGTTATATACTTTAATTGTTTTTTGACATAATACTCTGAAAGCACTTGGAAAAGGCTTTTCAAGTGCTTTTGCATGTAAGGATTTATTTTTATTGATTTATTTTAGCCGGAACTTTGTAAGTATCGTTTCGTCATATTTATCATAATAACCATTTATTAATATGGGTTATTATATGTATTTTTAGTACAATAGTTGTTATAAGGATCTTAAGAAAAAGAGGTTAAGACATGAATGCAAGAAAATTTTATCTGACACTAAGTTCAATAGTATTGTTTTTTTTGTTTGCTGCGGGTATCGTTTTACTAGGATATATTAATAACAGTTCAGCAGGTGATTTTTTTGCCAGTGATATTATGAAGGATTTTTTCAGCAGCACAAACCCTGTAAATGTACTTGTTTTGGGCGGAGATAAGGTTAATGGCAATACTGACACCATGATGATCGTGAATTATAACCCTAAAACGGCAAATATCAGTGTACTTTCAATTCCCCGGGATACAAAAGTAAAAATTGACGGTTCTACCCATAAAATAAATTTTGCTTACCCTCACGGAGGAATTAAGCAGGCCGTATCTGCAATAAACGACCTGATAGACATAAATATTAATTATTACGTTTACGTTGATACATCTGTATTCAGAGATGTGATTGATGAACTTGGCGGTGTTGATATATATATACCTGCAAATATGGATTATGATGATGATATTCAGAAGCTTCATATACACTTGAAAAAGGGTCAGAGGCACTTGAACGGAAGAGAAGCAGAAGGTTATATGAGGTTCAGACATCCAAACTATTATAAGAAAAGCGATAAGGAACTGCGGAAGTATTATGATGGAAGCGATATAAAAAGGATTGACGCACAGCAAAATTTCATAAAAGAACTGATACGCCAAAAAGCTAATATTTTATACCTTCCAAAATTCAACAAAATATTGGATATGGTATTTGATAGAATAGAAACCAATGTTACACTGAATGAAGCTTTAAAAATGTCAAATAATATTACACAAATAAAAGCAGATAATGTAACCACCTTTAAACTTTTGGGCGAAGATAAAAAGACTAGCGGTAGTTGGTATTACGTATACAACAATAAAATACTGAATAACAATACTAAAGAAGTATTAAATGCCGATGCAGTTATTTCAGAGTTTTTCAAGGCAGATGAAAGCTTCAGTGAATTTAGTAACGGAGGAAGTAAGAGCAGGGATACGGAAAAAGAAAGTAATACGCGAAAAGGAAGTTCTAAAACAAAAAATACAGTTAAGCGGAGTGTTACAAAGAAAAACCCTTCAAATACAGAAAGCTCGATTAAAGGGACAAAAAAACCTGAACCGTGATTTTTACAGCAAATTTAGTATTTTAAACAAGGAGATTTCTGATGCTGGAACATATTGAAAAGATATTAAAAGTAATAATAGAAATAATCAATTCCTTCGGTTACTGGGGAATCGGTATAGGAATGCTAATCGAAAGTGCTTGCATTCCCCTGCCGAGTGAAGTTGTGCTTCCCTTAGGAGGAAATATGGTAAGGGCTTCAAACGGTGCCATGTCCCTTCTTGGTGCAAACATTGCAGTAAATCTTGGAAGCATGGTAGGTTCTTTAATAGCATACACTGTGGGTTATTTTGGCGGAAGGCCTTTTATATTAAAATATGGAAAATACTTTTTTGTATCACAAGACCATTTTTATAAAGCAGAAAACACCTTCAACAAATATGGTGTTGCAGCAGTTTTTTTCGGAAGATTGCTTCCGGTTATAAGAACATTCATATCGCTTCCTGCAGGTATAGCCAGAATGGACCTGAAAAAATTTCTTACTTTTTCTCTGGCAGGTATGATACCATGGAATTTTACCCTAATATATCTTGGGTACTGGTTTGGTAAAGACTATGAAACAGTTGTCCGCCCTATTTTCAAAAGATTTGAATATGTAGTAATAGCAGCAATTATCTTATTACTCTTTGTCATAGTGTTCAAAATGTTTTTTAAGAAGAAGAAAAATTGAGGGTTGTCTACAAAACATAATCTTCTACGAGGTAAAATATGAACATAAGAAAATTTGCACTTTTGACCAGTACGGTTGTTATGATTTTTCTCTTTGCTACCGGTATTTTTGTACTTAACTACCTCAGCAGCAGTACTGTCAGTGCAGCAAAAACTGGAAATAAAAATGTTCTTGGCGGTATTTTGGAAGGTATAAAGGAAATACAGGAACCCGTAAATATACTTGTGCTTGGCGGCGATAAGGTAAATGGAAATACTGACACCATTATGCTGGTTAACTATGATCCCTCATCAACAAAAGTAAATGTTATTTCGATTCCGAGAGATACAAAAGTATATATCGAGGAAAAAGAAAGAAAAATCAATTTTGCGTATCCACATGGAGGAGCAAAACTCGCAGTTGAAACTGTAAGTGGACTTTTACAGGCAAACATCAAATATTTTGTTTATATAGACACGTCAGTATTCCGTAAAATAATTGACAAACTTGGCGGTATAGAAGATTTTTATGTTCCACAAGATCTTAATTATGATGATGATGCTCAAAATCTCCATATCCATTTAAAAAAAGGACTACAGGATCTGGATGGCGACAAGGCAGAGCAATATATGCGATACAGAGGTTACGGCCGTAAGGCTACTGAATTCTATGACGGCTCTGATATCAAGAGAATAGATGCTCAGCAAAACCTGATTAAAGAGCTTATAAAGCAAAAAGCCAATATGTTTTACATACACAAATTTAATGATGTTGTAACAGATATATTTGACAGTCTGGAAACAAACATGATGCTGAGCAAGCTGATAGGGCTGGCACAAAATATAGGCAGCTTCAAATCGGAAAATGTTAGTTTTTATACGCTTCCCGGCAGTAGTAAATATTCAAATGGAGTATCTTATTTTATACATGAAGAAGAAAAAACAAAGGACATTATCTCTCAATTTTTTAGCGCCTCTGAAGGATTTGACGGAAGTGAACAAGTTATAGGAAATTACAGTAAATATGTTGAAGATATGACGAAAAAGAACAATTCAGAAAGTACTAACTCTATACCTAAAAAGAAAAAGAGTTATACAAAAAACAATCCTTCCAATAAAGATACAAATATCAAGAAAAATCAAAAGCCTGCACCATAAGCCTGTACCCTGCATTTATAAGCAGGGTACTGTTGTATTACGAAGAGCCTGACGGATATCCGTCAGGCTTCGCCATTTATCTTTTCCAAATATAGCTTTTGATATAATTTTACAGCACAAAACTAAACGAAGGATGCATACTTTATGACACTTATTATCAATATTTTAGTCTTCCACCACTATATACAAAAGGTTATCCTCCAGCATATAGAACAGTGGAACTATCAGTATGTTACGGTACTTCTCCCTCAGGCGTTTGCTTTCACTTAAAACAAAACCGATTTCATCGTTGATTTCAAATACAGGAGCAAAACTCATAAAATGTTCTTCTGCCTGTTCGGCATTCCATCCGGCGTTATTTATCATTCCTTCTACAAATTTTTCTTTTTTTGACATAAGGTTCACCATACCACATTCATTGTGGGCTATAAGCACTATACTCCTGACTCCGCCCATTGCAATGGCATATGATATCTTAAATTCATTATAGCGTAAATTTCCTCCACCGGTACGGATTATATAAGCATAGTTATTGGGGATACTAAGTTGTTTGCGGTTATCCATACACATTCCGACCAATAATTCCGCATTCTGATGGCTGCCGAACGTATGATTCAGATTATGATATTTAAGAAGCTGTTCTACAGGAGTATTTCTGTACTGCAGGGGTATATCCTTCTCGCTTGATACTTTGATTAACTTTTCCATATAATTGTTTCATCAGACAAATATATTAATAAATATGTCCGATAAATCATCTCTCCTATCTTTATACTATAGCCTCATGGGTATCAACTGTGCATAGTCATTCAGTGTACCGTTGCATATACAACACTCTATAATCTTCCTGCCTAACGGGTTTAGCTCAGGAGAAATGAATTTTGCAAGCTCCTTCTTAAAGAAATCCGAAAGTATCTTGGCACCAGCATCATACCCTTCAAAGCCTATCTCAGGCTGAAGATTAGGCTGTAAAAACGCCTTTGGCAGGAATGTTCCGTCAACCTTCAGGCTTTCAAGTGAATATCCAAGCAGCGAACATCTCGATTCAACCAGCTGCTCTGTCCTGAATTTGGCACTACCACGTCTTGCGAGATACTCTCTTGCTATCCACTGCGGCATGAATCCCACCTTATATACGCCTATGTGCTGATTCGGAATAAGTATATACCGGGTTCCCGATGTGTTGATTACCTGCTCAAGGAGGAGATTAGCCTGGTCAATCCTTCGTCCCGTGGCAAAAGGCCAATATGAGCCGACACCTTCACTACTCATCCCTTCAGAATCTGTTATGCTTGGGTTATCATAGCCTCTCGGTGCCACTAATCTCCATAACCACGCAAGGCTTGGCGGAAGTATATGAAACATTCCCATGATTCCGTATGTCGGCTTTTCACGGGTACAGGGCGGAGTTCTAACGCCAAAGCTTCTCACATCTATCTCAACCGGTTCATTTACTATATCCGGAATAAACCTCCTTGGCATTATAACCCTTGGATTGGGGCACGGTTTTCCTGGTTCGTCCATTGTATGCTCCCATATAAGACATGTTGAACCAGGTATTCCTTGGAGATTCAGAAATATAAGCGGCTCTTTAGGATGTACGCATAATTTCTCATAGTGTGGATCTGTACCATATTTGTTTATATGGTTTATTCTTAAAAACCATCCTTCTTCAGCGTCTTTTACTATAAGCTTTTTACTTCCATTCTGAAGCGATGGATGGCAAAGTGCCATATCATCGGTAACCGGCTGCAGCTCACAAGTCTCTTTCAGTTCAAGATAGGTCTTTTCATTGGTTACAAGATTTTTTCCGAGTAATATTCGTCCATCCATCTCCTTATGGACCGGCTCAATCATTTCACTTTTTCCTCCGCCGCTAGCACCCTCATGCATTACGGTTATTACATTCTCATAAGGTGTTATGACTTTTACAGTAGAAGCATGTACAGTAACCCATCCCTCAATTTCTCCTATATTAAGCAGTACGCCGTATATTCCCTTTTTTGCACTCGGTCCCGGGTACAGATTATATGAAAACAACTCATGCATTTCATTTAGTCTGTTATGCACCACAACCTGTTTCCCGTCAAAATGTGTGTGTCTGAAAGGTGGAGCAAGATATATCACTGCCTTAGGCTTGAAGCCCTGTGGTATTTCATTTTCAGGAATAAATCCCTGTAAGTCCGCAAGGCCTGCAGCAAAAAAACCTGCATTGACAGGCGCAACTAGTAGTGCCGGGTATCCTAGATCGTTTCCACCCGCCATAAATGGCATTACTATAAGTTTCTGCTGTTTCAACCAGTCAAAAGTCATGTTACGCAGGGGCTTGAAATCCTCTCCATATACATCCCTATATCTCGGTTTGTCTGTTTCTCCTATGTCAGCAACAACCATACAATCTGGGTCTCTTCTTCTCATATACATGTCCATATAGTTTACCACAGCGCCGTTTTTACACTTTGCCACAGTTGCTTCCGTTACTCTGCCATGATCAGGGACGTCATACCATACCTCAAACATCATATTCTCTTCATGTCCCATTGCAAGATTAAGAAGTTGTTTGCGGTTTGCGGGCACAATTGCCTTTGTACCGCTTTCAAGCATATTTTTTAGTTCTTCCGGTAAATTAAACCTTTCTAATACATTTTTGTCCATTATAAATCCTCCTTAAAAATAAAAAACCAATACTCATCAACCTGATTAATCAGGTTGATGAATATTGGCCTACACTACGACAAGTTTTTACCCTTCGTTTGGTCAACCAAAATATTCAGTTATGCTTTAAGCCTTTTTTCAAGGTCACAACCCACAGTAAGCACAATTACTTTTTCTCCTGTTTTAGTGCTTACATCCGAGTGGGTACTTAAAATCTCAATATCCACTACTGTCCTTATAAGCTTTTCAAAAGGCTCTCTCCCATTTTCAAATAAGGCTGTACGCATGTCCTTTATAAGTTTTATACCATGGTTATTGTCAGCAAGCTTTTGTTCGGACGGATTAAGAAAACCGTCAATAATAATAAGTATGTGATTTTGAATTATTCTGGTCTTTATATCCTTAGGGCCACGTCCCATGTATTCCTTTTCAAACTTGCTTACCATATCACTTATCCGGGCCTCAACCTGCCCCTTAGTCATCTTAACGTTATCCACGGTACTCCTCCAACCTTATAATATATAATACACAGGTTAACCAATAAAGTAAATAGGTTTTTGAATTTTTCACTAACTTCACTTGCATATTTAGCTGTTTCTGGATTAATACGTCTATTATTTTGAATAAATAAACATTACTTCCTGCATTCAAATTATTTTCTAAAATCTTTATTATATATTAAGCATTTTTCTTTAAAATTTTATTCGTCTGCTGTACATATATTTCTTCATATATTCACCAGACCATAAGTCAGTAACAGAGCTATGAGAAGTAGGGGAATAGTCGTATATCCTCCCGGAAAATATCCCTTTGCTCTTAACATAAATCCAATATGTCCAATAACATTCAGTATTTGGATTATAGCAAATACCCAGATTAAAGGTATGGAAACACTCTCATTTTGCATAGCCAAAACCAAGGTCAGCACCGCATATGAATAGATAACTATATTGACACCTACAAAAACCCGCTTTGGAATTTCACCAAAAGGAAACTTAATTCTGAAACCGGTCCGTATTTCTTCAGCAAGATGTACCGCTAAAGTAAGAACAAGTAAGACATACAGTTTGATTACCAGGCTCAAATTCATCCCTCCAAGTTACAGCCCTGTGTAAGAATAAATAAAAAAGACTCCTAACATAATCCTACCTATGGACTGTGTTAAAAATCCCGCTACCGTTACCGGTTCCAAATCCAGGTTCAATCAACCCTGCCAGTATGCCTACCGGCAATTAAACTATCTTATTAACAAGATGATAATATATCAACTGGAAATGTTTTGTCAATAACATCGTATATAATAATTTATTTTGTCTGATATCCCAAGTCATTTATTATATCCTTTATAGTATCTACTGAAACACGCTCGGGATCAAACTCAACCACTACTTTTTTACCCTCCAGATTTACATCAACATTCTCAACACCGTTTAATGCTCCGACAGCTTTTTTTATAGTGTTTTCACAATCTCTGCCGGATATTCCGTCAACTTTCAAGCTTACCATTTCTCCCGTCATACAATACCTCCATTTGTTCTTTATTAATAAGCCATTTATTAGTATATCATTTTATTAAAGTTTAATAAACATATTTTGGTATTTTGTCTAAAATTTTCATTGTTTTTTATGCCCATTTTACTCATATGCATAAAAATTCAATTAAATTTCTAAAAATATAAACTATATACTCTATAACGATATATTATCTTATATCAATTTAACATTGATTACTGCAGATTATACAGGCATATACCACAAATAAAAAGAGCACCCGCTGGTGCTCTTTCTTATTCTTATTACATCATACTCATTCCGCTCATGCCGCCTGAAGAACCTCCCGACATGCTGCCTGACGAACCTCCTGACATTCCTCCCATGTTCATCATTCCCATTCCGCCCCCGCTCATATTGCCCATAGGCATACCCATCATGCCCATTCCGCCCATGTTGCTCATTCCACCTTGTGGCATTGATTGCATCTGCATTCCACCCATATTATTCATCATGTATTGCTGCATCTGATTTATCTGCATCTGCATCTGATTTAACCTGTGCATAGTCATTGTATTCATATCAGGCTGCATTCCGGAAGACATATTCATCATCCCCATGCTACCCATATTACCCATGCTGCCCATAGGCATAGTCCCCATTGCTCCACTCATACCCGGCTGCATTCCCGCATGTCCTGTCATATTATATCCGGACATGCCTCCGGGTGACATGAAGCTAAGAACCGCAACAGCGATAATTATTCCAATAAAGGAGAAAAGCGCAAGTTTTAGCCATCCGTTATTCTGCATAACCAAACCTCCATTTCGAATATTCATTTTATTGTTTTGCTTTTTTGTGTTTTCCAGATTGAATATATACTTTGTAAATGCTGTTATTAATAGTCCTAATCCTATAATTAACAATAATATCAATATAAGCATATACAATGAGCCGATATTTCCCAGTATACTCATTAAATCTTATCTCCCTTCATTCTATTTCAGCCATATTATTGCCAGGAATATTGTTCCTGCTACAATAAACGGAAGTAAGATTATGATTGTAGCAGTAGTCAGGTAATGAGCAGAGTTCAAAAAGCTGCTAACCCCGCTGTGGTGTCCTGCCATACTGTCTTGTCCTGTCACGCTTTCCATTTTTTCCTGCTGTTTTATCAAATCCGACACCGTTATATTTTTAAGATGCATGCTGCTCATCATGTTGCCCATGCTTGTATCCATCATGCCTGCTTCTCTCTCTCTGTTGAAGCCGAATGAAACAGCCAGTGCCAATACAGTAATTGCTCCAAATATTAGCGCAAGCCGCCAAAAGTAAAGCTTTTTTCTATCCGGCATTTTTATTCCTCCTGAGAAACCTAATAATCAGCCCAAGCACAATACTTAATGCAATTAATAAGGGTGTAATAGCCGAAGCATTGGTAATAAGCCTATTTAAAGCAAAGTCATTCTCTATAGTCATAGACAATCCCATGAGAGAACTGTGCATCGCTTCCATCATCCCCCGCATGAACTGCATAACCTGAAGTTCGGTGGGACCGGGACTAAAAGCCGATATCAATATCCCCGAAGCCATAAAAAAGAAGGCAGTAGCTAAAATCCATATGCACAACTTAAACCAAGATTTTTGCATCATTGTTTTATCCTCCTCTTTGCTTATGGATACTTTTTCATGTGCTTTCAGTTCCCTTCTTTGTACCGGGCTTATTATTACCTGGCTTAGACTTAGAACGGGGCCAGACAAGTGCGTGGCACTTCATATAAATATGCCAGATTACACTGGCAACTACTATATAAGTCAGTTTTTCATGTATATATAGAGCAAAGGATACAGCAGTCATATTTGAATCCATGCATATCCATATGATTGCACCTGTTATTATGAATATCAGCGTCGTTATAAAAGTAAACAGCTGATATCCTCCTTTTCCTATCATAAACCAAGCAAGCTTTTTATCTTCGTTCCTTATTCCTCTTATAACTTCATAAGCGACGGAAACAAATGTAAGCAGGACGTATACAGCTGCTGAAAGCCTATGCACGTAATCGGCAGATACAATATCATAGTTCAGAAGCCACCCGTACTTTGCTCCAACCATTGCAAGTCCGCTCAATGTAAGCAGCGCAAATGCAACTGTCCAGAGCCAGTGAATTATAAAATCAAATCTAATCTTTTCCACTTTTATTTCTCCCATATTAAGTTTTACTGTGTATTAGCGTTATTCTCATTAGTATTTGTATTACCACCCTGATTAGCTGTATTGCCTTGGTTCGGACCACCGGTCTTCATAAAATTGAATGTCCCTGCATCATATTGTTTTTTCAAATAGCCTAATAGTGCAAGTATAAGGGATATCACCAATATAAAAGTCAAAACTCTGATGAGCAAGCTTAAAAGCCCCGCAACACTGAAGACAGGACTAAACCCTCCATATCTGCCGACATGACTCTCCATCCCGTATCTCACCCCTACACCGCCAAAGCTTCCCAGCAGTGCGAATAAAAGTATTATTCCAAGTACAGCAATAGTAATTATTGATATAGTTTTTAGTACCGGATCATTTTTTATAGACTGGAAAAACTGTGTACCTCCTGTACTATCCTTGAGAAATATATTCTTTATCCACATAACTATGCCGACTACTACGGCAATAATCAATACAGCCAATAGAAGCTTTATAAGCAGCATTAAAAATCCACCTAAAAGAGTATCGATTGAATATCCATAGCCTGTTCCAGCCATTCCTCCCATATGATCCATGTTTCCACCTCCTGTCATTTGATTGAAAAGAAATACGAATGCTATAGTTCCGGCTATTAAAGTTAAGATTGTCCTTATTAATAGGTTGTTTTTGTGGCCACCAGGCACTTTATCACCTCGGTTTAGCGTAATGTTGAGTCGTTATCTGAATTACTCCCGCCTGTTCTCCGGGTATTGTCATTCCTGAACACACTGAAAATAGCACCTAAAATTCCTGCAATCAGACCAACCACCATAACTATCAATATCAGATTGAATACCGTTGATGTATTAATACCGGAAAATAATCCCATTGTACTGTGATTCATAGTTTGTGTCTGATATGCATTGTTTGTAATACTCTGTATCATACTTGAAGCTATTGCCATCTGAGCTGTAAAATCTTCATTCAGTCTGTTCAGCATTGTCATTCCTTGTGCAAGCTTAAATACCCCCTGGTGAAGTTGAGCCATTGCATCTTTATTGTACGGATATCCGTCAGGACCTCCATACGGATTTACATTAATAAGCGTTGATGCCTGGTTAAGCAGGTTAATCGCATTATTCAGTTTTGTTTTGTTCTGTAAAGCAATATTATATCTCTGAACATGAGTCCGATAGTCCGGCGGATTAGTTTCCGCCATTGACGACTGGATAAGCAGGTCATCCCCAAGCTGGTTTATGGTCATTATCCCTTGGGCTAGTGTGAATATGCCGCTATGAAGCTGCTGAAGTTTACCCTGATCGTAAACATAATTCTGTTTTTCTTGTGTATTCACTGTACCCTGATTAGTATTTGCAGGCGGTGTCTGTTTATTAGGGGTATTATTGGCAGGTGGAGCAACATTTACAGATGTGTTCCCGTTTGGATATACATTGACTGTCCCACCTTGTGTTGATTGTATGTTGCCCTGACTTGCCGAAGGGAGTGTTGCCTTCGAGTACGGGTCAATACTTATTAAGTCTATAGCCTGATTTATCATCCCTATAGCCTGATTCAGCCTGTCCCTGCTCTGAACTGCAGCAGTATTAGGCGATGCATTTCCCTGATGAGTGCTGCCATGCTGGTTTTGTACATTCTGCCCGCTACCTGTATCAGCAGCTTGGTTATGACTTGGCGCTGTAGTTTCAGGCGTATTATTCATCCCCTGATGATTCATACCACCCATAAAAAACAAGCTATAAGCTATATATCCCAAGCCACCTATAATAACCAGTATAAGAAATGTAGCAAGCAATATTCTTAAAACTTTCATTTTCTTACCTCTCTTAAAACAGTCTAACTTGAAAAGAATAATATTCTCGTTTCATGTGTCCATATACCGCAAAAATCAACTCATTGCGCAACCAAACTACTCTAATTCAATATCTCCCAGCCTGATAAACAAGGAAATATTTTATATGTAATAGTTTCTTAACATTAATGCAAAATTATTCGCTATATCTTCAGTTCCAGAATATGCTTAGATTCTATTATGCAAATAGTTTCCAAGTATTTCTTCGATTATAAATACACATATTACGAACTCTCCAGAATATCAAAAAGAGCCCTATTCAGGCTCCTTGATATTTTTTATATCCCTGCTGACACGCTTTATCTGCTTCATCAATATGGCAACGTCCATTGCCAGTATCACAGTGTTTCTGAATTTCTTGCTTTTCACAAAATCACCTCTGAATTATTATGTCCAGGTTTATGTAAATTTATTATTTATGCAGCTTATATCAGGCTCCTAAATAATTGAACGATACTTCGACGGAGTCACTATAACTCTTTTTTTGAAGAAGGAAATGAAAAACATTTTCTTTTTTGATAAACTGAACAAGAGTAGATACAACTTTTTCCTTTTTAAGAAATATGAAAAGCTTCCAAACCAACCCTGGAAGCTTTATATGAATAGCATTATTTTTGTTCTGTATTAGATAAATATTTCATTTCCCCTGAATTCTCTGCCGTCCTCATTAGTAATTTCGGCATTTTCCTTGTTCCATGTTGTAATCTTACCGCACAATGGACAACATACCTCATTATCACACATGATAGCCATTTTTAAAGCATCTGTGCTTTCACAATAAACTGATGAATCAAATGATTTGTTACAGTTTGTACATTGAATATGAATTATTTTGGTATCGCCCATAATAATCCCTCCATTTCATACTTATACTTTTACTTTTTTTACCGCTTTTCTTATCAACCATCTACTGCCCAATTAATTTTATCATATTTTCCATATTTCCCATAGAATTATTATTCATTTCATCATTACATACACCATCCTTCCGAATATAGATACCCAAATGCAAGTCTTACTCTTAAGCTTATAGTTGGTTGCCTATAAATTATATTCATGCAAAGCAGTAAAAATAATAAGGTATAGTTCTATTATTCAAAATGGTATTATTTAGCGGTTGAAAGCCCATACACTTCAGAGTATAATTCATAAGCACTAATTTTATAATTTTTCCCGTTTTGAAGTATTAATGAAAAGAAATGCCTAAGTACGTAGAAAGAGGTGTTCATATGAATATGGATAAGTTTAAATATTTACTTACAGCTATTATACTTGCTTCCCTGCTCGTAGTCGCACAACCGTCAGTGAGTAGTGCACAAAAATCTAATATTGAATTTACTATACCAGCAATAGTGCTTGTACAAAACAAAACAGAAAAAATGCTTGTTAATCATAATTTTGAATCTGATTCAAAAATATATATTCCTATGGAAAAAGATACGGATTCAGGTTTTTATGTGACAATGCCTGGTTCAATGCGTTAGTTTATCGTATAGAACCTGATATGCTATGTTTCTGAATATATGTTATTGCTTAGATATGAAAAAGAGCGCTTTCAAGATATCAATAAAACAAGCGCTCTTTTCTTTATCACTTTTTATTTCAGTTTCTAGTCTTCACTAAGTTGATTTAGCGGCACTTCCGCCCTCTTTTTGCTCTCAAGGTAAGTAACTTCTGCATTTTCTCCCCTGATATTTTCCAACCATACTGAAGAATTTTTGTGCTTTACTTCTATTACTCCATTAGAATTAATGATCTGCCTTGCCCTGATACTATCCATGTTTTCAACTCCTTACATTTATTAGTACTGCTGGGATTATTACGACATATTCACCCTAATAATATTATTTCTTAATTCGTTATGTTTATTATAAACTTTATTTATTACCGTTTGTATCTTCTTCCGAAGGAGACTCCTTGTCATATTCATATACTATCACCTCCTGAGGCCGTATCAATATGTTATTATAAGTATATCCAGGCCTTACAGTACCGTGAATAGTGTTATTTTTTTCCTCATTTCCGGTTTTTATTATTTTGATTATTCTTTGTCTATCCTTATTAAACCTGCCCGATAACTCTATTTCGTGTAATCCTTCCTTCTTAAGGATATTCCCCAATTCAGTGTACAGCATTTCAACTTTTTCACCCTTGTTATCTCCAAACTCTGATTTCATAAGTAATACCTTGTCCCTTAGATCTATCAGTCTGAAAAAAACTCCGGATATTTGTGCCGTATTTTCGCTTAATACAGCTTCAACCTTTGACTTGCTCAATTCTTCTGAATTGACCCGTGCACTTCCTGACAAACTGACCTTAGCAGTTGCGTATCCTGAATTCATCTTATAATCCCTGTGTTCTCTTTTGTTTTCCAGAATCAATCTTTTTTCTAATCTCTCTAAAAGTTCATAGGATGTACCAAGAATCTTTCCTATCTCATTGTTTTCTCCCTCGCTAGGAGCTTTTAGTCCGTTCAGTTTGTAGGCTAGCTTCTCAATTCTATGAACCGTATTTTCAATTTCTTTTTTACCTTTACTTTCAAACAGCGAGGTTATAGACTTGAGTATCATAGTATCCCTTACCCCCTCACACTCTACCAATATTCTCCATAACAAACAGTAGTTTATGTTAATACTATGAATAAATATATAAATTAATTACTCACTTGGAAAAATGTTATTCATTCAAATATATGTCGGAAAACTCAATCTTTACCTTTTCCATCCCCAGTGCAGATTCATTATTCTCATCATTTGAATTATCTACCAATATAACAGGGAGTTCTATAAGAAATTCACTCCCTTTTCCAGTCTCACTTTCCACCCAGATTCTCCCCCCATGCATTTTAACAAGTGATTCTACTATTGATAAGCCTATTCCGCTTCCTTCATTCTCTCTTGTTAAAGATGAATTTACCTGTCTGAATCGCTCAAAGATGATTTTTTTCTTCTCTTCAGGTATTCCAATACCCGAATCCTTAATGGAGAGCAATACAAACTTACCCTTATCAGAAATCTTAACCCATATTTCCCCACCGGGCCTTGTATTTTTTACTGCATTTGAGAGGAGATTCAACACTATACGTTCTATCTTTTCTACATCACAGGCAATAACTTTATCTTCTACTTCAGTATCAAAAGTAAATTTTATGGATTTATTTCTTATGTATTCTTCCACAGACATAGATACACTCTCTACAATATCTACAATATTTTTGTTTTCCATTTTAATATTCATATATCCGGAATCAATTTTTGTAATATCTATAAGATTGTTTATCAGCCTTAGGAGCCTATAACTATTCTGTCTTATTGCTTTCAAATGCTTTTCCCTCTTTATCTGGCATTCCGTATTAACCGTGCATTTCTTCTCATAAGCCTCAAGCAGCTGAATCGTGCCCAGAATAACATTCAGTGGAGTTCTAAACTCATGGGAAATGTTAGTAAAAAGCTCTGTTTTCAATCTATCATATTCTATAGCTTCCTTAAGGAGTCTTTCATTATCCTTGTTGGATTGTTGAATTGCCAGAGTTCCTTTCTTAACAAGAAAAAACACCATAATAGCAGTCCCTGCCACATAGAACCATCCTTTAAAGGTTTGTAACTTTAGTATTGTTGATACATCTGCTGCATCCCCTGCTATAAGCTTATCGGAAAACAGCACCCATGCACCTCCTACAATAGAATAAATCAAAGCAATTCTCAATGGTACGTGTTTGTTGCTCCCTGTTCCAACAAATGAAATGATCCTGGCTTTAACAGTTTTTATAGTTTCTTTCATAAACCTTTCTCCTATTGCCTGTAATTTAGTTATAGTTATCAATTTATTCAAGTACTAATATATTACTATAAACATACAATATTTAATATAATAAATATTATGTAACCTGTATTTCTATAAATCCCATAGAGCAAATACAATCATTATGTTATTATTTATAGTAAGATTAATATAGAAAGATAGTGGTGAGTAATGAATAAAAGATACTACATTAAGAGACTGTTAATAATTTTATTATTCCCTTTAGGATTGGTTTTGTTTTACACAACACCCCAATTTCCCCTTTTTATAGAAAAGGCTTACTCAAAAGGCCTGTTCAAGATATTGTCCCAGATTCTCAGCACCATTACAGGGGTCTTACCCTTTTCGATGGCAGAGATAGGACTATACTTATTTTCACTTCTGGCGCTTTTTTGTATAGGTTATGTATTTTTCAGACTTGTAACACAGAAAAGGGACAAGCACCTGATCCTGGTGAGGTTTTCTCTAACTCTGGCAGCCGTATTAAGCATTGCATATTTCTTCTTTATGCTTTTATGGGGATTCAACTATAACCGTTTGCCTTTTTCTCAAATTGCAGGTCTAAATATACAACCCTCTTCAGTAAAAGATCTGTATGAAGTATGTGAAAAGCTGATAAACCAAGCTAATGATCTGCGTAGTCTGGTTGATGAAAACCAAAATGGAGTTATGTATATTAAAAATGGTTACAGAGAGGCTTTCAAGCGTGCGGACAAAGGTTTTCACAAAGCCTCGGAACTCTACCCCGAGCTGGGAGGAAACTATGGCAAACCTAAAGGCGTACTGCTGTCAAAATACATGTCATACACAGGAATTTCAGGCGTTTATTGTCCGTACACAGCAGAAGCCAATGTTGATATAGATATGCCCGATATACTTATTCTTAGTACAGCCTGTCATGAAATGGCGCATCAGCGCGGTTTTGCAAGAGAAGATGAAGCAAATTACATCTCATATCTTACTTGTAAAATGCATCCCGATAATGACTATAAATATTCTGGAACAATACTGGCACTTATACATTCAATGAATGCCTTATACAAATATGACAAGGAGAGTTTTTCCCAGCTGCATAAGAAATATTCTCCGGGCATCGTAAGGGATTTTTATGACAACAGTCAATACTGGAAGCGTTTTGAGGGGCCGGTCGAGCGTGCTACTGACTCCCTGAACAATGCATATCTGAAAGCAAACAGGCAAAAGGACGGTGTACAAAGCTACGGCAGAATGGTTGACCTACTTATTGCAGAACATAAAATGCAAAAGAATAAATAACTTATACAGTTTACACAATATAACATATTGTGCCAGAAATCTATTGATAGTAATAAATACAAATTAACCGGCACAACCCGTTTGCATGTAGCATATGAAGTGAATGCACCTGCTATTTGGTTACAGTATATGAACTCAAAAGTGTAGTACCGTCACCTGTAATAGTGATAGCATATGTTCCGGGCTTGGTTTTTTCATTCACACGCCATGACCATGATACTGTTCCTTCTTTATCAGCAGTCTTTGATTGGTACGCTGTATATGTCTTACTATCCAGAACATATGTAGAAGCAATCTCATACTCAGCACCAGCTTTACCTTGTACTGTAAATTCTACTTTTTCCCCGGCTTTTACTTCCTTCTTTGCACTTAAAATTTTTATTCCATCCCTGCTGTCAATTTGTTCTGTCTGCAATCTGACAAAATCCTGTCCATCTGGCATTCTTGTGAGATAGCCTGTATTACAGGCAGATAATATAGCCGGCAATAGCAATAAACAAAAAATCAGTTTCTTCATAAACCTATCTTCAACCTATCCTCTTCAGAAATTATAATAATATTATATCCCGAAGCAAAATTTTATATTTACAAAACAAAAAGGAGCTTAGCTTATCCAAACTCCTTTATTGCTGTCAACTTATTTTGTTGTGCTTATCTCTGTAACTCAAACAAATTGCTCCAGATGTTTTTTCCCCAGGAGTAAGCCCTCTTTTACCTTTTCCCTGCTGCCCTCATATACTGGATCTTCATGTTCAGTACTTAATACTCCATCATAACCGTTTTCTTTCAATACCCTAATGAATTTTCCCCAATCGACCTGACCCAGCCCGGGCATACGGTAACGCCAATAACCTGCTCCGTGTCCGCCCCCAAGCTGTCTGTTAAAAGCACCATACCATTTCAGTTTTTCTTCAAATATCTCTGTATCCTTTGCATGTGCATGGAAAATCCTGTCTTTAAATACAGGGATAACTGCCGTATAGTCTATAAACTGAAACAATAAGTGGGAAGGATCAAGATTCAATCCGAAGTTTTTGTTTGGTACCCTTCTGAACATTTCTTCCCAAAGTTCAGGGCTAAATGATATTGTGCCGGGAATTCCGGGTACTTGCCAGCCTTCCATGGGACAGTTCTCTATCATCAGCTTTATTCCTTTACTTTCAGCATAGGATACCAATTCTCCGAAAACTTTTTCAAACTCGTTAAAGTTTTCTTCAATACCCTTTTCCGGATTACGGCCTGCAAATGTGCCAACAAGCTTAGTATCCAGCATCACAGCAGCATCTATGCATTTCTTTACATGAAAGTTTATTCTTGCCCTTTTATCCGGATCATTGTGAAGATTATTATCATAGTATGCAAGAGAAGAAATTGTCAAGCCATATTCCTTCATAAATTTTTTTATCTCATCTGCCTCTTGTTGAGTCAAATTAGCCACATCAATATCACTCGATGAATAATCTCTTGAGTTTGATTTTGGCCAGCAGGCTATTTCCAAAGCTTTAAACCCGTTTTTACCGGCCCACTCCGCTTTTTCCTTAAACGGCATATCTCCCAGACTTACAGTCAAAAAACCTAGGTACATTTTTTTCCTCCTTATAATAAATAAATATTTTATTAATTTTACAGCTTGTGTTTATACCATCTTACAAAATGATCTCCCTTTTTATTTCCGCCGAACTATATATCCCATCTATTATCTTCATAAGCATTAAAGATTCTTCAGGAGTTGACACAGGCTCATTATCACTTCTTATACAATCTATGAAATGCTCGAATTCATTTACTGCCATTGAAGGATAGTTTGTATCCGGGCATATGCTTACACATGTATCCAGAACTTCAGAAAATAACTTAAGCTTACCGTCTGCAAAAGATATTCCACCTTTGGTTCCAAGTAATTCATAATAGTTGTATTCCTTTTCAATATTTGATGCCCAATTGAATTCAAAGTCTATAGTAGCTTCATTTTTCAGTCTGATAAACCCCGCTGCAAAATCTTCCACATCATATATACCGGTATTGTTCTTCCCGTAGTTCCAGCTGTTCCTGGAGTTGTTTTCTGCAAACTTGGAGTATGTTACACCTGTTACAGTGGATGCCTCTGGATATCCCATGAAGTACATAACCAGATCCAGAAAATGCACACCAAGATCTATAAGAGGTCCACCACCTGAAAGCTCCTTGTTTGTAAACCACCCACCTTTGCCCGGAATTCCACGCTTCCTTCTCCAGCCGCATTTTGCATGATATATTTCTCCTAAATAACCTTCTTCTATGTACTTCTTTACAAAGTATGATTCATTGGTAAATCTGTTGTTCAATGCAACCATAAGTTTTTTCCCGGAAAGGTTTTTTATCTTTATCATTTCCTGGACTTCTTGTGAATTCAATGCAACAGGCTTTTCACAGTGTACATGAACACCTTTTTTCAGAGCTTCTACCGTTACAGGTTCATGAAGGAAATTCGGCGTACAGACACTTATAAAATCAAGTTCTGTCTTATGCAACATCTCTTTATAGTCAGAAAAAACATTCGGTATATTGTATTTCTCCGCAAGCCTTTTTGCAGCCTCAGTGTTATTATCACAAATAGCCGATATTTCTACACAATCTATCTTTGAATACCCGTTCAGATGCTTATACTCAGCAATTCCACCTGCTCCTACACAGCCATATCTAATCTTATCAGTCATTGTAAAGACCCCCTAGTCTATTTTGACTGTAATCCCTCTTTCTGCTGATTCCATACAGGCAATAATAATTTTTAATGCCTTCAGACCTTCTTCCCCGGATATCTCAGGCGCTTTATTGACGAGAATGCAGTTAATAAACATATCTATTATACCGGATTTGGATTGCGATTCATTCGTCTGTATCTTACCAACCTTATAAAACACTTTTTCCCCGCTCTTTTTAGTAACTGTTATTGGATATTCTGGATTATCATATATTTTCATAGTACCATTGGAACAATGCAGGATCGTACTGTTGTCTTCTCCACCGTAATATGTCCAGCTGGCTGTCAGAGTTCCTATTATTCCTTTCTTTGATTTCAATATACATACTGCATTGTCATCCACCTCAATCAATGAACCTTTTTCATTCCTTTTATCCACTGTGCCGACAAATGCTTTTACCTCTTCTATTTCATCGTCAATCAGCCATCTGATCAAATCTGCCTTATGTACTCCCAAATCTCCCATAGCACCTACGTATGCATCCTTCTTCTTGAAAAACCATGTGCTAAGTCCATCCGCACTCCATACTTCCGGTCCACCATGCCCGAAGGCTGTACTGAAGCTTAATACTCTGCCCAGTTCCCCGGTTTTCAGTATTTCCTTCGCTCTCACATGAGCATCTGCCAGTCTTTGGTTGTGACCTATCATTAGAAATTTACCTGCTCTCTCAGCCATAACAACCATCTTTTCCGCATCTTCTACTGTTGTAGCCATGGGCTTTTCACAAAGCACATGCTTTCCTGCTTCCAAAGCTGCTATAGTTATCGGTGCATGCCAATAGTTTGAAGTACATACACTTACTGCATCTATGTTCTTATCTGAAATCAATTCGCTATAATCCTTGTAAACAACTCCGCCATATTTTTCTGCAAGTTCCTGTGCTCTTTCCGGCTTTTCATCACAATAGCCAACTATTTTACAAGCCGTGTTACCTGCATATTCGGGTGCATGCCTGTATTTTGAAATAGAACCGCAGCCTATAATTCCAATATTTATCAATTTAATTCCTCCTTATTTAATAGATGATTCTCGAATAATAAGTTCATGCTCCATAAATACATCCCTCGGTTCCTTAACCTCACCCTTTATTTGTCTTATCAGGAGGTCCATCGCAGTACACCCCAGATCATACTTGGGCTGTGCTACAGTTGTGAGCCTCGGATCGCACATTGATGCAAAACTGATGTTATCAAATCCAACTACCGCTACATCCTCCGGTACTCTTAACCCACTGTCCTTCACTGCTCTTAAAACCCCTATTGCCATAATATCCGATATTGAAAATATGGCAGTAGGCTTGTTTTTTATTGATAGCATCTGCTTTGCAGTCCTTAATCCGCTTTTAAAACTATAATCACCGTATTGAACCAACTCCGGATCGTAATCAATACCCGCTTCCGATAAAGCCTTTTTATATCCCTCCTCCCTCTGCTTTGTAGATAAAAAGTTGTTTTTACAGCTTATCATTCCAATCCTTCTATGTCCCAGCCCTATTAAGTGCTTCATTGCTTTATACGAAGCTTCCACATTGTCTATAGAAACATGTGATACATCCGCTCCTTCTTTGTACTCGCAGCATTGCACCACAGGATAACCTCTGCCTATATCCGATAATTCCTCTTTATTTAGTTCCGGAGCCATGAATATCACTCCATCCGAAAGCTTTTTCTTAAGCATTTCAATATATATTTTTTCTCTCTCTGCATCCGAGTCAGTATTACACAGCATCACATTATAGCCGTTCTTATGTCCCACGTCCTCTATTCCCTTAACTATTCTTGAGTAAAAAGGATTTGATATGTTCGGGAGCAGGACCAATATCATCTTTGTTTCAGAACGCCTCAGATTTCTTCCAAGCATATTAGGCTGATAGTTCAGCCTTTTTATTGCATCCATAACGGCCTCTTTTGTAGATTCAACAACAGACGGACTGTTGTTAAGTACTCTGGATACTGTCGCAACTGATACCCCAGCCATTTTTGCCACATCCTGTATTGTTGCCATACTTAATTTCACCCCACTTAATGTAACGGATTACATTCAAAAACAAAGATATTATTGATTTTTTTAGCTATATGCAATGAATAATATAAAAATTCCTGAATTACCTGCATAATCTTTTATATACAATATCTCTGATACTCCTCCGCTAATTGTCTTTATTTAAACACACATTATTATCATGTAACGGATTACATTTATTATTATATTATAATTCCTTTTTAAATCAAGATAATTTATAAAACTTTTTATAAAAAGTTTTATAAATTATCTTCCCTGAATCAATATGATGTAAAATATCTGTAACACAAACAGGTAAAGTGATACCTTTAGAAAGGCATAGACTGCATATCTATACTTTTTTAGACAGATCGTCAAAGTTGAAAAGTATACTTTTATTTTCCAATCCCATATCTCTAATATAGTTAAATACATCCTGTGTCTCTTTTGAAAGAAATGTTTCTTTACAAGGGGCGCAATAGTATACGGGAGCATTTGATAAGGTTACTATTTTATTGTTGATTTTCTTCTGAGCATTGATTCTGTGAAGAGTTGTAGGCTTGCCGCAAAAAAGGCACTTAATGAGCTGCATTTTATAATCCCCCTTTTCTCATTATTATTGTATATTAATTTTTTATGTCAAAAATGATTTTATCATTTTCCATATGTGAAGGTGTATCCATTTTTTCGCACAGCTTGATCTCTCTATATATAATTTCTGCTGCATCTTTACCACTCTGAGGTACTATCTGGGATACATCCCGTATTTTAAAGGGTATTCCAGATAGTCTCGCAAGCTTTTTATCCTTATATTCCATTTCCATCAGAAATCCCTGCTGGTTTTCAGGGTCTCTCTGATCAAATATGAAATTTCCGAGACTGTAGAATATTGGCTTTTCTTTGTAAATTTCTATACTTTGAAATCTGTGAGTGTGGTGTCCGATCAGTATATCTGCGCCCTGATCTATTATTTCATGAGCAATCTCAACCTGTTTTTTCGTAGGTTCATAAGTATATTCAATTCCCCAATGCAGCGAAACTATAAGCAAATCAACCATACCTCTTGCTTTCGCCATATCTTCCCTTATATATTCAATTTTTGTCGGGGCAACACCGGATTTGTTGTCTTTAGCAAGAAATGATAAAGGTGGATTACCCTTGTAAGTAATCTCTGCCATATCAGTATAGGCAAGCAAACCTACCTTTATTCCTTTTTTCTCAATAATAGTAAGTTTTCTTGCCTCTTCCAGATTTCTGCCTGCTCCGGCATAGGCAATTCCATTTTTGTTTAGTATTTCAATTGTATCATAAAGTCCTTTTTCATAGTAATCCAGTATATGATTATTTGCAAGGCTAAACAGATTAAAACCTGCATATTTCAAACCTTCTATAGCTTCAACTTCATTTTTGAGAACATATTTTCCGCCTTGTTTTATACCTGTAAGGCCTTTGGTACTCGAAGTAATAGATTCCTCAAGATTACCGAATACTATATCTCCCCTCCGCAGAAAGTCTGCAACCTTTTCAAAAGGATAAGCATATCTGCTTGGCTGTTTTATAACTCTTAATCCAACCGATCTTCCAAGCAGTATGTCTCCCACTGCCGTTATCTTTAGTATTTCATCATTATATTCTTCATTTTCAACAGCAGACTTATCTTCCATGGTTTTAGCATCAGCTTTGCTATCCTGGGTCTTTGTATTTTCATTTTTGCTATTAGCTTGTCCGTTACTGCCTGTACCCTGAGTTTGCACCATTGTCTCAACCGTGCCATCCTTGTCCGAAAGTTGGCTGAAATACAATACTCCTACCGCTACCATAACTGATAAAGATATTACTGTCATTATTAGTATCACAATAACTAAAACTTTTTCCTTCATTGACTGACCCCTTTGAAATGGATTAATGCTGCATTTTATGTTCTATATTTGTTTTAACCTTTTTATGTTTCCCTTAACAGATATTCCGATATAGGCGTGTATACCCTTTTATTTTCTACTTGCTCACTTTTAAATAAGTGAACCCTGTCTACAATTATTTCGTCAAATAAATGCTTATCAACTATACTTTTTATACCTTCAAATTCCATTTTGAAAGCTATGTCCTGGCCAATTGTGATATGAGGCTTATACACTCTTTTTTCTGCTTCAAAACCAATCTCTTCCAAACCACTGTCTATACCCGATTGCAGTTTTTCAAGCTTGCTCAGTTCTCCGTTTAAACCAAGCCACAAGACTCTGATATTTCCTTTTCCGGGAAAAAGTCCGGCTTCAGATATATTAAGTCTGAATCCGTCCGTGTTGTCACATATATTCATAATTTTGTGATTTATTTTCCCAACTTGAGCATTGTCAACTTCTGACAAAAATTTAAGAGTCAGATGGAAATTATCAATATACTTCCACCTTCCTGCTACAGCATGTGCTTTCAGTTTCTTTTGCAAGCCTGCGATCTGGTCCTTTAATCGCATGCTGAAATCTATTCCGACAAACATTCTCATAATAACCTTCCATTTTTAAAATCCGTATACATTTTATCACAGAATCATAAAAATTTGTATTTCTTTATTGTAATTCTACCCATATCAGTACTAGTTTTTATTTTAGCCGGATAATTTTTATCGGTAAAGTCATTTACCTCCACAGTTCCCATATTTTCAAAACTTATTCTTGATTCTTCAGGCAGCTGAAGATCTATATTGCCTGTGCGCGTCTCAAAAACATAATTTCCACGTTCCTCAAACTCGGCCTTTATATCTATGTTTCCGAAATTTACAGATACTTTTGAATCACTTCTTATTTTCCCGTTTTCTACTTTCAGATTACCCATATCACCTTTAACCTTAAGCTTTCCCTCCAGCCTTCTTACTTCTATGTTTGCCATATCTACTTCAATATTCAGACTGCTTTTCAAGTCATCCAAAACCTTGATTGTACCTGTACCAACTTTACACCCCACACTTTCAGCATTTTTAGGAATAAATATCCTGATGTCGGAACTGATATCCCCATGGCTTTTAATACTTTTCCCATACCTTGCTTTATAAACTACCATATTACCATCCTGAGACAAATTAATATCAAAATTCTTCAGTTTTGATTCCAGTTCCTTTTTTTCTCCCATTCCCCTTACTCTGTTCTTAATCTCAAACTTGACTTTTCCCTTGTCCCACGTATAAAATTCTATGTTACTTGAATCTGCATCAACAAACAAATCAAGATGCTCCTTTATTTCAATTGTTTTTTCAATGTGTTCAGCCACTTCCTTTTTAGGCCCCATTTCTACTACTGATGAAGAACATGAAGTAAAAAAAATAAAGCATAATACTACTGCTGATAAAAAATCCTTTTTACGCATATATTTACCTCCAAAAGTCACTTGTATGTTTATATCCGTATCCCTATAAAAATATACGTCCTACAGCTATTCTACTTTTATTGGTAATGATATCACGCAGCAGAATAATCCTCAAATATTTCCCTTACAAACAAAAAAAACGGTTAACTTAACCGTTTTTTTGTTTGGTCTTATTTTATATTATCTCTTATATAATACGCATAATGTGAAAATACCACTCCGGGATCTTCCAGATCCACGCACCAGCGCTTAACCCATTCAAGTGACACAAACCCATCATATTTGTTTTTCTTCAGCAGCTCAAGAGTTTCTCTTACTGGTACATCTCCATATCCAAGCATTTTGTACCTTATTTTGCCCTCTTCCACCTTAGAGTCCTTCATGTGTATAAACATTATGTAGTCTTTAAGCGCAGCATAAGTCTTTTCTACCGGTTCATTCATAAATCTGAACGGATGATGTATATCCCATAATACTCCCAGATTAGTATTATCAACTGCTTTTACCAGCTCAAGCATTTTCTCAGAATCAGCAAATATACCGTTTGTTTCAATCAAAATCTTTACATTCTTATCTTTGGCGTATTCCGTCAATGTTTTCAGGTTGTCGGCAACAAAACAAAAATCTATTTCATTGCCAGGCTCAGGATTTGCATCTCCAAGCACCCTTACAAATGGGGTTCCCAGCTTTTGAGCTATATCTATGTATTCCTTGCCTTCATTAATATAAAAGTCTTTCTTTGCTTTATCAAACAAATAGCATGCAGAGGTCAGACATGGAATTTCAAGACCCAGCTTATTTAGCCTTGCTTTTGTACCTTCTATATTTGTTACTGAAAAAGGCTTTGACTTGGGTACGTACAGCTCATTTTCAATTCCGCGGACTTCTATTCCGTTAAACCCCAGGTCCTTTGCTGTTGAAAGCATATCGTCCCAGGACCATTCAGGACAGCCAAGCGTAGAAAAAGAAATTTTCATACTATCGCCTCCATCGATGTAGTATAGCAGTAATTTTTTCCAAGTATTTAATACTCTCTTACACTAGTTCTATTACCTTAACAAGCAAGTATTAATATACTAATAATAACACTTTATATTTATTATGTCATCAGAGTTTTTTATACCTCTCTCTGCTATGTTTTTTTGAAATTCTTATCTTTTGTGATCTCTTCTGAACCCGCTATATGACAATCTTAATATTCTAACAAAAACAGTTAACATAATTCACCTTTTGTCTCGTTTATGTATACTATATAATATAAACTAAATCAGTAAAGGAGTGTTTTATATGACAGAATACCAGAAAATCTCTTATGGCGATTGCTGCGAAAAAAAACCGGAAGTTTACACCTATGATAAAGATTACGAAAAAGATTTTGATAAAGACTTTGATAAAAATTACGAGAAGGATTCTGACAAAAACTTTGATAAGGATTTCGACAAAAAATGCAAAAAGGGCTATTACCCGCCTGAAAAAAGAGTTAAATGCATTAAAGTACCTGAAGTAATCGGCAGAAATGACTGTCAGGTTTTGCTTGAATGTGTAATTCCTTTCCCTTGCAATTATCCTGCAGTAGAAATAAAGGATATAATGAAAGAAGTAAGAAACCTATTTATCAAGGTATGTAAAAACAAAGTTCTTATAAATGGCATTCTTCATAAGAATATAAACTACAAAACATTTGAAGATTACTACAAAGACAAATGTGATTGCTCATACGACACATACTACGGCAGTGTCAAGCACATTGGAGTAGATATACCTTTCAGCTGCTTTATAGAAGTACCTGGTGCAAGACCTGGGGATGACTATCAGGTTGAATTTGCCGGTGTTGAGGATGATTGCGAAGTAGATATTTTAGAAGATCCTATCCGTGTATGTGACGGCGGAGTTATTGCCTATAAAAAGGTAAGAGAAAAAGTAATCGTTAAAATCGATCTTAAAGTATTAAGACATGTTCAGATTACTATAAAACCTGAACACTACAATATTTGTCCCTGATAAAATCTTAAGTATTAATTTGTGAGTATTTTTACTGCATAGTCCTGCAAAGCAGGGCTATGCAGTACTTTTATGTTCAGCTATAACCTCAGCTTAACAAATCACGTTTTTAAACTTGGATTAATATGATGATATAAGACTATTACTATATTTAGTGGCGAAATGGAAAATAATGAATATAAAAGTTATTATGATTATTTGAACAGATATAACAGATATACAGGGCAAAAAAAAACCAAACCTATAATAGACGGTGACTCTGAAAGACATATTGATGTTCCCGAAATTATTGGCATCGGATACTGCCAGAAGCTTTTAGAGTATATACTCCCTATTCCTTCGCAATATCCTGCTGCAAATATCCTGAACAGTTTATCCGAAATTAACAACTTGTCTACAAATGTGTGCAAGGATGGAGTATTTGTAGATGGTACACTTTTCAGGGTTTTTAGTTATCAGTGCTATGAAGGTGTTTTTTCTTATAAGTATAACAATACCAAACACCGTGGTTCACACGGCTGTATCAGGTATATCTCTATTGACCTGCCCTTCAGCTGTTTCATTGAAGTCCCCGGTGCATTACCAGGAGACACGGTAAAATTCATCCATGCAGGAATTGATGATTCCTTAAAGTTTTGTATCCTGGAAGACCCTATCACCGGTACTGGCAGTACAATTAAAGAATATAAAAAGCTGAATGTAAAAGATATGATAAAAATAGAACTGGAACTGACACGTATAGCTCATATTGCCATATAGTAAACCGAACATGAAAACAGATTATTTTACTATAAGTTTTACAGCTATAACCATGATAATCACACCAATGACCCTGCTTGTATCCAAAGGAACTTTTGCAGTACCTAAAAGCCCCAGACTGTCTATAGCTATTCCGGTAACCAGCTGTACTGCAACCATGACAGTAACCGTAGATGCTATACCTATAACGCCGGCAACTCTTGCTCCTAAATATACTACAGTCGCTCCAAGCAATCCTCCAATCCATAGATATGGCGGTGCTTTAAGAATATTCCTGTATTCCTTGAAGCCTCCAGCTAATGCATTTATTATCAATACAAGAATAGTACCCAGTAAGAAACTGTGCAGTGCAGCCAGCCTTGGTGTAATCAGTTTTGCAAGTGCAGAATTCACCGTAGGCTCCAGAGCTACACAAATTCCAACTATTCCTGCCCCTGCTAAAGCAAAATAATAAGTCATATAAGTACCCCGACATTAACTTCTTATTCCGGAAACTTATATTATTCTGTGTCAAAAACATACATAATAATACATTGTCAGGATATTTTGCTTCCTTTATATTTCTTTTTTAAGCTTGTTATTTCTTCCAATCACCTTTAGAGTTCCGGGTATAAATATAATCCCCAATATTGTATCGAGTAAACCGACATAAAGATTCATCTTTTCTCCGCATGAAAATAAGTATATCCTAATATTCATAAATCCTGCAGAGAGTAAAGCTATCACCCCAATAACAGATAGTCCCAAGATTTTTTTGTTTCTATTTATTTTGGAAGCACTGTCACTATAGATATCAGGCAGCTTATCTCCGGATGCTTCTGTTCTGAAATATCTCCACATCATATAACGGCCAATATACTCCCAACCGGATTGATTGAATAATTCTAAATACTCTTCTATATTCCTATCGAAATCTTCTTTATAGTCAAGCCTGTAAACATAGTTTTTGGGTTCACCCTTCAAGAAATGATAAAATCCCGGCCATCTGAATCCCAATAAATGATATCCCCTCAAAGACATTTCTCTAAGCCATTTTTCTTCGATTTCATCCTGCCAGGGCCAAAACCACTTGAATTTCGAAACAAATTTGCTGAATTTGTCACTCATTTTCCCCATCCCCCAACCTGTCAAGTACATCCATTCCGTGCTCTACCAATTCTGCCAACCTTCTTATCTCCATAAAAAGAAGCTTTTTGCCTACATCAGTAAGTACATAACACTTTTTCCTGTCGTCAGCCAGAGTCATTTCTATCAGTTCTTCTTTTTGCAGCTTGCTAAGTGCACCGTATAAAGTTCCTGGCCCAAGCGTAATCTTACCCTTGCTCAGGCTATCCACATACTGCATAATAGCGTAACCATGACGGGGCTCAACGAGCGAAAGCAAAATATAGTAAGTAGATTCCGTTAAAGGCAGGTATTTCTTTATTAGTTTATCGCCATTCATTATTTTCACCTCTTATATCATAGCACGTTATATCCATGCTCGATATATCGTCTAACGATATATTATCTCTTAAAAAAATAAATGTCAATATTTTTCTTTTTTATATAGAGCAAACTAAATGAAAAAACGCTAAATCATTATGCATATTAAAAAGAGTACTTCCAAAATCATGGAAATACCCTTTTTATATTAGGCTTATTGTACAGTTTTATATTTTCTGATTATCTCCTTGCTTTACGGGTTGCTACGTCAAATACAACGGCAGCTACAAGTACGGCACCTCTTATTATATACTGGTACGAGATTCCAACCCCCATAAGATTCATACCGCTTACCAAAGACGACATTACCAAAGCACCTATTAAAGAGCCCGTTATCTTACCAACTCCACCTGCTGCTGATACGCCGCCTACATAGGCAGCTGCAACAGCATCCAGTTCAAAAAGTGTTCCCGCTGTGGGAGATGCTGACTGAAGACGGGATGCAAATAATATACCTGACAATGCTGATAGCAAACTCATAGAACAAAAGACCACATAAGTAATTTTCTTAACGCTTATTCCACTTAACTTAGCTGCTTCAGGATTACCTCCCACTGCATAGATATGCCTTCCTAATACTGTTTTTGTTGAAACAAAGTGATATATCGCTGCTGTAATCAATACAATTACTACTGTCCATGAAAGCCCATTGTATCCGGCAAGTATCCATGTGATATAAGCAATTACAGCTGAAATAAAGATTAATTTTATAACAAATATACTCACAGATGTAACTTCAAAACTATATTTTTGTTTATTTTTTCTGGTCCGGAGCTCACTCCATACAAAAAATCCGATAGCTAATGCTCCCAGTATAAGTGTAAGTAAATGTACATCCCCTACATCCGCTATATCAGGTATAAACCCATTTCCTATAGCATTAAAGAATTTATCACTGATTACAATGGTACCGGTTCCTTCAGTAACCCATAGGAGCAATCCTCTGAAGATAAGCCATCCTGCAAGGGATGCCACAAAAGACGGTATATCCAGTTTTGCAACCAAAAAACCATTAAAAAACCCTATTAGCAATCCCATCAGCAGTATAGCCGGTAACGTAACATATACCGGAATACCTATTTTAGTCAGCATTATAGCCGCTACAGCACCTAAGAAACCTGATAGAAAACCGACTGACAAGTCTATATGTCTTATGACGATAACTAGGGTCATACCTATGGCCAGTACTGCAATATACCCTGTCTGATTGATTAAATTACTGATATTTCTAGATGAAATAAATAATCCGCCGGTTGTAATAGTGAATGTTATCATAATTACAATAAGAGCGATATACATTCCATATTCACGGATATTATGCTTAAGCAAGGTCTGTGCTTCTTTAAAAAATTTCATGGCTGATCCTCCTAATTCGTTGCCATACCCATAATTTTTTCCTGAGTGGCTTCTTCTATCGGCAATTCACCGGTAATTTTACCTTCTGATACTACATATATTCTGTCGCTCATACCTAATACTTCCGGTAGCTCAGATGATATCATAATGATCCCCAAACCTTTTCTTACCAGCTCATTCATAATAGTATAGATTTCATATTTTGCTCCTACATCAATTCCGCGTGTAGGTTCGTCCAGTATCAGTATATCCGGCTTTGCAAACAGCCATTTTCCCAATGAAACTTTCTGCTGGTTTCCACCGCTCAGGTTACCCACTTTCTGTTCAATACTAGGCGCCTTTATGTTCAGATTCGATTTGTATTCGTTGGCAACCTTGATTTCTTCATTTGCATTGATCACGCCGTTTTCAGCAATGGACTTTAAATTGGCCATGGATATGTTTTGTTTGATATCCTGAATCAGTATCAACCCATTTCCTTTTCTGTCCTCTGTTACATATGCAATTCCTTCATTGATCGCATCACTGGGATGCTTTAGACCCTTTTTCTTTCCTTTTATGAATAAGTCGCCCTTTAACCGGTATCCTCCGGGGTTTCCGAAAATACTCTGTGCTAGTTCTGTCCTTCCTGCACCCATAAGCCCGGCAATGCCAACAATTTCTCCCTTTTTTACTTTCAGATTTATGTCCCTCAATATTTCTCTTCCAAGGTTAGGATCATAGCCGCTCCAATTTCTCAATTCCAGAACAACTTCATCCGAAGGCTTGAAATCCCTCTTAGGATAGATATTGTCTATCTCACGCCCAACCATATTTTTAATGATTATGTTTTCAGATATCTCACCTTTTTCAGCATCCAGCGAACAAATTGTTTGTCCGTCACGCAATACAGTAACTGTATCAGCAATAGAAATAACTTCCTTCAGTTTGTGGGAAATCATAATGCAGGTAATTCCCTGTTCTTTCAATTCCTTCAGCAATTTCAGCAGGTTTTCGCTGTCATCCTCATTCAATGCTGCTGTCGGTTCATCCAAAATAAGTAATTTAACATCCTTACTCAAAGCTTTGGCAATCTCTATCAGCTGTTGCTTACCGACACCCAACTCTTTGATAAGAGTTGTAGGTTTGACATTAAGCTTTACTTTTTTAAGCATCTCTCCTGCTTTGGAAATAGTCTCATTCCAATCGATAATAGAGCCTTTTTTTATCTCATGTCCAAGAAAAATATTTTCATATACTGTCATATCGGGAACTAAAGCCAGCTCCTGGTATATTATGGCTATCCCGGCTTTTTCACTGTCCCTTACACTTGTATACTTCTGAACCTCTCCATTTATGACAATATCACCCGAATATGTTCCGTAGGAATAAACTCCGCTCAAAACCTTCATTAGCGTTGATTTCCCAGCACCATTTTCACCAACCAGGCAGTGGATTTCTCCTCGTCTGACTTTGAAATTTACATTGCTTAAAGCCTTTACTCCCGGGAATTCCTTTGTAATATTTTTCATTTCCAGTATATGTTGAATCATAGTAGGAAAACGCCCCTTTTTTCACGCATCTTTGTATCAGAACAGCAGAATAGTGACAGTCTGGGCTATCACTATTCTGACTATACTAATTTAATGTGTGATTATTTTAAACCTTGAAAATCTTCTGCTTTGTAGTAACCAGAATCAACTAATGCAGATTTTACATTTTTCTGGTCAACAACGATAACTTCTGTCTGCTTTGCTTTAACCTTGATTTTTCCATTATCGTATTCACCGGATGTTTCAGGTGTGGAATCTTTCAATAAGGCAATCGCCATATCGATTGAATCCTTAACAAGAGTACGTACATCTTTGAAAACTGTCATGGATTGTTTTCCGTCAATTATATACTGTATGGAAGCTTTTTCAGCATCTTGCCCGGAAATTATGTAGCTCTTGACTGCACTGTCTGCCTTGAATGCATCTGCTATAGCACGAGCAGTACCGTCGTTTGGAGCTAATATGCATACATCTCCTTTATCTGCCGCAGCAGCAGCTGTCAAATGAGCCTCAGCCTTATTCTTTGCTTCATTGAAATCCCAGTTTGTCGTAACCTGTCCAATGATCTTGCTCATTTCGTCACGGCTCAATTGTGCTTTATCTTTTAATGCAACAGCTTCACTTGAATTTTTGATAACAAATGTTCCGTCTGCAATCTTAGGCTGTAATACAGTCCAAGCACCTTCGAAGAACAGAAATGCATTGTTGTCTGATGCAGCTCCGGCATACAGGTAAAGTGGTGTTCCCTTAGCCTTGGCATTGTCAACCAAATACTGAGCCTGAGCTTTACCTACTGATATACTGTCAAATGTTACGTAGTAATCAACTGCATCTGTGTTTGTAATCAATCTGTCATAAGATATTACTTTTATACCTTCTTTTTTTGCCGCTTCTACAGCTGCGGCTGCAGCTGCTCCGTCATGAGGACAAATAATCAGTGTTTTTATTCCCTTTGCAATCAAAGCATCAACATTTTCCTTTTCCTTTGCTGAAGATCCCTGGCTGAAAAGAATTTCAACTGAATAATCTGTGTTCTTCAAAGCATCTTTAAATCTGGTTTCATCCTGAACCCATCTAGGTTCATCTTTCGTTGGAAGAACTATGCCTACATCAACCTTTCCCTTAGATGAGCCACACGCAGTGAATACAGTTGCGAGCATTAACACTGCAATTAGAATTGATACTAGCTTTGAGTACTTTTTCATTAAAAAATCCTCCTTTAATATTCTTAGACACTTTACACGTCCATTCTATTATAGGAAGCATTTTTCTTCACTAGACCTATTTATCAAATATAATAATAAATTACTGCAAATATTTTTTTTGAGTATATAGTAGTAAAAAATTAATATTAATAATTTGCTACTGGCACAAAAATTTTTCACATAAAAAATCCCCTTTTAAGTACAGCTTTCTGTATGCCACGCTTGCAGCATTCCGCCAGCTTTACTTAAAGGGGATTTTATGTCAGATAAATAAATTACTGCTTGTCCACAGCGTTTTCCTCACCGTAAATTTCTCTATCCCACTGCTCTTTAGGCCATTGGGATTTAGGCACATTACGGAAAACATCTTCCAGTTTGTGGAATCCATCCTGTATTACAGTCTCAACTATATTTTCACGGGTTACAGCAATGGGCTTAATCATATAATAAGGAATGTCATATTTACCGTCATTTATTTTGGAATTGCATAATATATCCTGACCCTTTGCCAGCTGAACTGCAATGACCGCTGCTGACTGGGCTATTATATCTATAGGTTTGTATATGGTCATATGCTGTGTTCCTTCTACTACTCTCTGACACCCGGCAAGATCCGCATCGTGACCGGCTACAGCTACTTTACCTGCCAGCCTCCTCTCTGCCAATGCCTGAATAGCCGAAGCAGCCAGAGTATCATTCCCAGCTATGACTGCATCTATTCTTTCTCCCTTTTTCAATGTCTGTTCTATACATTTGTATGCTTCCTCAGGAACCCAGTCTTCAGCCCATATTTCCGAAACAATATCAATATCTCCTTTTTCCACATAAGGATCAAGTATTTTTTTATATCCCTTATTGAATAATGATGTATTATTGTCTGTTTTAGCACCATTTATTATTACATAGTTTCCCTTCGGGACTTTCTCAATAGTGTATTCTGCCATCAATTCGCCTACTTTTACATTATCAAAGGAAATATATACATCAACTCCGGCATTTTTAACCAAACGGTCGTATGAGATTACTTTTACCCCTTCCTTTTTTGCCAGCTGTACTATGGATGATGCCGATATGGCATCATGTGGTACTACAGCAAGAATGTCTATATCCTGCTCAAGCAAGTATTTGACCTGACTATATTGATCATCACTGCTGTTGTTGGCATTTTGGACAATAACCTCAGCTCCCAGCTCATTTGCTTTTGCTACGAAAATATCCCTATCACGCTGCCATCTTTCTTCCTGAAGTGTTCCCATAGAAAAACCTATTTTTATTTTTTTTGTATTACCTACTGAAACACCTTTTTCAATACTTGGATTATTTTCACTACATCCTGACAATGATGCAGAGAATAAAACCACTGTCAAAAATGTGCATACTGTTTTATTCCTGAGTCCTATCCTTGAATTCAGTCGGAGTGATTCCCGTAACCTTTTTGAAAATCCGGCTGAAATAGTTCGGATCACTGTAGCCAACCTGGTAACATACTTCTTTGACACTATACTTTCCCTCCTCCAGAAACTCCTTTGCTTTTTGAATTCTGATAAAAGTAAGGTATTCAACGTAATTTTCTCCTGTCTCATCTTTAAAGAGCTTGCAAAAATAATTAGGGCTTATATTTACTCCTCTGGCTACATCGTCAAGAGAAATCTCGTTGAAGTAATTCTCATCTATAAATTTTTTTGCATTAACAATTATTTTGCTGAGTTTTTTTTGTCTTATATTTCCTGCAAGGTGTGAAATGTTCTTTAAGCGTTCTTTACACCACGCTTTCAGAATCATAGCATCCTTAATGTCAAGTATTTCATGAATATAGTCATACCCTGTCAGAATTCCGTCTTCTCCATCTCCATATTCAGCAACAGTGCGGTGAATCAGAACCATCAGTTCTATTATCCTTGTTCTTATACGTTCAAGGTTGTCTGCATAGTCAAGCTGCAGACATTCAAATATCTGATTAAAGGCTTGCAGACAGAGATCCGTATCGCCGGAACATGCCTTCTCAATAATAGTCTTTTCCATTTCTGCAATGTATGCTGTATCCACTTTTATTTCAGCCGGTAAATCCATATAGTGCACAACACCCTTGCTTCCAGCCTTTTTTATTGCTTTGACGGATTCTTCATAGGATCTGCATAGATTTTCAATGCCTTTATAGCTCTTCCCTATACCTATTTGAAAGTCTGCACCTGTTTTTTCTGTGATAATTTCGTATATCTGCTCTGCAACTTTTAAAGCTTTAAGCCTATGATCATACTCTTCTTCCTGGCTGTCTTCCATAACAAAGGCAATAATTCTGTTTAGCATAACAGGTCCTACTATACATTTACAGAAACGTTTGATTGTATCTCTGAAGTACGGGTAGAAAGACTGACTCTTGACACTAAATCCTATTTTGTTTGATAAAACCCCATCTCCATTGGTTTCACCAAACTCAATAATCATTATGTATCCATATTCTTCGGTAATGTTAAGAAACTCCTTATAGTATCCGAGTTCCCTTCTATTATCTTCAAAGAACAGTATTGAGTATATAAAACCGTTTTCAAGTATGGGAATTATACTTTCAAGCCTTTCTTTAAGCTCAAGTTCCTTCCTTCTCTTTTCCCTTTCATTTTCTATAAGTTCAATTGATTTATTGATTATCTCAACAATTTTCATTCTATTGACAGGCTTCAGCAGGTATTCATATACCCCTAATTTTACTGCTTCCTTGGCAAAATCAAACTGGTCATATGCAGTGATTATTATGAATACTGCCTGACGGTATATTGATTTGATTTCTTTTATGGCCTCTATCCCATTGATTCCAGGCATGCTTATATCCATGAACACTATATCCGGTTTGAGGGTTTCAGCAGCTTCTATAGCTTCCCTGCCTGATCTTGCAGTGCTTACGGAAATATTACCGTCAAAATTCTTATCAATAATATACCTTATGGAATCCAGAACAATCTGTTCATCATCAGCAACAAGCAATTTATACAATAATATCCCCCCTCATATCACTGTCTTCATTTTTTGCCGGTATAGTTATCTCTACCTTTGTACCCTGCCCCGGACTGCTGTATATTTTAACAATGTCTTCATAGTTGTAAAACAATTTCAGGCGAATAATAACATTACTTATTCCGATTCCTGTAGTATGTCCTGTTTTTTTTGCATTTTGCGGACTCTGAAACTCCTTCGAATTAGCCATTATTGTATTTATGGTTTCTTCACTCATGCCTTTTCCATTATCCTCAATCTCAATTTTCACTGCATCAGCATCTTTTGACACCCTCAGTGCAATACTTCCACCTGTTACCATACTGCTCAATCCATGAATAAATGCATTTTCAACTACAGGCTGTAAAATCATCCTGGGTATTTCGATCTCGAGAGCATCTTCATCTATTTCCTGAACAAACTCAACCATATCGGCAAAACGTGTTTTTAGTATGAATATATACGAATTAACATTATCTACTTCATCTTTTAGTGTTACGGGCTTATCGAGCTTTCTCATATTATACCTGAAAAGAATAGCAACATTTTCTATGAAGAAAGATGTCTTATCCGCTCCTTCCAGCATGGCAATCTGAACTCCCGCATTCAGTGTATTGAATATGAAGTGGGGATTTATTTGCGACTGAAGCGCTTGTATCTCAGCTTCCCTCAAATGGTTTTTCATTATGAGGTTCTGCATCTCCTGCTCCTTTAACCGCCCTTCCAGTTGCGCCTTTTCTTTTATTTCATTTATGTAGTCTTTCAGACTTGCAGTCATACGGTTAAAAGCCCCGGCCATTATACTTATTTCATCACCTGTGTCCACATCCACACTTGCTATGTCAAAGTTCCCTTTTGAAATCTCATTTGCAGATTTTGATAACAGGACAATAGGTCTTGTAATTCTTAGAGTAAACCACAAAATGAGTATGATATTAAACAGTATTGAGCCGAATATAATAGCAATATTAAGCATTTTTACAAATTGAAGCCTGTTGGACTCAGTAATATACCTTTTTGTATTTTCCTGAAGCTGCTGTACATTCAACTTATTTATATATAAATTAATATATCCGTATACCTTGCTTGCTTCGGAATACTGGGTGATGTACTCATTGATATTTCTTCCCCTCTTCGCAAGTACCGCAGCATCCGTTTCATTAAGGTACGTGTTTATCATGTTACTTATATCTTTTATTAGCAGCCGGCTCTCCTGGGTAAAGTTTTCCTTTCCCATATCAAGCGACTTTTCCCGCAGTATTTCGCTGTAGCGGTAATACTCCTTCAAACTTTCATAATGCTTCGAGGACAGAAAGTTTTCCAGGCTTGTCTCCACTTTGTTGACAATGTCGTATAATTCGTTTAAATAGACATTGCTTGTAAACATAGTATCCATTTTTGTCATAAGCGTCCTGGAGTTATAATATGTATACAGGCTTGTTGCACCCATAAGGAGTGTAATAAGCATAAAGTATACTATAAGTTTTTTCCCTATTTTGTTATTGCTTAATATCCTGCGGAAAAGCGAAATCATTTTTTTAGCCCCTGCTCCTTCTTTTCCTTCTCAGATTCTGTATATTCTCCTACATTTTGTGCAGTTATTGCGTTTACACCTGTATCTATATATGATGAAGTCCTGTTGTTTTTCTTTACCTCGTATAACGCTTTTATGCTTTCATAGCCCATTTTCTCAGGATTGCTCGCAACAGTCCCGTATATTACTTTATTTTCTACATACCTCAGTATTTCAGGAGTGTTTCCGTAGCCTATGATAACAATATCCCCCAATTTGTTAAGATCTACTATAACCTGGGCTACTCCCAGTGTATCCTTTGAATTTGTACAGAGTATAGTGTCAACGTCGGGAAAGTTGTTCAGAATATTTTTTGTAATCTCCTCAGCACTGAAAATTCCGGGTTTACAGGTTTGCACGGTTCTTATCTTAATATCGGGATAGCTTTTTATTACATCTTTCAGTCCGGCAATCCTTAAGTTCTGCATTACATTTTCCCCGTCATTTTCATAACTGTTCAGTATGACTGCTATTCTGGCTGAATTAGTACGGGATTTGACTACCAGCCTTCCTCCCTCAACTCCCAGTCTGAAACCGCTTGTTCCTACATAAGATACCCTTTTACTGTTTTTAGCATCATTTTCAATTGTTACGACAGGAATATTTAGTTTTTCTGCTTTGTCTATGAGAGGCTGAAACTGTTCTTCGTCAAGCACATGTGTGATAATACCGTCTACCCTTGATGCTATGGCTATATCAAGGTATTGAAGTTCTTCAGCAATGTTTGTAAACCTTGGACCGTTGAATTCTACCGCTACATTAAACTCTTTTGCAGCCTCAAAAGCACCACTCCTTATGCTCTGCCAGAAGGAATCGTCCGTATTTTGAGCAATGACGGCAAAATGGTACTGTGGGCTTCCCACATCCTGAACCTGTACCACTGAATCCTTTAATTCTTTGGGTTCAATGAGAATAATTCCTATATAGAAAGCAGCCAGTATCAGAATTGCTACCGGTAAAACCCTAATTGTATTATGAATGGTCATTCTTCTTGTTTTCATCTTTTTACCCGCATTTTTAGTATATATCATATTGTATCATATTTGGTTATGTTTTTCAGAAATTAATTTAGCCTCTCATGCTGGTTGGTCTAAACTATAATAGTTGTATCGTTCTGGCTAATTATTTGACATGTAACTATTATTATAACAAAAACATGTGGTATAATCCTTCTATAAAACTTTACTAGGAGAAATCTGACAGGAGAAGAGAATGAAAACAAGATATTTGCCGATTTCAATACTTTATTTAGCCATACTTTTTATGTTTACATCCTGCTTAAATACTACAGGAGATTCAGCTGCGCAGGAAGCCTTCAGCAAAACAGCTGCAACTTCCGTACAAAATACCGAATCCGGTTTGAAAGGCACTGAACAAGCAGTACCCGTATACGATTCCAATAAACCGGAACCAAAAACCTTTAAATTCATTTCTAAATTACCTGATACCATAAAAGAGGGTATTTTGATAAAGAAATACTCTCCCGCGTATACAAGTTTCAGAATACGTACTTCAAAGGATATAACCATTATTACGGATCCCTATGAAATGGACGAAGACATTGAAGCGGATATTGTGACTGAAAGCCATCAGCACTTGGATCACTGTGATGTATCGAGAATCAAAGGCAGTTATAAACTTTTTACCGATCCCGGTGAGTATAATGTCAAAGGCATTAATATAGCAGGTATAGCAGGCCACCACAATGTCGGCGATATGGCAGGTACAAATAATATTTTCGTATTTGATATAGATGGAATCAGAATAGCAGAATTCGCCTCGCAGGGTCAGGAACCTGACGAAGAAATGTATAAAAAGATTTCAAGCGCTGATGTTCTTATCCTTCAGTTGTTTGACGGAAACGGTAAATTGACATTAGAAGAATGCAGAAAAATAACCACAAGATTAAAATCCAAGATAATTATTCCGGCCCACGGTGATGATAACCTGAAAGAATCATTTGCAGCGCTTGTAGGCGGCGATGTCTACATCGCTGACAGCAACGAGGCTTATGTCAGCAAGTCTGTTATCCAAAAAATCACTAGACCAAGGGTGCTTATTTTGGATAACTGGGAAAACAGAACAGGATATAACCCCTATACTTATGATGGAGAAGCTTATGACTGAATTTTGTAGTAATTGATACAGATCCTGTTACACAAACTCCTCCATAAAGGTGCCAACCATATTTTTATCCGTCACTTTATCTACAAGCGGCAATCCATCTTTTAAGAAATCTATTTTATCATGATAAGTGTTTTTATTCTCTTTATACAGGATTCCGAGCGGAATCCTGTCGCCCCATTCCATCGCTTTCGCCATAGCTGCAGGTTTATCTGCATAGTTATAGCTGCTATCCAATTTATAAACCCGCTTGCTGTACCATTGGAATGTATTAACTTTATTAAAGCTTATACATGGCTGCAGAATATCCACTAAAGCGTAACCTTTATATTTTATTGCCTCAACCATTATGGTTGTAAGGTGCTCATTTTCTCCACTGAAAGCCCTGGCAACAAAACCCGCACCCAAAGCTATAGCCAGAAGAAGTGGATTCATTGGATTGTTTATTGTTCCGTTTGGCTGTATAGCTGTCGTATGACCGACATCCGTTGTAGGTGAAGCCTGACCTTTTGTCAATCCATAAATCTGATTGTTATGGACAAAATGTGTTATGTCAACATTTCTCCTTATATTATGAATAAAGTGGTTTCCCCCCTCACCGTAAGAATCCCCGTCACCGGTACTGATTATAACTGTAAGGTTTTTATTAGCTATTTTCGCAGCTGCCGCAGGAGGAAGCGCTCTTCCGTGCAAGCCACAAAAGCCGTTTGTATTGATGTATTGTGGTGTCTTTGCCGCCTGTCCTATCCCTGCTGCTATAAGCACTTCATGTGGTCTCTTTTTTAAAATCTCCAGAGCATTTTTCAGAGCCTCCAGTATCTGAACATCTCCACAACCTGGACACCATGCAGTTTCACATATTCTGAAGCTATCATTAATCTGCATACTTTAACCTCCACTTTTTTCTTGCAACCCCATTCCTTTTTCTCATTTATTTCTTTTCTTGTAAATACATCATTATGTCCTGTGATGATATCTGCCTTCCGTCGTATTTCAGGAAACTGCTGCTGCACCTGATTCCCGTAATCTCAGCAATGACAGATGCAAGCTGTCCGGTAGCATTTTGTTCTATATTGATAATCTTGTCAGCTTTTGTAGCTTTATCTTTCAATAATACTGTAGGAAGAGGCCATATATCACCAAACACAAGCGCACCAAACTTATTACCTTCTTCAAGATTCAGCAGTTTTACAGCCTCCGATACCGGGCCATGCAACGATCCCCATGCAAGCAACAGTACATCACATTTTTCATTGCCTATAAAGTCCGGTTCCTGTAATTCCCCTATCAAATAATCCATCTTTCTCATTCTCTTATCACACATAGATGTTCTTATTTCTGCTGACTCGGTAATGCGTCCGTATTCATCATGCTCGTCACTATCTGCCAATACAGTTTTCCCTGGTACTTTTCCCGGAATGATTCTTGGAGATATTCCGTTTTCGGTTATCTCATATCTTTTGTATTCCTTTTCACCTATGTAATCATTGCTGCATAAATACCTGTTGTTTTCTATCCTGTCAAGTTGAAAAGGTTTCACTGTTGTTGTATGGTCCGCAAGAAACTGGTCGCCTAAAATTATTACCGGTATTTGATACTTATCGGCAATGTTAAAAGCCCTTACTGTCTGATAAAATGCATCTTCAAGGTTTTTCAACGCTATTACCATACGAGGGAATTCGCCCTGTGAAGCCGATATGACAAACTTGAGATCACTCTGTTCTGTTCTGGTCGGAAGACCGGTAACAGGCCCAGGCCTTTGAATCTCTGCTATTACCAGCGGTATTTCCATCATTCCTGACAGTCCCAATGCTTCGACCATTAGAGAAAAACCTCCGCCGGAGGTTCCTGTCATAGCTCTGACACCCGCATACGAAGCACCTATAGCCATCATTACGGCAGCTATTTCATCCTCCGCCTGCTCTACTACAATTTCTGCCTTATACATCTTCGAAGCCAGATAATCCATAATGCTTGTCGACGGTGTCATGGGATATGCCGAATAAAATTTACATCCCGCTGCTATAGCACCAAGTCCTATAGCCTGATTTCCATTGAGAAGAATATTATTTTGTTCTTCCTGCCTTTCAATACTGAAACTTTCTTTAACAAGCTTATGTCCTTCGATTAAAGCTGAGTTGTTCTGCGCTATAATGTCTTCACTGTCAAATATACCCTGGATTACTTCTTTACTCTTCTCTATTTCTATCCCGAAGGATTTTAGCACAGCCCCCAAAGCCACTGTTCCTAATATCCTGCTGTTTCCTATTGTCCTGGCAACTGTTTTTAATGGAAGTCTTATTTGTCTTCTATCAAGTGAAGGAATTTCCTCATCACATATAATAAGACCCGCGCTTTTAAGTCTGCCGGCATGGATAGTTAAAGTTTCTTCATTTAGTGCAACTATGCAATCCAATTCATTCCAATGTGACCTTAGTACCTCATTTCCAAATCTCACCTGTATAAAGTTATGTCCGCCACGTACTCTGGACATATAATCCCTTGTAGTAAAAATATGAAAGCCCTGTCGTTTAATAATTTTTTCAAGTAAGGAGGCAAGAGTATCCATGCCCTGCCCTGCTGCACCGCCAATAAGAATATTGTAATACATACCTTCACCCCGTTAAGTCAATCAAATAAACTCACATCTTATTTACCACTTTGAATTTATTAGAAACAAACAATTTTATTCCATTTTATCAAGAAAATAATCTAATAAAAAAATTGCATCTGCGCAAATTAAATATAAACCTGGCAATATACAAGCTTTAATGGCTGTCTATTGCCATCTTATCCGGGAGGCAATCATGTATCCGCATATTCACAAATATAAGCTTGAGTGCGAAAATTCAGACAATCATACTCATAGAATGGTGGGTTGTACAGAGAATCTTATAGGGTTTTCATCATTCCACTTTCATTATTATTATGGCATTACATCTTATAATAACCATACGCATTACTATACAGGAATCACCGGCTTGCCCATAAAAACAGAAAACGGTCATATACACAGAATCGAAGGTTTGCTGGAAGTGAATAACATGCATGATCATAAATACACCAGTAGTACATCGGAAGATGTCGAATACTTTTCAGATAAAAGAAGAAACGAAGCATATGTATAACAAGGGGATTACTACCAATCCCCTTGTATATCAGCATCTTTATGATCTACATTAAAATCCTTTTTATCGAAATATTTTCCACTGACACCAAAAGTACAATCTACATCAATCCATCTTTTTTCCGAACTGGAATAAACCTGGTTCCATGCATGATCTCCCCACATCACTCCGCTGTACCCCAGTCCTGTTACCAATCTCACCTTCAGACCCACTGCACGGCACATAGCCACATATAAACTTGAGTAATCAAAACATATACCTTTCCGTGTTTCATATGCATTGATTGCCCCCGACTGAACCCCTCTGGGATCTTTGCTTACTGCTTCAGCTTTTTCATAATCGTATTTAATGTTTTTACTTATCCATCTATATATTAAGTATCCTTTTTTATAGCTGTCCTTTTCATCTCCAACTATTTTTTTTGCCATGCTATCTATTTCATTATTGGATTTGATTGCTTCATCAAGTGTTACTCCGTTAAAATACTCAATTACCTTAATATTTCTCTTTTCAAGCTCCTTGGCAAACTTTTTTGCTGCATCGGATTTTGTACTGTCAGGCACCGGTATAACCTTGTCAAACGTCTTTCTGAACGAATCATTAACTATTACAGGAATTTGCTTTGCAAGATTTGAATTAAGCACAGGATATAATGCGTTTTTATATAGGAATTGATATGCCTGCGACTCATTCATCCAATCAGTGATCTTAGGTGTATAGAAGTAATAGGTATAGAAATTTAGCAGCAATCCGAATATAAGGACTCCAAAAAAAGCCTTTGGTATTTTTGATATCGCACTTATTATCCTTCTTGTCATGTCACTTGTTGACTCCAGAAGGCTATACGTCCTGTCAGCCAGCGGTACTAAAAAAATCCTATATAGTGGCAGGCTTATCAACCTTAGAATTACCATAATCAAGAGCAATACTAAAGGAACAAGCACAATATAAGTCATAACATCCTGACCTGCAAAAGTGCTTTTTATACTCTCAGGAATCATTCTGTATAACTTTGCATAAAAGCCTGCAGAATGCTCTATAAAAATTTTCCTTACAAGAAAAATAGACAATAACACACCCAGAAGAAACTCTAGATTGTCAAACAATGAAAACACCAAACGATGAATCCTGTCTCTCGAGAAATATTCAAATGCACCTGAAAGTACTGGTATAATCAGTATCAGCACTATAATAACGGTAACAAAATTAATGTTGTTCAAGTTTTCCGCCTTTCTATAAAGCAAGGTATCTATACCTTCTATTTTACTATTTCCCAATGTTAAAGTACAGGTTTTAAAATTTGGCAGGAAAAAAATATGAAATTTTAAAATTTTAAACTTGCATTTTTTTTAAAAACACGTTACTATAATATATATAAAAACCGTTATGTGTTTTCATAATAATTCTTTTAGTTAACAGAATAATAAACTTTTTAAACAATGGCGTTTTAAAAACAATAAATTTAAACGAACAAGGGCGTTTCAAATTTTTTTTGATGCGCCTTTTTTATTTTTGTTTTTATTTAAAATAATATGTTTATTACAGAAAGGGGTAAAAAAATGAGTACATTAAGTGAAATTTTCGGTTCAAGTGTTTTTAACGATTCAGTTATGAGGGAACGTCTTCCTAAGGCAACATATAAAGCTTTGAAAAAGACAATCGATGAAGGTCTGGCACTCGATCCGGCAGTTGCAGAAGTAGTTGCCAATGCTATGAAAGACTGGGCAATAGAAAAAGGAGCTACACATTTTACACACTGGTTCCAACCAATGACAGGTATTACAGCTGAAAAACATGATTCTTTCATCAACCCAACTTCCGATGGAAAAGTAATTCTTGAGTTTTCCGGCAAAGAATTGATTAAAGGTGAACCTGATGCGTCATCCTTCCCCTCAGGTGGTCTTAGAGCCACTTTCGAAGCAAGAGGTTACACAGCCTGGGATTGCACTTCACCTGCATTCATAAAAGATGATACACTCTGTATACCTACAGCTTTCTGTTCATATACAGGAGAAGCTCTTGATAAGAAAACTCCTCTTTTAAGATCAATGGAAGCTATAAACAAATCAGCTCTTCGTGTATTGAAACTTTTTGGAAATACTACTGCTACAAGAGTTGTTACAACTGTTGGACCTGAGCAGGAATACTTTCTTATAGATAAGGAAAAGTACGATCAGCGTAAGGATATTATATATACAGGAAGAACCCTTTTCGGTGCTAAACCTCCAAAAGGCCAGGAGCTTGAAGATCACTACTTCGGTACACTGAAAGAAAGAATTTCTGCATTCATGAAAGAGTTGGATACAGAACTCTGGAAACTAGGAATATCCGCAAAAACAAAACATAACGAGGTTGCTCCTGCACAGCATGAACTGGCTCCAATATTCACTACAACAAATATTGCTACAGATCACAACCAGCTTACTATGGAATTAATGCAGAAAATTGCAATAAGACACAATCTTGTCTGCTTACTGCATGAAAAGCCATTTGCTGGCGTTAATGGATCAGGAAAACATAATAACTGGTCATTGGGTACAAATGATGGTCAGAATCTTCTTGATCCGGGTCATACACCACATGATAATGCTCAGTTCCTGGTATTCCTCTGTGCAACAATCAAAGCTGTTGATGAATATGCTGACCTCTTAAGGGTAGCTGCTGCCAGCCCCGGAAATGACCACAGACTTGGAGCTAATGAAGCACCACCTGCTATTATTTCCATCTTCCTTGGTGATCAGCTTACCGACATACTTGACCAGATAGAAAACGGTGGAGCGACAAGCAGTAAACAGGGTGGTTTCCTGAAGATTGGTGTAAGTACTTTGCCTGCACTTCCAAAAGACACAACCGACAGAAACAGAACATCACCATTTGCATTTACAGGAAACAAATTCGAGTTCAGAATGGTTGGCTCTTCGCAGTCAATTGCTGCAGCCAACTTCACTCTTAATACAATAGTAGCCGAAATACTTGACCAGATATCAAACAGACTGGAGAAGGCAAGTAACTTTGATGCTGAAATACAATCTATACTTCAGGACATCGTTAAGAATCATAAGAAAGTAATATTCAATGGTAACGGTTATTCTGATGAGTGGGTTGCAGAGGCAGAAAAGAGAGGCTTACCAAATATAAGCACTACTGTGGAATCCATAAAAGCTTTAATAGCTGAAAAGAACCTTGCTGTTATGGAAAAGCATGGTGTACTCAGTAGAGTAGAAATGCAATCACGCTATGAAATCTCACTAGAGCACTATATAAAGACAATCAATATAGAGGCTTTATCAATGATAGAGATCGCAAAACGCCAGATATTGCCTGCAGTTATAAACTTTACTACTAAACTTGCGGATTCTGTAAATTCTATCAAATCTACAGGTTTAGCTGTAGATATAAGCGCTCAAGCTGAGCTTCTTACAGAAGTATCCTCTTTGGCTTCTTCATTAAAGAAAGAAGTTGCAGCTCTTGAATCTTCTGTTGAAAAAGCACAGGGCATGCATGGAGAAACATATGAACAGGCTCATTTCTACAGATTTGATGTATTTGAGAAGATGGGCAGCTTAAGAGTAGTCGCCGATAAGCTTGAAACATTAGTAGATGCTGACATATGGCCATTACCTACTTATGGCGATATGATATTCAACGTATAATACGGTTCTGGTAATATAAAAGCTGTTGCAAAACTGATCAAGTCAATTCTGCAACAGCTTTTTCCAATATAAATATGAATAGACTATTTTAAATTAGGCTGAATACCTTGATTTTCATGGTTCATACTTCGCAGTAACCATCTTTTGCATATACCCCGGAAATAGAGCATTAAATGCATGTCGTATTCTAGTGATCCGGGATGCATATACCGGTTGTCCTTCTATAGACGCATTAATCAAATCCTTTGCTACTACAGACGGGTACGCCATATCTTCTGTATTTTTAATCCTATTATATCTTAGCGCATTTCTCGCTAATTTTTGTTGAGTAGCGGAACTCATATGCGGCGGTATTCCTATTGTGCATGTAACTGATAACCCTTTCAACTCTCTGGCCAGGCTCTCCGCCCACGACCATAATGCCCCCTTTGAAGCAGCATAAGTTGAGAACAACGGAGTAGAATTACGGGCACCTGCAGTGACAATAAATAAAAGATGTCCGCTGTTGCGTTTGATCATCCCGGGCATAATGCTCTTACAAAGTTGAACAGGTGTAAAATAGTTTACATCAAAAATTTGCTTTTCATCCAGATTACTTTGTTCTATGACTTTTATTGCAGATGATGCAGCGGCAGTATATGCAAAGAAATCTAAAGAGGCACCTGCAAGGGTTTTGGATAAATAATCCACCTCGTTCTGGTCTGACAAGTTTACTTTAAGTTTTGAAACCTGGATATGATAGGTTTTTTTTAGCCTTAAAGCCAGGTCATCCAATGCTTTTTCATCCCTAGCCGTTAGATACAGATCATAACCCCTCGATGCCAGGTCTTCTGCAACTGCTTCTCCCAACCCACCAGAAGCACCGACTACTGCCGCTGTCTTTGTTTTTGGGAGAGAAGCTGTTTCATGCACTTGCTCTATTTTGCTACTTGTTCTCGTTTTTGTAAGATATTTTGAAAAAATATCAATTGTCTCCAGAATATGCTCTTCCCTTGTATGAAAGTGTGGTGCAATCCGAAAGTAATTATTCCGTCTTGTAACAGCAATATTTCTTTTTTCCAAGGCATTATCAATTTCTTCCGATAAAGCCTTCGAATCTAGCTCAAAAGAAACTATCCCCGACGGATTTCTTTGATAATCCGTGTTAAGAATTTTTACAGGCCAGCCTTCAGCCGCTTTATGAATCATATTCACACGTTTCTTTACTTCAGCTTCTATGTTTTTAATGTCAAAAGAATTATACAGTTCGATGTTTCTTCCAAGCGCGGCTATTACATTTACATCTGGAAAACCCGCTTCAAACCTTGATGCACCTTCAAGCCATTTCATATGCTCTGCATGAAAGAAGCCTGCCTTATCGACACTGGTCCAGCCCAGCATAGGCATCTTAACTTCTTCCATCAGATTTTTCCTTATAAAGATAAATCCGCTACCCATAGGACTATGAAGCCACTTTTGCCCCCCACATGCAAGAAATGAAATATCACACAAGTCACTCAGATCAATATCTAAAGCCCCAACAGCCTGAATAGCATCCACACACAAATATATGCCGTTTTCACGACAAAATTTTCCTATAGCTTTTAGATTATGACGATAGCCTGTATAGTAGGAAACCGCACTGAGGCTTATTACTCTCACTCTCGATATGTCGTACTGTGACAATGTTTCCAATAAATCTTCTCCTGTAGTGTATGAAAATGCGACAGCCTGTATTGAAATCTCATTACGGTAGCACATGCAATCCCAAATAAATCGGTTGGATGGAAAATCATCTTTATCATATAGAATCACATCCCCATTTTTAAAGGGAATCATATTGGCAATTAGCGATAAACCGGCTGAAGTACTCTGAACAAAAGCTATTTCATCTGCACTGGCCTTTAAAAGATTTGCAGTCTGTCTTCTTGCCTGTTCAATCATACCCAACCAATCAACAAGATGCTCATCCATCGGGTCCATTGCCTGGCGGGCTATCTTCCGCATTATTATGGAAGCTTCCTTCGTAATGGGATTTGTCGCTGCATGATTTAAAAATTTTGTATTTTTCTTTAGTTTAAACTGGCGATCAAAATGATTCATTTCCGGACTAAAATCTTTCATGCCGTACCTCACATATTTTTCTTTGCACTATTAGAAATATTCTTATCATTTTTTGAAACAGATAAGTTCCGATAAAATCTGATAGTTATGGTAATAATACCGCCGCCAATACACCACCAGATAAACCATCTTAAAACGGGCAAGCTATACCCTAATAGATAAGCAATAAAACCAAATACCGAGAGAAACATAAGAACCGTAATTCTATCTGTCTGTCCTACCGGGCCGACACTTTGAATTGGTTTTTTGCCTGTAAGTCCAACAAGTCCTGCAAAACTCGTAATCCAAGCCATTGCCAACACCCAGAATCCCAAGCCACTAGAATCATTTTGCTTTAAAACTATAGCCACAATGAGAATTACATCACATAATTCCGGAGTGATTCTATTCACAATTTCTCCCTCAGGGGAACATTTGTTATAGGTAACAGCCACTAAGCCGTCAAGTGTACCGAGAATCATCCTGACAAAAATCAGTATCGCCCCAAGCATCAGCAAACCAGGGTACTCATCTGCATAATAGTAGCATAAACCGGTAAATACACCCACAGGCAGCATGCTCACAGAGATAGTATTTGGAGAAATATTTTTTGTATAACGCAAGATACCCGATATGAACTTTCTGAACGGGTATTTTGCATTATATAAGCCTATATCCATATTAGCACCTCGCTAAAACCGTATTATAGTATTCATACTTATCCGATTTTTCACTAATCAGATTAACCCCGGCTTTTTCAAGCATTTTGCCCATTTCAGATTTACTTCTCATTTTCATTTTCAAGGGATCCCCGGTAAAACTGCTAAATGCGTATTGTGCCAAATCCAGACAAGGATGATCCATCTGATAAGATAGAACAAAATTGGCACCCGGCGCTGCAGCATTTTTAATTATTTTCATAGAATGTATAACAGTATCATCCTCAACAAGCCAGTCATAAAACCCTGATGAAATCACAATATCGGCATCACTTAATTGTTTGGATGCGAATGCTTCATTAAGCATATCCCCTTGTTGAAATTTTATGTTTTTAATTTTCAATGCAGCCGCTTTATCATTTCCTGCTTTTACCCAGCGTGGTTCAATATCGTAACAATATACCGAAATATCCGTATCATTAAGTTCTTTTAATACTGAAAACAGATATGATGCATATCCACATGCTATATCAACAATTTTTATTTTTCTCTTTTCCTTTTTTGCCATTTTTATAGCTTCTTTAATCAGTATTTCAATATTCCTTTTTCTTACCCTTACTGCTTCCCACCCAACATGATTCAGATAATTTTTATCAATTTTGCGCCCTATGAATGTTTTGCCCCTAGGTTCATTCTCATAGATATAATCCAGAACCTTTCCGGCTGTTAATCCCTCTTTTAGGGTCATGTTAACACCTGTACTTAGTCTCCCTATAGTATGGTAGAAAATCTTACTGCCTACTAAAACTATCTTATTCATATCTTCCTCCTATTTATTTATTAACTTTATTTTTATAAACTTGTTATGAATTCTTTAATGCAAGTTAACTATGTAAAAGTAAAAAACCGGAGCTATAAACAAAAGAGAATCTAACCGGTCCAATATACCCCCATGCCCAGGAATCAAGTTGCCGAAATCCTTGAGTTTTAGGCTTCTTTTAAACATCGACATTACTAAATCGCCCGTAATGCCTCCCAATGAAAGAATAATGCATAATATCAGAAAATAGCCGATAGGATATCCAGGAACGAGATAATGACGAAGGACAAGTCCTATTAGCACAGTTGCACAAATACCCACAATAAAACCTTCCACTGTCTTATTCGGAGATACCTTTGGAATAAGCCGGTGTTTTCCGAATATGGTTCCAAAAATATACCCGAAAGCATCATTGTTTATTAAGAGCAGGAAATAAATAAACAGGAATTCCTTACCGCTCCTTTCATTATATAGAAGCGGAAGAAAAATAAAAAATACCCCGCAAAATGTAAAGAGCAGCAATGACAATAGCAGTCTGTCCAGTCCTTTTTCCGGTTCCTGCCGCAGCAGGTAGTAAAATATTATCAGTACATACGATAGAAAATATAAGCATAAAAGGAGTTCACTTTTGTTTAAGAATACAGTTATGTAAAGTATGCATAAACAAAAAGAAATTATCAGTTTAGATAATTTATCATCTCTGAGTACCGTATGACGAGCAAACTCCATAATTCCAAGAATTGATACGACAAAGCAAAGAATGATAAACGCATTTCTTCCGGCAATCAGCGGTCCAAACAATATCGGAAGCATAATGAACCATGATAAATAAGTTGCCCAAATAGGCCTTCCACCCTTTCCTTTCTTTATTGCGGATAAAATTATAGTAGGAAATAAGTGTACAAACATGCAAATTAACAGAATGATTACGGCATAAAGCCTGAATTGGTTTATCAACATACCTTTTCACCCGAATCCTAATAAATTATTTAGTTTATAAAAGTTGCAAAACGTTATTATGTATAACTATCATTCATTACTGTTTAGCTTTACACTTTAACCAACTAGCTTTTAAGTGTATTTAGTTCTCTTATATCTGTATATTCAAGACTAGTTAGCATCTCAGCTACACATTTTCCAAGCTCTGCTTCACTTTTCCGTCTCACATTTTCATAATCAAAGCGACACTCATTACCAACAATAATCCTACAAGGATATGGCCTCGGAATTTTTTTATCTCTAGGTAACACATTATAAAAACCTTCCAGGTTAATAGGGATAATTGGAACATTTTTCTTCGCTGCAATTTTAATAATTCCACCATGGGTATTGTTGATTTCCCCTGTAAAAGAACGGGTCCCTTCAGGAAAAACTCCGACATACTTCTCTTCCAGATATCTTTTGTATTCTTTGTGTGAGTAGATTTTTGTACCTGTATCCGAAATCCTTACACCCCTTGATCCAATCACCGTATATTTCCAAATACGATGGTGGAATAGCTTGTTTTTAGCAAGAAAGATCATTTTTATTTGATGGCAATAAAGAAAATAACCCCGCAGCACTAACCAATCCATATAGCTTACATGATTGCTTATAAGGACAAATCCTTTTTCCATGTTTCTTCGTATGATTTCTTCATTTACAATTTTACCGTGACAGAATATCTTGAAATAAAAAAATGCTGTTAAGCATGTAATTTTCGCAATGACAGAACATATATAAAGATAAACCCTGCTATATTCACCACAAGTGTCATTTTCTTCTAAACTATCTTTTCTCATAAGAATTATCACTCCTTCATGTGAACTCAGGCCTAAACATAATATCCATATGTGAGTATGGTGTAATTTCAAAAACAGAACGTTTTATGATTTCTGTAAAAATTGATAATATTACCTCTTAGATAATGAATATACTTATCGCAAAACATCGACCAACAAATATCTGATATTTGTTTTATTAACATATTTTACATATATTCCCTTGGTTAGTATACTAAATTTGTCTAAGTTTGTCAACTATTCTTGCTATTATTTCCCATTTTTTGATTTTTGCTGGGAAATAGTTTGATATTATACATTTCAGCGTCGTATAATACCTTCTTTTTATTTTTTTCTGTATAAGCTAAAGATTTACTCCAAAATAAATAAAAGCGAACCCCAAAAGAGTCCGCAGATATTGCCATATATTACAATAGTTACTATATAAAGTTTTGTTCTACAATATACAACTATTTACTAAAAATATATTGAAAATTTTTTTGGCATCTTTAAATATAAAAGGATGATTCATATTGAATCATCCTTACTAATGAAAACTTCGCTGAATTTATGCTGCAACCTAAATAAGGCCTATTTCCTATGTTCCATCAGAAATTCATACCTAAATCCAATGCTTTCATTTCTTCCGGTATTAAATCATGGTATTTTTTGGGAAGAACTTTCTTAAGTGCTTCCTCAAAATTTTCTTTTTTTATGATACCGGTCTTTGCTATAAGTTTTCCCAAAAGGATTATATTCGCATATGTCAGATTTCCCATATCTGATGCCATCATCGTAGCAGGGATTTCAAACACATCTATATCCGTCCTTTTAACTTTTCTGTCTACAAGGGAGCTATCGGTAATTATTACTCCTCCACTGTCTACCATACTTTCAAACTTGTCCAATGAAGGTCCGTTCATTACAACCAAGGTAGTTGCACTGTTCAATATAGGTGAACCTACTGGCTCATCCGAAATTACTACATGGCAATTTGCAGTTCCACCCCTCATTTCGGGGCCATATGAAGGAAGCCATGATACATGTTTTCCTTCCAGCATACCTGCATAAGCAAGTAACCTTCCAGCTGAAAGTATACCTTGACCACCAAAACCGGCGATTATAATATCTTGTGTATTACTCATTTCAAAATACCCCCAAATTATACTTCTATGTCTTTTCCTTTAAAATTTCCAAGCGGATATACCGGAAGCATTTTGTCCTGTATCCATTTGAGTGCATTTTCAGGAGCCATACCCCAGTTTGTAGGACATGTAGACAGTATTTCAACTATTGAGAATCCCTTCTTGGCCATTTGCACTTGAAATGCCTTCTTAATAGCCTTTTTTGCATTATTGATATTTTTTATGTCATGCATAGATGCTCTCTCAACAAAAACAGCACCTTCCAGGGTTGATATCAAGTTACATACATTGATTGGGAAACCATTTATTTCAGGCTTCCTTCCGTAAGGAGAAGTCGTTGTAACCTGATTCACCAGAGTTGTAGGAGCCATTTGGCCTCCAGTCATACCATATATGGCATTATTGACAAATATGGTTGTAATGTTTTCTCCCCTGGCAGCGGCATGTACTATTTCAGCAGTACCTATAGCTGCAAGGTCACCATCTCCCTGATAAGTAAAGACAGCGTTTTCAGGATGAACCCTTTTCAGTCCTGTAGCCACAGCTGGAGCCCTTCCATGCGCAGCCTGTACCATATCGCAGTTAAAGTATTCATAATTATTATAAGTACATCCTACAGGAGATACACCTATAGTCTTTCCTTCTATCCCAAGTTCATCTATAACTTCAGCAATCAGCCTATGAATTATACCATGTGTACAACCCGGACAGTAATGCATTGAAAGGTCTTTCAATGCATGTGGTTTCTTAAATACAACAGCCATTTCAAATCCCCCATTCTTAAAAGCAATTGACATTCTGCAATTGACAACCAAACGGTATTTTCCTATATATTGTCACCTGTCAGTATTTGTTTTATCTTATCCAATATTTCCTTCTGTGTAGGAACCATTCCACCCATTCTACCATGGAAGTATACAGGTCTTTTCCCATTTACAGAAAGTCTTACATCTTCCACCATCTGTCCTGCATTCATTTCTACACTCAGAAATGCCTTAGGTACTTCTGCGTATTTTTCAAACGTACTTGTCGGAAAAGGCCACAAGCTTATAGGTCTGATCAAGCCTACTTTTATCCCTTCTTCAGCTGCTGTTTTTATTACATTCTTCACTATTCTGGCAACTGTTCCAAAAGCAGTAACGATTACATCTGCACCTTCGCAGTTATACTCTTCTACTCTTGTCTCATTACGTGCGATCAGCTCATATTTTGCCTGAAGCTTTTGATTATGCTTTTCAAGCATTTCAGGTTTAATATATATAGATGTCACAACGTTATTTTCTCTTTCCATCTTGGTGCCTGTTACAGCCCAACTCTTATCTGTATCTTCAATATCTTCCTTATCTCTGAACTCCACAGCTTCCATCATCTGTCCCAGAATCCCGTCACCCATTATCATGGTCACAACTCTGTATTTATCAGAAATATTAAAAGCATCGGTAGTCAATTCGTACAGTTCCTGTACGCTGCATGGTGCAAGGGTAACTATCTTGTAATCTCCGTGACCACCGCCTTTTACTGTCTGGAAGTAATCACACTGTGCAGGAAGAATACCTCCAAGTCCGGGGCCGCACCTTACTATATTCACAACAACAGCAGGCAATTCGGCACAGGATATATATGAGAGTCCTTCCTGTTTCAAGCTTATTCCCGGGCTTGAAGATGAAGTCAGTACTCTTGCGCCGGCACCAGCTGCACCGTAAACCATATTTATGGCAGCAACTTCACTCTCAGCCTGTACAAATGTACCGTTTACTTCCTGCATTTTTTTTGCCATATAATGCGCTATTTCGGTCTGAGGTGTTATCGGATACCCGAAGTAATGTCTGCAGCCAGCTCTTAATGCAGCTTCAGCTATTACCTCATTACCCTTCATTAATAATTTTTCTCCCATTATTTTAGTCCCCCTTTTCTACTTCTATTACGCAGTCAGGGCAGATAGTAGCACAAAAAGCGCATCCTATGCATTTTTCCATATCATCAACCCCTGCCGGATGAAATCCTTTAAGATTAAGCTTGTCCGTTCTCATGACGACTATCTTTTTTGGACATACAGTAACACACAATCTGCACCCTTTACATCTTTCTTCATTAAAGGTAACCTTAGCCATAATACCCCTCACTTCTATACTTATATAATTACTTACTATCCATTATTCAGAATCCACTCCGTTTATTATAAATCTCTTTATCCTTATTTTCAAGTTCATTGATGAATTCTGCAAAAAGTTTCTTATTCTTTACTATCCTATGTCAGATATAGAGACTCAAATGGTACAATACGTCAGCTTAATCCCACGGCAGTTTTATCAGTTTATCCATACCGAGCACTTCAGTTCCGATTTCTTTCTCTAATTTTTCAGGTTTATCAGTAATAAAGCTAGAAAAGCCGATTGGTATTTTTAGCTTTGCAGATACTTCCCTGATAAGTTCCATTCCTTCTAAAATATCCTTCTCCCTGGTATACTGAAGCAGGTTTGTATTGTTAACAAGCTTGGTTACCTTAAGTTTTGAGCTGTACTCAATACTATCTATCATTTCTTCTATCCTGTCAGGTGTATCTGTCATAGGGCGCTTCACATTTATAACAAAGAACATCTCATAGTCGTCTTCAACTATTTCCTTATTATATCTGGCTAACACCCTTGCTCCCAAGTCATCCCCGCCAACATCAAAAACTACACTGTATTCTTTTTTTTCAAATATGGCGTTAATATCACCCGGTAGGGCAGGTACGTCTACATTTGTATTTGCATACAGAGGAGTTATCACATATATATCTTTTTGTTCCAAAAAGCTTTTCACATCTGCAGTTCTAAAGTAGGGATTGACAATATCAAAATCTACTATTGCCGTCTTCTTTTTCATTTGAGCCAGCTTAACAGCGTAATTTACGGCAACCTCTGTCTTGCCGCTGCCAAAATGTCCTGTAAAAATACTGATACGATTATCAAACATGATTTTTACCTCTCCTGCCTGCCATCTTTCCTAATTAAGTCTTTTACTATTTCTCCTGCAATAATCAATCCTGCTACTGACGGCACAAAAGATATACTTCCCGGGACCTGATGCCTGACAGTACACTTTCTTGTTGTCCCCTTAGGACATACACATCCGACAGCACAGCTTGAAGTTTCTGTTTCTATCGGTTTTATGGGTTCTTCCTTCGAATAAACCACTTTAAGTGATGTTACGCCTCTCTGTCTCAACTCTTTACGCATCACCTTAGCCAACGGGCAAATTGATGTTTCGAAAAGATCAGCCACCTCAAGCCTGGTAGGATCGAGTTTGTTACCAGTACCCATGCAGCTTATTATAGGTATACCCTTTTCTCCTGCTTTCATAACAAGACCAATTTTTCCGGTTACTGTATCTATTGCGTCAACAATATAATCATAATCATCCTGTATCAATTCATCTTCTGTCTCTGGAAGGTAGAATTTCTGAAATGTAGTTACTTCTATCTTTGGATTGATATCAAGAATTCTTTCCTTCATTACGTCAACTTTTGGTTTTCCTATCGTCTTTCTTGTTGCATGAAGCTGTCTGTTCAAGTTTGTAAGGCAAACACAATCATCATCAATAAGTACAAGTTTTCCAATACCTGCCCGTACCAGCCCCTCTATTGTAAAACTACCAACGCCGCCTACACCAAATACTGCAACCTTGCTTTTCGCCAATTTTTCCAGTGCTTCTGCCCCTATTATAAGTTCAGTCCTTGAGAATTCATGCAGCATATTTTCATCTCCGTATCAGTTAACATGTTGTGCGAGTTTGATAAATTTACTGTCATAATATATACTCACAGTATCAATTCCCAGTAAAAAACAAACTAGCGCAACACGTTAATTATAAACTACTGTTATAGTTTTTGTTATTACCTTTATTTTAGCAATAATCCTTCAACCTATTCTAACATAATAAAACAAAAATAAGTAGTAATCTAGCCCTCTTTTTTCCTTAAATTCATTGTTGCTCCGCATACCTCAACCATTCTCTTTGCAAGGATTTCCGCACGCTTCACAGCAAACTCGTCATTTTCTGCCGGTCTGTGAGCACAGACTCCGTGGTGTCCGCAATCATCCTCTCCAAATCCGTCTGCTACCACTATCATACCATGAACCAGCATTATATCATGCAATGCTTTCATAGTTGTTTCCTGTCCGCCATATTTTGACGTTGCTACTGTAACCCCTGCAGCTATTTTGTTGTAAAAAGCCTTCTGCCCTCTTAATCCCCTAGTCTTGTCAAAAAAAGCTTTAAGCTGTCCGGAAACACTTCCAAAATATACAGGACTGCCGAGTATAATCCCATCAGCTTGTTTTAACAGCTCGAATGCTTCATCAAGTTTTGTTCCCTTATAGCATACACCCGAGCAAGGATTGCTGCACGCCATGCAAAAACCGTGTTTTGCAGTTCCCAATAGTTCATTTACATCCAAAATTTCTGTTTCAGCACCCAGAGCTGAAACCTTATTCATTACTTTATTTAATAAGTATTTAGTGTTACCATTTTTATTAGGGCTTCCATTTAGTCCTACAATAAACATTAAAATCACTCCAATATTCTTAATACTATTATTATACAAAAAAAGACCATAATTGGTATGGTCTTTTTTAGAAGAATTAAAACTTTAGTTGCATACTACTTAACCTGATCAAGTACTTCCTTTATCTTTGCTGCCGATTTCTGAAGTCCTGTAAGATCTTCATCACTCAGGTTTACATCATATAGTTTTGCGATTCCTTCTCTATTTACTACTGAAGGTACGCTGAGAGCCACATCGTTTATTCCATAATGACCGTCTATTACACTTCCCACCGTTAATATCGAATTCTGATCCTTTAGTATAGCTTCACATATTCTTGTGATGGAAGTTGCTATACCATAGTATGTAGCACCCTTGTATTTTATAATATTTGCGCCTGCATCCCTTACTTCCTGGAATATCTGTTCTTTGTTTATTGTATTATCGTCCGCCATTCTTCTGCCTGCTATATGAGTTACGCTCCATGCAGGTACTTCACTGTCTCCGTGCTCGCCGATGATATAACCGTGTATATTCTTTACATCTACGCCTGTATGTGTACTGATCTGATAACGGAACCTCGCGCTGTCAAGCACTGTACCTGATCCTATTACCTTTCCGACAGGAAGTCCAGATAATTTCTGCACCATGTAGGTCAATACATCTACCGGATTTGATACTACAAGTATAACTCCGCCATTGTAGTGTTCCATGATTTTCGGTACCATATCCTTTATTATAGACACATTCTTTTTGGCAAGATCCAGTCTTGTTTCCCCCGGTTTACGGGCAGCACCAGCAGTTATGATTATTATATCAGCATCTTTTACATCACTATAGTCCCCTGCTGTTATAGACATCTGTCCCATAAAGCACAAACCGTGATTTAAGTCCATAGCTTCACCCATAGCTTTTTCCTTAAACACATCTACAAGTACAAGCTCTGAGCAAAGACCGCTCATTGTAAGTGAATATGCTGCTGTAGCTCCTACAAAACCAGCTCCAATTATGACTACTTTCCCTTTTGATTTTGCTGTTCCCATACATTTCTCTCCCTTTAACTGTAAATATATTAATATAAATGAAAACCGCGATAAACACGATTTCATAATTTAAATGAAATTTTAACTATTCAACCCGTGAAAAGACAAGATGAATAATAATAAAACCCCATATAATTTCTACCATCTCATTTTGCATTTTAAACTGTATTATAGCAAATAGATTTTGTTTTGTACATATAAAAAAACATTTTTTTGTGAATATTTTATCAGAAAGTTTTATATAAGACACAACAAAGTACTATAAGCATTTATAGCTTCACCCCGTTGTGAAGATATGCAGTCAAATATATATTGCAGGCTTTTTCAAATGGAAGTTCCATATAATCAGCAAAACCCAGAAAATACTTGTACTTATTTATCAAATACCATTATGTGTATAGACTTTTATTCAAACTATATTAAACACTTTCATAGAATTAACTCCTAGAATAAGTTCCTTTTGATATCCTGTCAGATTCATTTTCAGAAATCTGTCTATATCATGGTTCGGACTTCCCCATGGATAATCGGAACCAAACAGAATTCTTTCCGCTCCAATTCTGTTTATTATATCAACTACAGCACCATCATCAAGCCAGCTTGGCTCATTTACAGCAGCAATTGAAGGGTATCCTGTAATTACAATTGATGTATCAAAATAAACATTTTTATAGTTTTCAGCCAGCATCAGCACATGTTCGATGTTGCCATCTACCATATGTGTAAGAATGAACGGAACTTCCGGATATTTTTCTATTACCGGCAGTATCATGTCAAGATCCGCATACTCATTTAGCCTTGCGTTTGACACTCTTCCACAATGAAATACAATGGGAAAGGAAGTTTCCCGGCAAGCTTCATATACTTCATCCATCCTCTTGTGGATTGGTTCAAACCCTTGTGCCATAGGATGAATTTTTATTCCCTTTGCACCTTTTTTTATATAGCTTTCAAGCAATACCCCAAGCTTTCCTTCCAAATCAGGGTGAAAGCTGACTAAAGGAATAAGTGACTTGTTTTCTTCTGAAACACTGATTGTCCATAGATTATTATTATGTAGAATTTTAGCAGGAGAGAAATTTGCCATTACAGTATAATCTATACCTGTTTTATTCATATTTTTCAATACATCGGATATGCTGCCTGTACCCGGGTTTTCAAATTCTATACTGTATGCTTTATTGAATGATTCGATAATCTTGCCTGCAACTTCCTCTGTAGGGAAAGTATGTACGTGTCCGTCAACTACCTTGTAACCACCTATCATGTTTATGCTACCTCATCCTGGTTTAGTATATTAACTCCAATGTTTTGGTTGTCCATATCCGAATCAAGCTGTTGCTAATAACACTAGGAAACATATTTTTACGCATAAAAAGCCGGCTTTATCAAACCAGCTTTGTTTGCTAAATTAGTATTAATAATATAGGAATTATATCAGAGATTCCATAATAATGCAATGTTTTTAGTCTAAACAGTTTTTACAATATCCATAAAATTTTACTCTATGGTCTTTTACTATAAACCCGTTCTTTTTCAATATTTGCTCTTCAAGTAATTCAAGCAGATCTTCCTGCGCTTCTGCCACCAAGCCGCACTTAGTACAGATCAGATGATGATGCCTGTGATCTTCCTTGTGGCGATTCAACTCGTACCTGCTGCAGCCATCATCTAAATCCAACTTATATACCAGCTCCATTCTGTCAAGCAGCAGTAGCGTCCTATACACAGTTGCAAGCCCTATTTCAGGGTGGTTTTTCTTGACAAGCTCATATATTTCTTCAGAGCTCAAATGTTCTCCCTCATGTTCAACTATCACATCCAACACAGCCTGTCTCTGCATCGTCAGCTTGTATCCTCTTTCTTTAAGCTGTTCTTTAAAATTAACATTATTATTTGTCATAGAAACCACTCCTAATAACTGAATACAGTGTTTCCCCAAAAAAATTAGCCGGATCAATAAATCAGATATCTTAATAATATTATATATCATTTTATGCCGTCATAGGTTTTATGCTACCATCATTTATAAAACTCCAGGCTCTTACGCATATTATAGCTTTTTAGCATAATTTTTGCAAATGATTGATATTTGCATGATTTATTATTTGCATAACAAATTATTTTTGCTATAATATTTAGTGTTTCTATCAAGGACACTTGTTCCGGTAGTAAAAACAAATTTTAAAAAATAATGAGGTTTCATATATGAAATATGTTGTGATTCTCGGCGACGGAATGGCAGATTATCCGGTTCCCCAACTAAACAACAGAACGCCCCTTCAGTGTGCAAAAAAACCAAATATAGATTACCTTGCAAAACATGGCGAAACAGGCCTTGTCAAAACCATTCCCCAAGGTATTGCTCCAGGGAGCGATGCAGCAAACCTCTCGGTAATGGGGTATAATCCGAAGCTGTATTACACAGGACGCTCACCTCTTGAAGCTGTGAGCATGGGTGTAGAATTATCAGATACGGATGTGGCATTCAGGTGTAATCTGGTCACTTTATCGGATGAGGAAGAATATACGGATAAAGTAATGATAGACTATAGCTCCGATGAAATATCAACAGAAGAAGCTAGTCAGCTTATTAAATCTGTTAATGAACACTTGAAAAATAAAACCATGGTTTTTCATGCAGGTATCAGCTACCGCCACTGCATGGTATGGCAAGACGGTCCTACTGGCTTAAACCTGACTCCTCCCCATGATATTCTGGAAAGAAAAGTTTCCGGATATCTTCCTCTAGGTGAGTATGGAAAAACGTTGCTCGATATGATGGTTGCAAGCAACAGATTTCTGAAAGGTCATCCGGTTAACAAAGCAAGAACTGAAAAAGGACTGAGGCCTGCAAATTCAATATGGCTGTGGGGTGAAGGGAAAAAGCCTGCTATTCCAAAATTCACAGATAAATACGGAATTAACGGATCTGTAATATCTGCTGTCGATCTGATAAAAGGCATTGGCATGTGTGCCGGGCTAAAGTCTGTTGATGTAGAAGGTGCAACGGGCAATATACATACCAATTTTTCCGGCAAAGCTGAAGCCGCTCTTAAAGAGCTTTCAGAAGGACAGGATTTTGTATATGTACATGTCGAGGCTCCTGATGAATGCGGCCACAGATATGAGATAGAGAATAAAGTCAGGTCCATTGAGTTAATTGATGAGAAAGTTGTAGGTCCAATTCTAAAGGGTCTGGAGAAGTATAAAGAATACAGGGTCTTAGTTCTTCCCGATCATCCTACACCGCTATCATTAAGAACTCATACCTCTGAACCCGTACCCTATATACTATACCAGAAAGACTGCAGCAGTATTTCTCAAGTAACAGGTTATGATGAATTTCAAGCAAAAGAAACAGGATTATTGATTACCGAGGGCTATACCCTTATGGATAAGTTTATAAAGGGCTAATAATAAAAAGGGTTGTGAACAGAGCTGATTACCTCTTTTCATAACTCTTTTCATAACCCTTTTTTTAACCTTTTACACTTCAAGTAAATATTATATTATATGAACTATTTATTTGAGGCGATCATTATGTTTTATCAATGTAACAGACAATGCCCCCCAAATACAGTCACATATATTGTGAAACCCGGTGATGTACTTTTCCGTATAGCCCAAAGCTTTAATACAACTGTATCAGCTATTGTATCACTAAATCCTGGAATAAATCCTGCTGTCCTGTACGTAGGACAGATAATATGTATACCCACTAAAACTCCCATGGGTATCTGTCCTGTCGGTATATTCCCATATAAAGTAAAACATGGCGATACTTTCTTTTCCATAGCACAGCGTTATGGAATAACCGTTGATCTGTTGGTCAGAGCTAACCCTACTGTAAACCCAAATGTACTTTTTGTCGGACAGAAACTATGCATTCCCGGATCAGCTGAAAAGTACATGAATCCTAAGTATCAAATCAGCCTCTTTTACCCTGTAACATGGCAATTTATTAATGATACGCGGTATGAGGGTGATGACGGATTCTTCCAGATCTCAGCTGTCTCCGGGAGTTCACTCAATGAAATTTGCCGTAATGAAGCATTTCATGCTTTAACACCATATGGAACACGACCTGAAGTCATTAATACTCAAATATACGGCCAGGAGGCTTGCTTTATACTTCCTTCCCCCGATCAGCCGCCGGAAATGGAAGGTCAGGCAGCTTTAGTTGTGAGGTATCCTACAGTGGTTAGTATTAATGGTCAGAACTATAATTTCTTTATACTTTGGGCTGATAAAGATCATATTCAGGAGATTGCAAACACAATAAGATTCCATAATAAATAAATTCTAACCACTCCCCTTTTTTAGGGGTTTTTTTTATATAGGAAATCTCATGCTTGGAAGTATATGAACATTTTTATTTGTTTATGTATAATTATGGGTTGCAAATTGCATTTTTGTTATAGAATAAATATAATATCAATAAAATCATACTCATAAAAACAAAATAAATATATCCGTACTTATCACATTAGTAATTTCTTCAGAAAGGGGACGCTTTGATGGGTATTAACGGAAATTTGATTTTGCAAATCCTTTTTCTTCTTATCCTTGTAGGAATAAATGCATTTTTTGCTTCATCAGAAATAGCAATTATTTCGCTAAATGATAACAAGATCCGCAAAATGGCTGAAGGAGGACATAAAAATGCAAAGCTTCTTCAGAACCTCACAAAAGAACCAAGCAGATTTCTTGCTACCATTCAGGTTGGTATAACCCTTTCAGGTCTGCTTGCCAGCGCTTTTGCAGCTGAAAGCTTCGCCGACAGGCTGACAGGTTTCGTAAAATCATCCGGATTTAAAGTCAATGATGCTGTTTTAAAGCCTGTCTCCTTAATAGTAATTACTGTATTGCTTGCATATTTTACGCTCGTTTTCGGAGAATTGGTTCCTAAAAGGATCGCCATGCAAAAACCCGAACCAATTGCAATGTTTTCAGCAAAGCCTTTAAGCCTGCTGCTTAGTGCAGCAAACCCATTCGTACGCTTTCTTACCTTTTCAACCAATATAATTATCAGGGTTTTCGGGGGCAATCCTACTGCTAACCAGGAAATTGTAACCGAAGAGGAAATCCGCATGATGGTGGATTTAGGTGAAGAAAAAGGTGTTATTGAGAAAACAGAAAAAAATATGATTGATAACATTTTTGAATTTGATGATACAGAAGTGTCTGAGATTATGACGCACAGAACCAATATAATAGCTATCCAGGTTGATTCTGACATAAATAAGGTAATGGATACGGTTATTGCAGAAAAATATACCAGAATACCTGTTTTCGCCGAAAACATCGATAATATAGTAGGTATACTTCATGTAAAAGATCTCTTAAATTTCATAAATAACAAACCAGCTGCTTTATTCAACTTACAAAGCATAATGCGTAAACCCTACTTTATTCCGGAATCAAAAAAGACCGATGAGCTTTTGAAAGATCTTCAGAAAACCAAAACCCATATCGCTGTCGTGATAGACGAATACGGTGGAACAGCCGGAATAGTTACTATAGAAGACCTTTTGGAAGAAATAGTAGGTAATATTTGGGATGAGTATGATGAAGATGAGAAGGAGTATGAAAAGACTGATGATAATACATATGTCATAAGAGGTTCGGCTCCTCTTGATCTTATAAAAAAACTCTTTAACGAAGATCTTCCGGCAGATGAATATGATACTGTAAGCGGTTTTATTATCGGTCAATTGGGGCGTATACCAGAGGATGGTGATAAACCTGTAGTGGAATTTAATAATATTATTTTTAAAGTAGAGAGTGTTAAAGAAAAAAGAATCTCTAGAATAAAGGTTTGCAGAACATAACTCATAAATTAAGAGTGTTTGCTGTGCATTCCTTTACTTACAAAAAATAATTGTCGAATAATCATTTCTTTTGGAATTCATTTGTGCACAACCTAAAATTGTGTTAAAATTTACACCGAATTAATTCTATGTATAATGCGATAAAGATTTTTTGTTTTTTATGAAGAAAGTAAAAACCGGTGATAAGTTATATTGACCTGTGAAAGTTTATCTTTCCTCACCCTGAAAAATCTTTATAGCTTCCTATATAGGAAGCTAAGTTTATTTTTGTCCTTCAAGAAGGCTAAGTATAGTAACATTTTATCGCATTTATCATAATACTATCAGAGATGGTGTCATAATGAACTTTGATTTTTATAAACGTATTTGTCCATTGAAAAAAGGTTGGGCTTACACTTTTTTGGCTAAATACCTTATAACACTTTTTATATGCTATATAGCAGCAAAAATACTGGCATTTACTCTTTGGCAGAGCAATACCAGCCTTCTTCATACTGTCCTTGAACTAACATGTGTATTTATTGCTATGTCATCATTCCTTGTAGTTATGTTTACGTACCAAGTAAATTCAGTCCCAAGCAGGGTTATCGGCTTTGGTTTTTTGGCTGTAGCCATATATGATATTTTTCATACGTATCACTTCCCTACATTGGGTTTGTATCCGGAAAACTATATTGATTTATCTACAAGATACTGGATACTGGGAAGATTTACAGAAGCAGTAATCCTGATAATCAGTTCAACTAAAATTATCAAAATCAAATACACCAGATTAAAGTCAGTATTTATAACACTTTTGTCATCTTTTAGTGCCTCACTGATTATTCTTAATTTTCCCGGAATAATGCCGGTTCTATATACAGAATCAGGCATTACCATTTCTAAAATAGTAATGGAATATATAGTAATTGCATTATTTTTTGTGAGCATGCTCTTTACGTTCAATATGGTAAAAAACAAAGGAATAATAACTTATGAATACATCTGCATGGCCGTTTTGCTGATAATACCTGCAGAACTATGCTTCACACTTTTCAAATCCATTACCTCATTTACTAATATTTTTGGTCATATACTGAAAATTGTATATTATTTTTATTTGTTTATGGGTATATTTGCCAGTGCCGTTACTTACCCCTATTTGACCATTAATAAATTCAAGAAAAGTCTGGAAGAAAGCAGAAATGATTTGAAAGAAATTCTAAATAGTTTGCCATTAGCTGTAATTACTTATGAAATTGGCGGAAGAATTTCTTTCGCCAATATAAAAGCTTACGATATGTTGGAATGCGAAGCTGCAGACCTTCTTGGTCTCACACTGGAAGAAATGTCATCAAAATTTTCACCAGAAAATAGAAACCTGTTTCAGGAACTCAGTAAAAATTCAAATCAGATTCAAAGTATTGTTAAAGGTTTTACAACCCTTAAAGGCAACAGCTTAACCCTTGAAATCAATGTAAATAGGTATAAGAACAAACTATTATTTTCATTTAATGATGCAAAGAAAGAACAGGAGCTGAATGAACTAAAAATCCAGACATATACTATTTTGAATTCCATCAACAATCTTGTTGTTATTACCGATACTGATTTTAAAATAATCATGTCTAACAGAGCTTTTTCTGATTATATTGAAATAGATATGGAGTCTATCATAGGTACCAACTTAAGAGAGTTAAACAAAATGCTGCAGTTTGCTTTAAACACCGATTACCACTATTCATATAAAGGTAAAACAGATATAGGCAGTGCTGTTGAAGCGAGTCTTGTAACACTTAAGGGGGATAAAAAAGATTTTCTCTTTCATTCCAGCCCTATTCTTAATCTGGATGGCATCGTAATAGGCTATATATGTGTTTCCTTAGATATCACTGAATTGAAAAAGGAACAGCAGAAGATCATGCAACAGGAGAAACTTGCCCTCTTAGGCCAGATGGGCTCAGGTATCGTTCATGAAACCAAAAACCATCTGGCATCAATAAAAGGCTACTGCCAACTACTAGCTCTCAAAATTACCGACGAGGAACTCTTAAAATACATAGAGAGGGTTGAAAGCATAACTACGGATGTAAATAGAGTTATAGTTGACTTTCTTTCTCTGGCCAAACCTGCAGAGACCATAATGGACATAACCTCGCTGAATGAGATATTGGAATCAATGCGCTATATGATTGAAAGTCCTTCGTTTATGAAAGATGTCAGAATTGAATTTCTTCTTTCAGAAATTGACGTTGACATATATGCAGATGAATCACTCATAAAGCAAGTGATACTAAACATAACACAAAATGCTATAGAAGCTATGTCGGGAGTAGAATATGCAAAACTTGTTATCTCTACAATTCCAAGCATAACAGGTAACGAAGTTCTTTTAAGCATTACAGACAATGGAAAGGGTATCAGTAAAGAGAATCTCAGAAAAATCGGCACACCCTTTTTCACAACTAAAAAAACCGGAACTGGTCTTGGGTTAAGTGTATGTTACAGGATAATCAAAGAGCATGGCGGCAATATTAACGTCCAAAGTGAGCTTGGTAAAGGTACTACCTTTACAATTACTCTTCCTTGTTTTAAAGAACCACCATTAGAAGCTGTAAATTAACTGAAGACAAGTATATTTCCTCAAATACTTTTTCAACTATAAAATTTCTGTTTTTGGAATAAGAATAATTCGTTAAGCAAAAAATAACTTTTAGGTAATATCTTAAAACATTTGAGGAATAATTTTACAGCACAGGTGGAACAAATGCATACTAAATATAGTAATGAAAAAAAATGGTTTATTCAGATTAGAAACGCTATATATTACATACTTGGTGTAATAGAAGTTCTTCTTGTCTTCCGCCTGATTTTTAGGCTTCTGGGCGCAAATACTTCTAACCCTTTTGTTGTATTTCTGTATTCAATTACCAAACTGCTTATTATACCGTTTATCGGTATTTTTAAGGCATTTACGGCTAACGGAGCATCAGGATTTGTTTTTGAACCGGCTACGATAATCGCCATGGTGGTATATGCCATTACAGCATATGGGGTTGTAAGTCTGGTAAGGCTGAAAACGGTAAATACATGATCAGGTTATTCCCTGCTGTACAAAACAGCATCCATACTAAATTACTACTACATCTTTGATAAATAAAGTTAGACTTTTCAAAAGGTCGATTTCACCTATAACACTTGTTTCATTATATATTCTAATAACAGGTCTTTGAGGGCTTCCCAGGTTTTGCCTTATAATAACACCTTTTAATCCGTTGCTTAGGAGCACAGTACATCCGTTTGGAAAGAATACGATAGTATCCCTGAAATGCTGGACAATTTCAGGATCAAGCTTACTGCCGGAAAAGGCCATAACATATTCATATGCCTGGTGCGGCATAACAGAATTGTTATTGTTTTCATAACCATGCAAGACATTATCATATACATCTGCAACTTTTATTACCCTGGTAAATTCCGAAATTGCACTACCCTTTAACTTTCTCGGATAACCTGTTCCATCAAAATTTTCATGGTGTTCATAACATACTATAGATGAATGAAGGCTTAGTCCTCTGCATTTTCTTAGTATATCAAAGCCTTTTTGGACATGCTCCGGTTTTTCGTCGCTTATGTTTTCTCTTCCTAAATCGTGTATCAATGCTCCGGTTACAAGATCACAAAGCTGGTTATAGTTAAAGTTCATTCTGTTTCCCAGATAAGCTGTCAATAAAGCAACATTTAAAGAATGCTCAATCACATAATCATCTATCGCTTCAGTAGATAAAATATTAACCCCTCTATCCTTGCAGGTTCTTACATACTCAACTATATCCTTGGCTATATCTTTAATAAGGTACTCGTCTACTTCTTTTGATTTCAAAATCTTATCATTTGTCTCTCTCAGTACCTGCATTGCATTATTTTTTACCCTTAAATCCAGCTGTTCAATAACCTCAACATCATCAAACCTACCGTCATTTATATAAACCTTGTGAATACCCAAATGTTTTAGTTTATCTATATATACATCTGTAAGCACAACCCCAGCATTTAGTATTATTTTCCCACTTGAAGCTGTAACCGGCAAAGCCAATGTATCCCCAATACTCAAGCTCTTGATTCCGACAAGTCTCATAAACCTGCCTCCTTGATCTGTTCATTATTAGTTTTGAATAAAACTGCTGTCTGTTTTCTTTACTGCAAACAAATAACGCTTTTTTTGGTATATCTATTCTCATAAGTAAAATAACTCAAGAAAACTAAAACTTATAGTATGCAGCTTTCATCCCATAATTTTTGAAGTAATTCTATCCAGTAAAACAATAAAAATATTTTGACAAAAAGTTTACTGTAAAAGGCAGGAAAATATTTTTCATATCAGATACCGCTCTCTTCCGGAATGGTCATTTACGATTTGCATCTATCTAAATACCTTATTTCGACATTTTTTTGAAATTTCCTTCTTTATTATAAATAAAATAATTATTTTAGATGTGTTTATCAGCAACTGCCTAAAGCAGGACTGAATTTAAAATCTACTTCCACTAATCCGGAAGGGTCATTCTTTTTTAGCACTCTATATTGTTCAGGGATATCTTCCTTTTCATAGACTGTTATTCTAAAAATAATGAGCTTAAGTATTTCGTTAGTTGCTTTATATTGTTTTATGCTATCGATAAATTCTTCAATTATTGTTTCCGTGTCTGAAATCTTAACTTTGCTTTTTCTTAGCTTTTCAATGTCATTTCTTATTTGCAGTATTCGATTTTCTATATTTAGATTCATTCTCAAAAACAATTGTTCGGAAATTTTCCCTTCAAGCTTATCCATATACAATATCTCCTGTTGCTTTTGTTTATTTGAAAGCATAAGCTCAAAACGACGTATTTCATCTTCATTTTTGCAAGTATTTGAATATATGTTGTTTATCTTTTCTACCAGCCTTGCCCTGACTGCAACATCATCTAGCAGCGCCAATATTTCATCGCAAATTATCTGCATTAAAAATGTTTCGCTTATATGATGGCTGCTGCATGCGCAACTTCCACGTTTTGCATATGTACTGCATATATAGCCTAGATATCTGTCTTTTCTCTTACGTGCAAACATAGCACTTCCACATTTCCCACAAAACAGTAAACCTTTGAATAAATGAATATCTCCCTTATATGAACTGCTGCCAGAGCTTTTTTCCAGCCTGATTCTCTGAATTTCAAGAAATTCTTCCCTGCTTACTATAGCCTCATGAGTATCTTTAGTAACTACCCACCTTTCAGGCGGTATTCTTCTTGTCTTTTTGCTCTTAAAGCTAATTTTTTCGCTGACTCCTTGTACTGTATCTCCTGTATAGACAGCATTACATAATATCCTCTTTACCGATATTGCATTCCATGTCCCTCGCAGTGATGGAGGCAGATACCCTTTTAAATTAAGATATTTTGCAATATATGCATATCCATGTCCTTGCTTATAGTATTCAAATACCTCTTTTACCACACTTGCTTCAAAAGGTTCAATGCATAACCTGTTTTTATGTATATCCGATTTTCTGTATCCATATGGAGCACTCCCTATATACTCCCCCTTTTGTATTTTATAGTGTATGCTTGCACGGATTTTTCTCGAAATATCCCTTATGTAGCGCTCATTATACCAAGTATCGATTCCGACTGTGTCATTATCTCTATAGCTGTCATACCTGCCATCATAAGTAATTACCCTTATCCCGTTTTCTTCAAGAAAGTCAAGAAACAAGAGTGTTTTCGCATTATTTCTCCCAAGCCTTGACAAATCCTTCAACACAACCATATCTATACTCCGGTTCAATACATCTTCCTTCAGCTTTTCCAGTCCCCTGCGTTCAAAAGCAGAACCTGATACATTATCATCTATATATGTACTATAAATCCTTCCAATCTTATTTTTATTTATATAGTCTATTAATAAATCCCGTTGTGTTTCAATGGTTTCATAGTTTTCTTCATTATCATCCCGGCTTTCACGTACATATATCCCAATGTTATAGTATATATTATTCATACTGCATCACACCTTACCGGTCAAACCTGATTTTATATAAAGGAAAATCATTTTATAAAGTGCTTCCTCGCATGGTGTTTCGTTTGAATATTTCTTTATTATGTTTTTATACTTCGGGTTTCTTTTTTTCCCTTTCATAACCAACTCTATACATATATTTGTCTAGTTCATATATATGTAAATAATAAATGTCCATATTTTAAAAATCATTCAAAATGTATATAATTTAAGCATCAGGAGGTTATGGAAAATGGAACGTAATATTCCGGAAAGATTGAAATACTTCATAAAAAACGGTATTAAGGATGTAGAAGACGGGTATGAGTATGCATCGGAGTTAAACAGAATTTTAAACTCCGACGACTGTCAAAGCTCTTTGACAGCTAATGAAATTAATAAACTAAGAGATTTTGCGGAAAGTGTAAAAAAAGTAGGAGAAATAACTTACTATACCGAGGAAAGGATTAGTGATATTGAGAAGGATATGTTCGGCAGTGCCGGTATTCAGGGATTTCTGGGTATATCCGGACAACAAAAGCCTATATGGCCTTTTTAGGAAACCTTCATTGCGGTTTATAAGTTGCAAAGGTGGAGTCTTCCACCCTTGCCTTAACTAATAAAATCCTTCATTTCAAAAACTCCCCAGGCACATTGAATATACTTTCCGCTTAATATTTCTTCAATTACTGATTCATGTACACCTATTTCATCCGAAATGGTTTTTTTGCTTATAGGACTCAAGAATTGTTTTCCCTTCTCAAAAAACAACAATTGGTATGCGACTATACATTCAGCAGCCTTTTTCAGCATATTCTTTCTTTCTTCAATACACTTAAGCAGCCAAGCTGCATTATCAATCCTGTGAACAATAAATCTTTTCACTTCATTTCCTACATCAGCACTAAGAATCTTCCTGTAGTACTCGTTGATATTCAATAACGGCACGGCATCCTCATTGACAACTGTCTCAAACCTGCCATTGCTGTTTCTAATGATAATGTCAGGAATTATATACTTTACCCCTGTATTGTTATAATACTCCCTACCGGGCTTTGGCTCCAAAGTTTTCAAAACCCTGAAAACCTCTTCTACTCTATGGAGCGGTAATCCCATGTTTTTTGCTACAAAATCCAATTTCTCCCCGGCGAGATCATCAAGATGATTTTCGACCAGCTTTTGGGCATCCTCCTTATCATTTATACTGAGCTGATTAAGTTGGATCAAAAGACATTCTTTCAAACTCCTGGCACATATTCCGGGAGGATCAAAGGTCTGTAAGTACTCTAAAACTTTTTTTACTTTTGAAGCTGTCACATTGAAAAATTCTGCAACTTCAGTAAGTCCAATGATCAGATAACCATTTTCATCAATGTTGTCAATTAAATATTCTCCTATACACATTTGATTTTCACTCAAATCGGAAGTGTGCAGCTGAAACAGCAAATGCTCCTTCAAGGACAGCTTTTCATCAGCACTTCCCGTAGACATGTTGTATTCTTCCTCGTTTTCATCCTCCCCTGGTTTCCTCAGGGTATCCGTATTAATATTACTGTCTCCCCATCCGATAGAGTCATCTTTATATGCACAATTATAGTAACCATCGCTGTTGACACTTTCCAGTATCTCCAATGCAGGATTTTCTTCCAATTGTTCTTCTACATATTCAAACAGCTCTTGGGAATTCATTCTTAGTATATCAAAAGCCTGTTTCAGTTGAGGAGTCAACAAGACCTTTTGTGATTGGACCAATTTCATATCAAAATATAAATCCAATGTGTCCACCTCGCACACAGGTTATATATATATATTATATACCCGGGACACAAAATATAGTCGTAAAGACAGGTTTACCGGTTTCAAGTTTTTTTGATACAACAAACTACAGACAACTATACTTCAGGTTAAAATCGTTTCTACTGTTACATTTGCCTCCATTTCCTTGATTTGTTTTGTAATATCTGTCTAAACCGATTATCCGGAAATATTCAATTGATTAATTTGGAAATAACCATATCAAGAATTGATATGCCTGTTATCAATACATAAAGAATCAAAGACACGATTATAGGCCAGTGGGAAAGAATAGACTTCACATCGTTTCCTGTACTGCTTATGGGAGGAGTGATACGTGCACTGTTTTCCGTTACTCTCTTAAATACTTTTAGGAGCAGCAGAATAATAATCAGGGCAAATATACCGAAAAAAATACTTTGAATCAACTCCATATTTGAAATGGATACTTTGGACGGAGTTGCTTCGTCACGGTAAATATATCCAATCACCTCCAGGATGGAGTTATGAAGAAAATGCGCCAGTACACCTGCAAAGATAGAATTTGTTCTCAATACATAATACCCAATTAATATACCAAGAAAAATAGGACTTAGGAAATTTGTAACATCGAAGTGAAAGAAGCCGAACATTATAGCGCTTATAAACACTGCTTTTATTGATCCTCTTCTTTCATACGCCTTTAAAAGCACTCCTCTGTGCAGTGCCTCCTCACATATTGCCGGAGCTATTCCTACTACACCTACACCTATTATTAGCTGAAAAATAGTTTGAGGAACCGGAATAGGGTCATTAGGTACATTTCCTATGAATTGGATTAGGTATATAGCAATGGAATTAAACATAATCGACGCAAAAATAGCCGGAATAGCCAAAAGAACAATCAATGCAGCAGGTAACAACTCAAGCTTGTTTATTCTTAATACTTCCCTTGCATCAAGCTTTTTCTTAAATATATAAATAAGCACAGGCAAAAGAATTAATACAAACTGTGTAAATACAATAGTAAAGTAAAAATAATCGTCTGTAATGTCTTTTCCTATTATGCCGCCCAAAATTCCTATGAAGACAGAAATAGTAATAAATACTGCAAGCACTGTAAAATATACTTTATTTGCCCCGGTTACTGTTATCTTTTTTTGCATGGCAATCTCCTTTAATCATATACTTCTTTTTTCAGTAATTATCATATCCATAGGTATATCATCACAGGCTGTTTCAATTTTTTCCACTATTTGTGTCTCAAAAGCAACTCCTATTTTCAGACAATCACTTCTTAGCACCGGCAGAAACCTGTCGTAATATCCTGCTCCATATCCTATACGATTCCTGCATATATCAAAAGCGACTCCGGGTACTATTACCAAATCAATATCCTTCGGATCAACAATCCGGATCTTGTCTTTTCTGGGTTCAAGAATGCCGTATGTTCCAGATTCCAAATCCTTATTCATATCCTTGATACGGGATGCAACCAAAAAACTCCTGCCAGAATCACTTTTTTCCATGAATGGTACTGCTACTTTTTTGTTATCTCTGAAACACAAGTTGATAAATGCATCCGTCATTACTTCGTTCTTAAAATCGAGATAACACATTAGAAGTCTGCTGCTACTGTAACATCCCAACTGAGTGAGCCTGCTGGTTATTAACAAACTCTTTTCTTTTACCTCATCTGCGGTGAGTCTTAGCCTTTTTTCGAGAACAGTTTTTCTGATTTCAACCTTGTTACTACAATATTTCATACTCTCTTTACTTCAATCTCCTTATAATACCAGCATTTCTTTTAATGGCTGCAGTATAAAATGTGATACCAGGAACATAATCATCAATATCACAGTGGTGGCAGCCAGTGTAGCCATCATTATAAATGTATCTCCGCGGACAGCTATTCGTTTAATTACTGTATACACTATCCTTCCAATAACAAATATCAAGGTAATCATGATTATAGCAGATATTACTGCCCAATGAATAAGTGAACCACTCAGAATTATCAATCCAAGTATTACAGCACAAAGCTGTACAACGGCAATTTCATGCCACTTATTTAAAAGCGGTTTTGTATTTTTTTCATATATTTTAAAATTAGCTGCCGGAAGAAGAAAAAACGGAAATGCAGCGCCAAACACCACTCCTGTAAACAGCCTTATAGTATTATCAGTTTCTCTTAATCCTATGTAGGAAGTTAATGCATCAATTATCATGGGAAGCATTAATATGCATAGAAGTATAGAATGCCCGATACCTGGCATCTTGTCTGAACCGGACCGTTTCCTGAAAAACAAATATACCAATGTTGTAAACATACCTGTATATATCCCTGTATCTCTGGCACAAACAGGCAAAAGCACATCTCCCGCTAATAGTGTTCTTGAGGGCAGTTGATGACAGACAAGTGACCCCAGTATATAGATCAGTTTTTCGAATATATCCATGACTACTGCTCAAAAGGAACAGAAAATGCCAGCAGCAAAATAAAACATGAAATGCATGACAGTACGAACATAACCAGACTGGAGACAAGCAATGCCAGACCGAAGGATTTCTTATCAGTGCCATACTTCTCATCCTCACTGTTCATTAAGACTATACTGATTATTATCCCCAGTATTTGTCCGAAACCCGGTATTACTGTACTAATAACAGTCAGGAAAACCTTGAGACCATTCCCCAGTGGTTTTCTTCCGTTGTCATCATTTATTATGTACAAATTTTGTTTTATTTGTGTATTTGAATTCTGCACTGTGTTGTGATGCCTGTTATTTACATCTGTTTGCTCCACCGCTTGCTTCAGTGGCTCTCCGTCATCACTTTTCATTACATTCTTCAGGCATTCACCATCAAGGCTATTTGAAACATTTCCACAGACTTCCGGCTCACCCGAATAATTATTATTTGTTTGAGCCTGATCATTATTATTAATGCAACCTACTGACGAATTTATGCTAAAATCGAGTAAACTTCCGCAATAGGGGCACCTGCTAAGTCCAACATCTATATCTTCTCCACAAAAGCTGCATTTTTTCTTTGGGACAATTGTATTATCCAATGGTTTTCCCCCTTAAATTTTGCATATAAACTCTCACGATACACTATTTACATTTTAAATTGTGAATATATATATGTCAATTCAATTTCTACAATTGCACCTGGTGGGATACGCAAGGAACTTTGGTACGGAATTACACCAGCCTCTGTTAACTATTTAAGAGAAATCGAAAAAAGGCTGCTGTCATTATTTGTATGACAGCAGCCTTTGCGTTTCTTACCTTACTGCTTAGCTCCACATTTGGAACAGAAAGCAGTTTCAGTTTCAAGTTCTGTACCGCATCCAGCACAAGTTTTCATGTTTTTCAATTCCATAATTTTCTGCTTAGTAGCTTTAACATTTTCCTCAAATCCTACTATTGAACTGCATAATTCCTTGTAAGCTTCCGCTACTTCTTCACCATTTGAATATGCCTGGTAAACAAGCTTTCCAATATCAGCATAAGCTTTTTTAATTTTATCTTCCTCTGCGCTTATGTTCATATTAAGCTTGGTTACCTCAACAAGCTCGCTGGATTTTTTTGCAGCCGCTTTAGCTGTATCGGATACCTTTTTAGTAATATTTTCAAAAACTGACATATGTAATCCTCCCTCCATGCTTTATAAGCATACTATTTAAATATATTCTTTTACACATAAGATGTTGCATTAATATAATATAACATATTCTAAAAAAAATCAATATATTTATTAAATTATTTTATTCCCCCTTTAACATTATTTAATAACCAATTAATAATATGAATTATTTATTCAGCTTTTTGCATTTCTCCCCTGCAATCATATTATTAATATATTAACTGCCCTGTTTTTTTCTATCCCTCTTTATTACTTTCCAAAATATATTACGTAAAAACAAATAATCTGTCTGATTTTTTCCAGACAGATTTCTGATCGGACTAATATCGTTCTTTATAAAACTTTTTATAAACCTTTTCACCACAAATAGCGCCCATTAGCTTCCAGTTGGCATAGACTGCTTTTTGAGGACATACCTTTTCACACATATAGCACTTAATGCATTTATTCCCTATTTTGATACTTCCGTTATCTCTAATATTACCGGCAGGACATACTTCTACACAGACATTACAATGCCTGCATTTCCTGTTATCCGCCTTAACTCCGGGCGAGAGCATAAAACTTCCCTTCCGGAACAGGCTCGCAAAAGGATGCCTTTTGGTTTTGTCAGAAAAATCATAAATAGCTCTATCAACCTTACCGCTTTTCAAATCCTTGATTATCTGATCGATATGGCAATCAAATTTTTCCAAATCCTTTTCATTCGGCCGCTCTTTGCTTATTTCCAATTTCTTAAGCGGCGGATAAGTACTCTCACAAATTGTACCTGATGAGTAAAGAATCTTTAAATTCTTTTTCTTAAAATACAAAGTCAGGTTTTCCAGCATATGCCTTTCAGGACTCTCTATATTTGCTGCCCCATAGGTTGAAAAAACTACTCCTGCCTTCCCGGTAAGGTCGGGCAGCCTGGAGATATATTCTTCCCATATCAAAGGTTCAACTCCATAATAAACTGGTGATCCGATAAATATAAGCTTGTAGCTGCTTGCATCATCGATAGTATCCTTTGGGACTGATTTTATATCTGCAGGTATTGATGCGTTTTCCAGCTTTTTCGATATCCGGTAAGCTAAATCTTTGGTATGGCCATACTGGGAAAAATATAGAATAAGTATTTTAGGCATACAAAACCCTCACTTTATATTATCATTTTGCAGTATTCATCCACATTTATCAGCTTAAGCAAGTCTATTTATTTCACTTAGCCATCTCCATCAAATCTTCCTCACTTATAACTCTGACTCCAAGTTCCTGAGCCTTTAATAATTTGCTTCCCGCTTCTTCCCCTGCAAGAACATAAGATGTTTTCTTTGAAACACTCCCTGAGACTTTGCCCCCATATGATTGTATCAATTCAGAAGCTTCATCCCTGGTCATTGTCGGCAAAGTACCCGTTAGCACAAAAGTAAGCCCTTCGAACCTGTTATCCTTTATCTCCTTTTTGCCATAGCTCTTCTGATTCACTCCTGCCACCCTTAGCTTTTCAACAGTGTCACGGGTCTGTTCCTGACTGAAGAATGTAACTAAGCTTTGAGCCATTTTCTCCCCAAATTCCTGAATCTTCACTACATCTTCCAGAGAAGCATTACCCAATGCATCTATGGAGTCAAAATTCTCGGCAAGTAATTGCGCAGCCCTCAGCCCTATATGTTTGATTCCGAAGCCGAATATGAGCCTGTCTATATTGTTCTCCTTGGACTTTTCTATGGATTTCAGGAGATTTTCTATAGACTTCTTGCCCATACGCTCCATATTTATAAGCTCATCTTTTCTACTATGCAAGTAATACAGGTCTGCTACGCCCGTAATGAATTTTTTCTCCATTAAAGCTTCTATTATGGCAGGTCCCAATCCGTCTATATTCATAGCATCTCTTGAAGCAAAATGTACAATACTTCTGAAAAGCTGGGCTGGACACTCTATCCCAGTGCACCTGAAAGCAGCTTCTCCTTCTTCCCTAATTACAACAGATCCGCATTCAGGACAGCTTTCAGGCATTATAAACTCTTTCTCCTGACCTGTACGTTTTTCAAACACTACTTCCAATACTTCAGGAATTATATCTCCGGCTTTTTGAATCCAAACCGTGTCCCCTATCCGTATATCTCTTTCCTTAATATAATCCATATTGTGCAGCGTAGCCCTGCTGACAGTAGTTCCTGCAAGCCTTACAGGCTCTAAAACTGCGTTAGGCGTCAGCACTCCGGTCCTTCCGACATTTGCCCATATATCTTTAATAACTGTCTGTTTTTTCTCAGCAGGATATTTATATGCCGCAGCCCATCTTGGAGTTTTGGTTGTACTTCCCAATACCTCCCTCTGGCTTATAGAATTAACCTTAACAACCGCTCCGTCTATTTCAAAAGGCAGCTCTCCGCGTTCTTCTCCTATTCTGTTTATTTCGTCCATTACTTCTCTGATATTGCTGCATATCTTATAGCCTGGGCTGACTTTAAAACCCAACCTTTTCATATATTCAAGAGTTTCAGCATGAGTAGACAAACTCTTTCCTTCTATCATCTGTATGTTGAAAACATAAATATCCAGCTTGCGTCCTGCTGTAACCTTCGGATCTAGCTGTCTTAAAGAACCGGCTGCAGCATTTCTTGGATTGGCAAAAACCTGCTGCTCCATACTCTCCTGTTCCTCATTCAGCTTCTCAAAATCCTTTTTGGAAATGTACACTTCTCCCCTTACTTCTATTAAAGGTATATTCTCTTTTAATATTAAAGGAATAGACTTTATAGTTTTAAGATTCAGGGTAACATCCTCACCTACAAGGCCATCTCCGCGGGTTGATCCCCTAATAAATCTTCCATTTTCATACTCCAGCGAAACAGACAACCCATCTATCTTTTTTTCAACAACATATTCCACATTATTTCCAATTGCTTCCCTGACGCGCTGATCAAAGGCAAATAATTCATCCTGACTGAATACATCTGAAAGACTCTGCATCTGAACAGTGTGAACAACTTTGTCAAACCCATCGAGGGGTTTTCCCCCGACCCTCTGAGTAGGCGAGTCCGGCGTAATTAATTCCGGATTTTCCGCTTCGAGGTTTTCAAGTTCCCGATAAAGTATATCGTATTCAAAATCATTTATTTCAGGTGCATCTTCAACATAGTATTTATAGTTGTAGTGATTCAGCAGTTCGCGAAGTTCTTCTATCCTCTTTCCTATACTTGACATATTTATTATTTCCTCCCCTTGTACGCTTTAGGTGTTTTTAAGAGTACTGCATTTATCGCTATAAATGCAATTGCAAGCCATATTATTCCCCATATTATCGCAGGTATTTTAGTCATCTCAGCAAGCTGCATCGCATCAGTCATATGCCTGCTTCCGTTCCAGCCTTTAATAACATGAAAAAACCTGTTTATCTGAAGCAGAATAGTATCTACAAAAGTATCATATACAGCATATGCAATTGAGGATATGCCTATTATATCTATGACCCATTCATTTATTCTTTCATTCTGTATCATATATAGCAGAATAACTGCTACTGCAAATACCACTGAGTACAGTAATGAAAATGACGGTCCTGAAAACCTGAGGGTAACAGCAAGCAGGGCTATTGCAACGGTGCCAAGTATATATTTCTTAAAGCCTGTCCTGCTTAAGTATATGATAAGCAAGGCAAAAAGAATACTTCCCAGGTACCCCCCATTTGCTATCATAAACGATGAAAACCAGCCTTTTGACTGAGCTATCGTATAACCGCTCTCATTTAAGTTAACCCTAAAACCACTGATTCCATGACCAAAAACAACAGCCATCAAAGCATGTCCCAGCTCATGTAAAAACACAGTGAATATTTTTAAAGGTCTTATAATTACAGTATTCCAGAGTACGACTACAGCTACCAAAATCAACAAATATCTTGTCATCTTTTTCATATACCATGTCTCCCATTAAAAACATCGATAGTAAAAGAGAAAGGATAACCCTTTCTCTCTTTTATACAAACCCTAAAGAAATTAATTCAATTTATTTCATTTCATTCAATGCTTTGATAACACCCCTATACAGAGCCTCTGCTGCCTTCTTTCTATATTCCTCCGAAGCAAGCTTTGCCCTGTCGGATTCATTGGATATATAGCCGACCTCGGCTATAATTGCAGGCATATCAGTTGCTACCAATACAGCAAGCCGTGGACGGAGTTTTATACCGTTATCCTTTGTACTGATAGCACCAGGTAATTCTCCTTGTATGATCTCTGCAAATTTTTTAGAGCTTACCTTACCTGTCTCAGATTTTTTATTTTTATATAACGTCTCACTTCCATTACAGCTTGTATCGTCTTCCATACTATTACAATGAATACTTAAAAAAAGATCTGCGCCCGCTTCATTTGCAATTTCTGCTCTTTTGCCGAGTCCTATGTACTCATCTTCTTCCCGTGTATACAAAACATGTATTCCTGCTTTTTCAAGCATTTCACCTAATGTTAATGAAATATCCAGACTGATATCTTTTTCTTCCAGCTTCTCAAAACTCGTTCCACAGTCTTTCCCACCGTGTCCGGGATCTATAGCAACTACCGCTCCTGCTGCTTTGCCGACAGGTATTTCCTGATTATAGACTCCGGTTCTGTTCCTGTCATCAAACAAACCTCTTCCAGCAAGATATAGTCCATACTCCCGTTCGGAGCCTCTTTGAGGATTACTGTCTTTATGAGCGACAGCTGCCTCTCTGCGATTCATATCTGGATTAAGCAAATCATGTGAAGAAAGTATACACAAAGATGCAATGAATAATAAAAGAATCAGTTTAATACGTTTGCTAAAAATTTTTTTCTGAACATTAGCTTTTTTCATATCTTCCCCATATTTGAGAATTACATTGAATGCTGTATTGATTGTATAAAAAAACTTGACTACTCTTTATATAATAATATTTTCCATAATAGCAGTCAAGTTTTTATGTTATTTAGTGTACATACCTGTTCACATCCTGTAGTGTAATTCCCTTGTGCAGTGCTATATTTAGCCCATTTGCTATAACTTTTGACACTCTTTCTATAATGTCATCTATTTCTTTGGGTGTCACTATAAGATTTCCTATATACGGGTTCAGCACCTCCTGTATCAGCTGATACTTATCATCCCTGTCTATGGTATTAAGCATATTATAGAATTCAGACCCATGGGGTGACTGCTTTATCATGCTGTCGAGCACAAGATCTATTGTGTCATTTGCCATTGTTGCGGCATCTACAACTGTTGGAACTCCTATTGCTATTACAGGAATCCCCAGAGTGGTCTTGGAAAGCTCCATTCTTTTGTTTCCTACTCCCGAGCCCGGAGCTATCCCAGTATCTGCAATTTGAATAGTTGTGCTTACACGCTCCATTTTCCTTGATGCCAATGCATCTATCGCAATTATCATTTCCGGCTTGATACGGTCTACTATACCCCTGACTATTTCTCCTGTTTCAATACCGGTTATGCCCAATACACCTGGCGCAATAGCACAAACAGGCCTGACTCCATCGTCAACCTGCTCAGGTACATATTCCAGAAGATGTCTTGTTACCATCATACTTGATATCACTTTGGGTCCAAGTGCATCAGGTGTCACATTCCAGTTCCCAAGGCCTACAACGAGCACAGTAGATTTTTCTCCAAGTTCGACGAGGCCAGCCAGTTCTCTTGCGAGTTCTTTACATGTATTTTCAAACAACTCCTGATCATTGTATCTTAATCCCGGAACCTCCAGAGTTATATAATTCCCCATTGGCTTTCCTATAGATGCCTCTCCTGTAGGTGAAGTAACCCTGACTCTGGTTATTTTTATGTCTTCAGTACCTGCATTTTCTATATCTACTCCAGGAGGCACACCACTTTCGTCAATTTTTTCATTCATTGCCTGCTGCTTGAAAAGCTCATTCGCTTCCAATGCAAGATCTGTTCTTATGTTTCTGCTTGTCATCCGATATCACTCCTAACAATCTTTAATACTAATTTATTATTGCGCTAACTGGTTTTTTTTATTAACTTTACAATATTTTAAGTTAACAGAGCACTTTTCCCCTTGCAATTTAGTTTTTTTCATGGTACAATGTTTGATGTTATTATGGTCGCAGGAGGTGAAAGGTTTGCCAAATATTAAGTCCGCAATTAAAAGAGTTAAAGTAACCAGGGTTAAGACTTTAAAGAATACAGTAAGGAAATCCGCTTTAAAGACTACAATCAGAAAATGCAAGGAAAGCATTGCGAAGAACGATTCTTCAGCAGTAGCAGTTTTAAAGGATGCTATCCAGGCGTTAGACAAGGCAGCAGCTAAAAACTTAATACATAAAAACACCGCTGCGAGAAGAAAATCCAGGTTGACAAAAGCGTTAAACGCTGCAAATAAATAAAAACGTACATGGGTACGTTTTTTTTATTTTGCTATTTGGAAAGCTTGCTTATCAGTAATTCAACAGCCATACGCTCATCGATTTTTCCGGTTTTTATCGCCAGGTCCATATCAAGGCTCTCCTCAATCGCTCCTTTTAGGTTTTCTACATCAAAAACCCTGGTCTGCTTTGATATCTTTCCTGCTGCATATGGTGTAATTCCCATCTTTGTGGCAGCCTGACCGGAATTCAGTCCTTCATTGTTCAGTAGTTTCATTTCTAAAACCTGCCTTAGCTGCCTGGTAATCATAAACAGTATCTTAGGGATCGGTTCTTTGAGTATTATCATATCGTTAAGAAGTTTCAAAGCTTTAGCCGTATTCTTTTCAGCTATAGCATCGGTAAGGTCAAATATTCTTCCTTTTATAGATTTAGTACATATTTTTTCTATATCATCATTTGTTACCCGTTGTCTATCACCCAAATACAATACAACCTTATTTATTTCATTAAGTATTTCCGTCATTCCCTGTTCACAGTTTTCTACCATACGTGAAGCCAAAACAGGGTCGATTTCTTTCTTATAAGTCTTAAAAACTTTTGAAACCCACTTAACAAGCTCTACAGGCTTCTGAAATACAAACTCCACAATTAATCCGTTTTTTTTGATGATATCTATAACCTTTACCCTTTTATCTATTTCCTCTTCAAAAAAAACAAGGCAGGTGTATTCGGGCAGGTTCTGCAAATATGAAACCAGACTGTCGTCACCCTGTTTTCCCTTTCCCTCGTCATCCTGCTTTTTCTTTGCTTTCAGCAATCCCGAATTCCTTACTATGACAATTTTTCTTTCTGAAAAAACAGGCATTGTCTCACAGGCTTCAGATATTCTTTTTATATCAGCCTTTCCTTCAAGAACTATTTTGTTAAGAGCTTTCATATCATCGCTGAGAATTTCTTTTTCCAAACTCTCAAGATAATACTTTTTTAAATACTCCTCCGGTCCGTAAAAAAGATACAGATTTTTAATCCTTTTATTCTTTATATCATCTTTTAAAATATCTATACTCATTTCATCTCTCCGATAGTTTTTCTGACACTTATTTTTTCTCCGTCGGAAGCAAACATCACCGCTCCGCACTCATCAGTCCTAAATATTTCTATGTTATTGTTTCTTATTCTGTCTAAGGTGCCCATTCCCGGATGCCCAAAGTTATTGTTTCCCACACAAATAACTGCCGCTTCTGGCCTCACTGAATCTATAAACGCTTCACTTGTGGAATATAGTGAGCCATGATGTGCAACCTTCAGAACATCTGCCTTCAAATCTGATTTATCTTCAAGCAGTATATCTTCAGCTTCCATTTCTATATCACCGGCAAAAAGTATACTGATTGCTTTGTATTTCAATTTTAACACTAAAGAGCTGTTATTTGAATATGATTTATCAATTTTAAAATTCCTTACAGGGTGAATAACCTCAAGGTATGTTTTACTGTCCAACCTGATCATGTCACCTTTTGAGCATTTATATACTGGTATCCCTCTTCTGCCTGCCATATCAATAAGCTTCTTGAATTCTTTTTTGTCAAAAATATCGGGTATTATCAGCTTCCGTACATTCATTTCACCCAAAACATACAGAAGTCCTCCAATATGGTCTTCATGCCCATGAGTCGCAATAACTGTATCAATGCTGGTAACTCCATAATCAAAAAGAAACGGTATAACCGTATTTTCTCCTATATCACTTCCACTTCCGGTATTTGCACCTGATCCGCCACCGTCTATAAGTATTGTTTTTCCCGTATGAGATTTTATGAATGTGCAATCCCCCTGGCCTACATCTACAAAAACAGCCTCAAGACGTCCCGGCAGGATTTTATAAATAAAGAAAGAACCGATTATCAACATGAAAATCATTACACAGTATACCGGTTTAATCCTTTTTTCCGGTCTGTGTATAGGCCTGTACCACAGAAAATAAAATGCCGCAGTATAATAGGTTAATATCAAAACAATACCGGGTGTAGCCAGTTTCAAAGCTGCAAACGGTAATTCGGAAGATATCTTGGTTACATACAGTATGAAAGTGAGAAGAGTGTTGCAAAACAATCCTATCAATTTAGAAAAGAGCAGGCTTATTTGCCCAACTATGGCCAGTATGAAACCGAGTACAGTAATTACACCTGTTAACGGAACTACGAAAATATTAGAAAAAACTGAAATAACGGATATCTTATTGAAATGATAAGCGGTTATGGGCAATACCCCTATTTGTGCTGCAAAGGTAACAGCCAGCAAATCAGTCAGAAGCTTGGGTATGAAACTGAAACTTAACTTTTCTTTGATTATTTTATAAAATAGAACCAATGAAAGTGTAGCACCAAAAGAGAGTTGAAATCCTACATCAAATAGTACATAGGGATTGTACAAGAGAAGTATCACAGCAGCCAGGGCAATACTTGTGAAAACGTCAGGCTCCCTTTTAATAATTTGTGCAGTCAGCACTATTACTGCCATAATTACCGCTCTGACGACAGAAGGAGAAAAACCGGTAATATATACAAACAAAATCAGTATTAGTATTATTATCGTATTTGACTGATTTTTTCGCACCCCTATCCTCTTAAAAAAGAAGGCTAATGGAAATATAATAAAAACGATATTTGAGCCTGAAACCGCCATTATATGAGAGAGGCCTGCGTTAGAGAAAGCTTCCTGTACATTATCTTCCAAACCGTCCCTATGTCCTATCAGCATCCCATTTAGCAACCCTGCCTGCTGCTTTGGCAAACTACTGTTAACGACACTGACTATTCTTTCACGTAAAAACAACCCGGATTTTATAAGAATATTTCTTTTTACACTACCAAGTAGTCTTATATTGTATTCCCTTGAAAAGATTGTCGCAGATATTCCTGCACCTGCGAGATACCTGCTGTAATCAAACCCTCCGGGATTTCTGCTTCCTTTTGGCAGCCTCAGTACACCGCTGATTTCCAATTCCTGACCATATCTGTAAATTTTACTGTTTTCTCCTCGCAAGACAGTAACAAGGACTTTTCCTTTTACCTCCTTTATATCTTCTTCTGCTGCTATTTCATAAGTTTTCATCACGTAAGTAATTTTTTGTTCCTTTATATCCGGTTCAGATACAAGATATCCTCTCAAACTTACATTCTCGCCAATAAATCCTGAAAATCTATTTTCAATAGAGCTGCTTACAAAGAGATATTCTATAGTACCTAATAAAAAAAAAGTGATGATTCCTGCTACAAGATAGCCTTTTAGGCCCAGCTGCCTCTTTAGAAATATTAATATTAAAGATATAATTACTGTAAAAAATACTATAATCAAAATTGAGCCGGAATAGAACGCAGTAAGGATTCCCATGATTAATGCAATAGAAAATAGCAGTAAAGGTCTGTTCACACTTCACCCCGCAAAAAAATCAATTTATAGTATGCAAAAAGGCTCCTCTTTTAAAGGAGCCTTTTTAAAACTTCTTAGTTAATTATTCTTCTTGATGTCATATATGACCTTGCATAATAATCATCTGAGAGTTCAGTAATTGTTACATCGTATCTTGGTGAAGAAGCATGAATGAACTTTCCATCACCGATGTATATTCCCACATGATTTATATTGCTGCGTCCACCATTTGTGTCAAAGAAAACAAGGTCACCGATTCTTAGGTTAGCTTTCTTAACCTTCTTGCCCTGTGTAGCCTGATCTGCGGAAGTCCTTTCAAGTTTGATGTCAAAGTGTGCAAACACATATTTTACAAATCCTGAGCAGTCAAAGCCTTCTTTCGGAGAATCTCCACCGTATACATATTTTGTACCGATAAATTTTTTAGCGTATGCAACTATCTCCTGGCCTGTAGTCGTATCTTCCTGAGTATCATTTTCATCAGCAACTGATTCATCATCTTCTGCAACCGCTTTACTGCGGTCTGCATCGTCACCTCTTGATGATTTGCTTCCTCTCGATACATCAGCCTTTTTTGTAGAGATATACTCAGCATAAACCCATCCTACTTCTCCATCCGATGTCTTAATTTTATACCACTCACCGGATTGATCCAGTATGCTCACCTTTTCGCCTTCCTTAAGTTTAGCTACGACACCTGCTGACAAATCAGCCTTGCTCCTTACATTAAGGGTTTCAGCTTTTACTACTCCTGTACCGCTTACCGTTTTCTTCTCTTCGGGTTTTATGGATAGTAAATCTTTCCGAATCCATCCTGTGACTCCATTGTACTTGACTTTTACCCAATTTTCCGAAGATGAGATAACAGTTACAGAAGTTCCCTTATTGCTGATGGTTTCAAGCACCTTTGCATCGGTACTTGCCTCCTCGCGGATATTTACCCTGTCATCTGTAGTTGTAGCCTTGCTGCCGTCTGCAAACGTAAGACCTGTACATAAACTTAGGACAAGCACTAGTACCGCAGAACTGAATAGCAATTTTCTGAGACTAAACATATTTTTCCTCCTATTTTAGCTTCCGAAGTTAGCTGTCGGGTTCGGGTAATAGGATCACCCCTACCTTACCTAAAACAAAAATTCAGATGTATGAAGTTAAACTATCAGAAAAACCGAAAATATTCTTCGCTTTCCGACAATACTCAGCATCATGTTTTCTGCTTCAAGCTTGGATTAACCCCAAAATTTGGTTCCTCCGTACCTCTTTTTTAAAGAGGATTCAGCTTTTTTTGGTTTTTTATGTTCACAGATATTATACCCTTCCAAAATTGGTTTGTCAAACCTATTTAGCGTTTTCCATGATTTACCTGTATTAGGAAGTCTCTATCTTAAGTGACATAAAATCCTTCTACTAAATTGTATCATAATCATGGAATGATCCATATAATATTTTCTTACTAAAGTAGATCGGGTTTATGGGTCATACTATAAGTCGTAATACCTATAGACAACTAAAGAATAATTGAGTTATGTTATTTGCAGAATGCTAAAATGCTTTATTGTAAAGAAAAAGCAGCTATGCTGCTTTTATACCTTAAATGTGCCTGTACATAATAATCGCATTTTGTTGCCGGTCATGGAGTTTTATATGTTTTTCTATTTTCCTGAGAACCTGAAAATTATGTTTAGCCCAAAAACTCTTACCCTGGATATTTTCTTCAATAACTGCCAGATAAACGGATTTTACCATGTTTTTCTGTTTTAAATAACTCAGTAACAGGCTTAATGCCGAACTCCCGAAGCCTCTGCGCTGATATTGGCTGTCGATAGCCAGGGAACTTATCCAAACAGCATCCTTTTCCTTATAGTGAAGCCTTCCTTTTAAAATACCGATCATCTTACTTTCACATCTATCAAAAATTCCTACAAAAAACTCATTACTGCATATAGCAACTTCAGCATATTTTTTTGTAAGCATTTCCAAAGTCATAGGAGTATCTATTCCCGTAGCAAACTTGAAATCGTCAACCTTATTATACCATTGAAGAATATAAGGCAAGTGTTCCAGTTTTATATCTTTAAAAAATATTGCATCATTTTGTATGTTTAATGAGAACATGAAGCCTCCAGTAATAAAACATTAAGGGTTGATTGAGTTTATAATGAATTATTAATTAATTGTCACGTAACTAACTCAAATGTCTTGCTTACAATCAGATATATTCGTTATAAATTTTAAAAAATCCTCCAACAATATAAATAAATATTTAGTAATGCCGTTAATCTGTTTTATACCATAATATTCTTGCAATAAAATTCTTGATTTTTATCAAAATAATATTACAGGAAATACATTGCAAGTTGTTAATATAAATGTATTTCCGAAAGAGATGTGGATATTTCAGCTTTTCTGAAACTGTCCATATACTCAAAGATCTGTTATCTCAAAGCCAGGAGGTGAAAATAACATGGCAAATAATAATAATCAGAAAGTAGTTCCAGCTGCAGCAGATGCTCTTGACAAAATGAAATATGAAATTGCTTCTCAGGTAGGCGTTAATCTAAAGCAGGGTTATAATGGAGATTTAGCAGCTCGTGACGCAGGCAGGGTTGGCGGAAATATCACTAAGAAGCTTATACAGATGGCAGAATCACAATTAGCAGGTAAGTAATTATGTTATTAAAAATAAAAAGGTCATGCATATTTAGTGCATGACCTTTTTTATAGGGAACTATAATATGTTTACATCCTCGCCTTTAAGAATTTTATTCATATTTCTGACAGCACACATTTTTCCGCACATCGTGCAGGTGTCTTCATGTTCCGGAAGAGAACTTTCTCTGTATTTCCGCGGTTTTTCTCCATCAATGGCAAGACTGAACATTCCTTCCCAATCCAGATTTTTTCTTGCTTCACTCATTTTGTAATCCCATTCTCTTGCTCCTTTTATGCCCTTTGCAATGTCTGCCGCATGAGCAGCTATTTTTGATGCTATTATTCCCTCCTTCATATCATCAAGGTCAGGCAATCTCAAATGTTCTGCAGGAGTTACATAACACAGGAAATCCGCACCGTTTGCTGCAGCTATGGCACCACCGATAGCACTTGTAATATGGTCATAGCCGGGTGCTACATCAGTAACCAATGGTCCTAAAACATAAAACGGCGCACCGTGGCAAAGCCTTTTTTCCAATACCATATTGGCAGCTATCTCATTTAAAGCCATATGCCCCGGTCCTTCAATCATAACCTGGACATTTTTAGCCCAAGCCCTTTTGGTAAGTTCTCCCAAAACAATCAACTCTTCTATTTGGGAAGCGTCGGTTGAGTCATTAATACTTCCGGGCCTGCACGCATCTCCAAGACTTATGGTCACATCATACTTTTCCATTATTTCCAGCACTTTATCATAATACTCATAAAAGGGGTTTTCATTCCCGGTAAGTTCCATCCATGCAAATATGAGTGAACCCCCTCGAGACACTATGTTTGTAAGCCTGCCATTCTTCTTGAAACGTTCTGCAGTAGCTCTGTTTATTCCTGCATGTACGGTCATAAAATCCACACCATCATGTGCGTGTTTTTCAACCACGTCCAGAAATTCTTCTGCTGTAATGCTTGACAACTCCTTATCATAAAAACCTACCGCATCATATACAGGGACTGTTCCTATCATAGCAGGCGACATCTCTATAAGTTTTTTCCTGAACTCCCTTGTTTTTCCATAAGAACTGAGATCCATTATTGCCTCAGCTTTTAGTTCAAGAGCCTTTTTTACCTTTTCAAATTCTAAATCGAAATTACAGCAATCCTTGGATATTCCCAGATTTACATTAATCTTGGTTCTTAAACCCTGACCTATTCCCTCAGGGTCAAGGCTCTTATGATTTTTATTTGCAGGTATGGCTATCTTGCCTTCTGCCAGCAAACTCCTGATTTCTTCAACATGTTTGCCCTCTTTTTCGGCTACAGCAGACATCTGGCCGGTTACAATCCCTTTTTTTGCTGCATCCATCTGTGTTGTATAATTCATATTATTCGCCCCCAAATTTATAATTTCTAATTAAAACAACGGATTATTTATGTATGTTCTTTACTGATTGTTTTACGTACACTTTCTATCTTCTTAACAATATCGCCAGCACCTACAATCTCAGTTACCATAGCTATAAGTCCAGCACCTCTTTCCGATACTTCCCTTACATTGTGTTCTTTGATTCCACCTATAGCTACAAAAGGAATTTTTATGTTCTTTACCGCATAATCCAGATATTCCAGGCCTACAGGCTCACAAACATCTTTTTTTGTAAAGGTTCTGTATAATGGGCCTACTCCTATGTAATCAGCTCCTCTTTTCACGGCATCAATAGCCTGTTCGGGCGAATGAGTTGAAAGCCCGATTATCATTTCCTCGCCGACAAGCTCCCTTACCCTTTCTATAGGCAGGTCATCCTGACCAATATGTACACCGTCTGCTTCTATCATAAGTGCAATATCTGTATTGTCATTTATAATGAAGGTAACACCTGCATCCTTTGTCATCTGTCTGATTTTCAGGCACTCATTGTATTTGTCTTTCAGTTTCTTGTCCTTTTCTCTGTATTGTATTATTTTTATCCCTGCACATATCAGTGCTTTTACAACTTCAATATTACTTCTCCCGTTTGAGTATTCCTCTGCAGTCAGACAGTAAAGGTCTGTTTCAAGCTTCCTTACTTTATTTTCTGACATGCATTTTCCGGCAAAATCTTTTTCAAGCGAGTATGAGGAAAATCTGTAACTCTCATAAAGCTTTGATAATTCATATTTTCCTGCAATCTTAAGATTTTCCTCTATAGTTCTCAGTGATTCCTGTACCCTTTTGAAATTCGCCGGTATAAGTTCCGACAAAGATGACTTGTTGTCCATCCTTAGTTCCTGAGAAATAGCAATTCCTACATCCTTCACTGCATCTCTCTCTTTCAGGCACTCAGAGGAAAGTTCACCGATTTCCTTTCTTACACTGTGTCTTAATTTTTTCAATTCTTCAGACAAGTTTTTATCATTAAAGTAAAATCTTGCTACGTCCTCTAATACCCTTATTCCCTCTGAAGCTCTATTTATATTTGCATCCAGTATTCTAAGTATTCTGTTCAAAGACTTCCACCACCCATATTGATTTATATATTAATAAGCTACAACTCGTTAATTACCCAGTTTAGAATCACATCCGCCTGTTTAGCCGCTGCCAGATTCACTCTTGGAGATGCAGGCGGCAACATCTCACTAACCTCTGATTCTAAATCACCTATGATATAAAAATTCGGATGTATCATTCTTGTAGTGATAATATCGCTGTTTCCCCATCCCGCCAAACCTGATGCAGAAACAAGAAATTTTCCTGATTTATAGTATTTTTCTACTATCATTGCTTTTGCCTCAGCCCTGTCAAAAGCTTCTACTACAACATCACAATCCCCGAACATACCTTCTGCGTTATCTCCGGTAATCCTTTCGTTTACAACCTCAAGCTCCAAATCAGGATTTATCCTCTTAAGGTTTGTACTCAACGCTTTAACCTTAGATATTCCTACCTGATCCGAAAAATAAAATTGTCTGTTAAGGTTTGATGACTCAACTACATCAAAATCCACAATTTTCAACTTTCTAAATCCACTTCTTACCAGGTTGAAGGCACAATTCGATCCAAGTCCTCCAGCTCCCGCAATTCCGACTTTTATGCCGTGTATCTTTCTCAGCCTGTCTTCTCCTATGTAAGCAGCCACTGCCTTATCAAAAAAATTCATATTTACCACCTGTAAATTAAAGTCTGTCCAGCCAGCAAAAAAGTATATAAAAATCGCTACACTCTATACACTTATCACAGCTCTAATCATATAGCCTGCCAATCTTTAAACACCGGCTGATACCCCTTCATATAAATCATATCTTTCATCTCTTCAACACTTCTGCAGTCAGAAATATTAAACTGTCCTTCTGTCTTTTCTTCTGAAGCATGCCCGCCCACTTCCGTAGATACGCCTGCAGACATCCTTGTGACTCCAAGTCCTACAAGATTATTTCTAAACTCCGCCCTCTCTCTGGTGGAAATGGTTATACCGGTACGCGGCATAAAAATCCTCAATGCCAGCATGGCTTGCACCATATTTCTGTCACTTACAATGCATTTTGGTTCAAAATGACCTACATGCGGCCGTATACGCGGAAGTGATACACTTATCTCAGTATCCAGGTATTTATTTTGCAGATAATCTGCGTGCAGTCCTGAAAAAAAGGATTCTTTTCTCCAATCCTCCATACCAAGCAACGCTCCGATTCCCACACTGCGCATTGATACGCTGCATGCCCTTTCAGGAGCATCAAGCCTGTAACTGTAATTCTTCTTTGGCCCCTTTAAATGTACTAAATCATATGTATGTTCATCATAAACTTCCTGATAAATAGTCAACCCGTCTACACCGGCCTCAATGAGCTCGGCATATTCAAAGGCTTCGAGAGGATATACTTCTATGGCGATTGATCTGAAGTATTTTTTCAGTATTTTTACACAATCCTTTATGTACGAAACAGGAGTTTCCTTTCTGGACTCACCCGTAAGTATCAGGATATGCCTTAATCCGGTCTTGGAGATATTTTCAGCTTCCTTTTCAACTTCATCCTGATTCAGCTTTCTCCTGGTTATTTTATTTGTAACATTAAACCCGCAATAAGCACACTGGTTAACACAAAAATTAGCCAGATACATAGGAGTAAAAAGGAAGATCACCTTTCCAAAGTGCTGTATCGTCAGCTGTTTTGCCTTAACTGCCATTTGCTCCAAATAACGGTCTGCCTTATCTGATAAGAGTGTAAGAAAATCCATACTGTTTATTCTTTCTTTGTTTAGCACATCCAGTACCCTGTCATCAGAAACCTCTTTAAAGAAGCTGTCAAAATCAAATTTTGCATATTGCTTGTATGTATTATAAAAACTCATTGATAATCATTCCCTCATCAACTGATATGTTTATTTATAAGCTGTTTAGAAAACCTGTAAGCGGAGAAGACGCTTCCGCATACTCCTTGACAGCTCCTGTACCTGAAACAAAAGCTTTTCTCCCCGCCTCTACAGCTAATCCGAAAGCCTCCCCCATCATTAGCGGATCACCTGCAGTAGCAATAGCGGTATTCACCAGAACGGCAGCCGCTCCCATTTCCATGGCCTCAGCTGCTTCTGAAGGTTTTCCCAAGCCTGCATCAACTATAATAGGAAGGTCTATTTCATCTATCAGTATTTTAACCAATTCTCTCGTCTTAAGCCCCTTGTTTGTCCCTATAGGTGCCCCCAAAGGCATAACTGCTGCTGCCCCTGCATCCCTAAGCCTTTTTGCTGTCATCAGATCCGGACTCATATAAGGCAAAACTGTAAAGCCTTCTCTGACTAAAGTATCTGTAGCTTTCAGCGTCTCATAGTTATCAGGCAGAAGGTATTTATTGTCAGACACTACTTCGATTTTTACCCAGTCTCCGCAGCCGGCTGCTCTTGCAAGTCTTGCAATTCTTACTGCCTCTTCTGCATTCCTTGCTCCTGAAGTATTGGGCATAAGAATGCATTCCCCTGGAATAAAGTTCAGCATGTTCTCTTCTACAGAATCGAAATCTATTCTGCGAAGAGCTACAGTTACAACCTGTGCTCCCGAAGCCTTTATTACATCCGGTATTATCTTGTTTGAAGGAAATTTTCCTGTCCCGACAAAAAGCCTGCTTGTTATTTCACAACCCCCGATTATCAACCTGTCACTCATTATTTCAACCTCCTCCTACAAATCTGAGTACTTCCAGTTTGTCATTATCCTTAAGCCATACGCTACCCCAATCTTCTCTTTTAATAATTTCATTATTGTACTCAACAACAACCTTTTTAGGATCAAGCCCTTTAGCCTCCAAAAAATCCAATAGCTTTAGTGTTTCTTGTATTTCCTCACATTTTCCATTTACCGTTATGTTCATATTTACCTCCGATAGTAATCAATATCCGGATTTCTTACCGGTTATTTCTTCAATATCTATTCTGATTATCACTATAGCATTTACAGCTTCCTGTCCGAATTCAAAATCTGATTTTCCTGTGTAGTGGTTCATTATGATATTCAAACCATTCACTTTTTCTTCGTACCCTTCCAGTACACGTGCTTTTCCGAAACCTATAACACTCCTGTATCTGTATGTCCAGCTACAGGGCTTATCATTTGTTACCAGTTCCGCTCCAGCCTCTACTTCAAAACAAACGTTACCGTTCTCCCTTATGATATCTATTTTTTTCCCTTCCTTAGCCGAATGAAGATAAACAACTCCATCCTTGTAACCGAAATTCATAGGTACTATGTACGGTTGATTGCCTTCACACAAAGCAATCCTGCACACATCAGTCTGTCGGAGTATTTCTTCGATCTCTGCTTTCTCTTTAATCTCCTTATCCTTCCTTCTCAAACCTGACACCTTCCTTTCTTCAGATATATAAGAACAAAATAAAAACGCTTACCTGCACAGGTAAGCGTAAAATACTAAAATTTAATCATCGCTTCCCTACGGTGGTGCTAACCACGTCAGGTTCAAAGGGTTAAGATTTCTCTTTCTCAGCCAAAAAGGCACCCCTAGCAGAATTATTAAGTTTTTTTTATTATATATCACTGCGGGTATACTGTAAAGAAATTTTTATTTGTTTTATTTATATTTTCACCTTGCAGATAATATCACATTTTTACTACAGTAAAAGAGCCGCTAATTCTTTTGCATTTGTTACAGCTTTGCCTCTCGGATGATTGTTAAACGCTATAACAGTCACAGGGGCATTTTGTTCAAGCTCCCTTATCCTTGGAAGCCATTCCTCCAATTCATCCTCACTGTATAGATAGTCATAGCGTTCAGAGCCTTCGCCCCCATACCACTTTTCTGCATTTCTGCCGTGTAATCTTAAGTATGAAACCTTCGAAGTCACTGCTGTCACCTGTTTTATCAACCCTCTGATGGAAGGTTCGTCTACAGCCACAAATCCCAACTTTTCCTTCTTCAAGAATTCTATGGTCTCTTGTCTTATCCATTTCTGGTTCCTGAATTCCACATTTACTTCCATGTCTCCAAACCATTCTCTAATCCGTTTAAGATAATCAACATTGTCTCTGTTGCAATGAAAGGAATACGGAAACTGTGCAAGAAGGCACGTAAGCTTTCCATTTTCTGTCAATGGCCTGATTGAATATTTAAATTTGTCAGCCTCATACTGGCTCAGGTTCCTCTCATGGGTAAACCCTCCAAAGAGCTTGACAGCAAATTGGTAATCCGGGGGAGTTTTCTTATCCATACTCTCAAACAATTGTAATCTGGGCATATGATAATATGAAGAGTTGATCTCCACAAAGTTGAAGTTATGTACGTAATAATCAAGCATTTCTCTGTCTTTTGTGCCTTCAGGGTAAAAAGGTCCTATCCAATCCTTGTAGGAATAACCTGATGTTCCAATCAATACCATACCGTCTACCTCTCATATGTACCTTTCATCACACGAACGTCTGTTCGGTTGTATTTTATCTCTCCTTCCCCTTAAAGTCAACAGTTACTTTAAACAATCTCTTATTTCCCAATTAGCTACTTGCACTCCCATAGTGCTTTAACCCCAACTTCCAGATTCGCTGACTGAGTAATGTAAATACAAAACAGACGGTAATTGTCAAAAGACAAGTCCAGCCATCCAGTAAACCTGTGAAAAATTGGGTAGGGATAGTAGCCATAAGACCATAAGGTAAAATAACATAAAAAACAAGTTTGCTTACGCCTTTAAACACCACTCCGGGAACACGGAAGCTGAAGTTTACCATTTCATTTTCAAAATCTGAAAGTGAATCAATCCTTGTAAACCAGAAAGCCGTAGACCGGATTATTATCATCAGATCAAACATCAGAACCAGCATAAGAACAATCAGAAAAACATATCCCAATACACCCCATACTGTTACAGTAATTCCCATCATTGCTGTACTGTAAGTTATCATCATAATTCCAGGGAATAAAAGCAGCAGTGATCCTAGATCAATACTTTCAAACGAAACAAAAAAGAGTGTATTGACAGGTTTTGATATATAAATATCCAGTTTGCCAGTAAGGATCTTATCCGGGATTCCAATGACACCAAAAAAATATGTACTCATATAAATACTATCCAATATAGTAAATGTCCCGATAAAAAATATCATCTGATTCCTGTTCCATCCGTTTATAGTGTCCACTTGCAGGAAAATAGCCGAAAATACAGCTATCTGTATTGCAAACAATGACAAATCAACAAATAGGACCATCCAGAAATTAAAACTGTACATCATCTGCCTGTTAAGTTTTAGCTTCACCAACAGGCAGAAAAAACGCAGATACTTTATGAATCTCATATCCCTACCCCCTCATAATCTTTTTTAAGCGCATTATAGGCAATACTCACTGTTATCTGCATTACTGTAATCCATATGGCAAGAACAATGAATGCCATTTGGATATTATCAGTTTCCCGGTTCATAAAAAGCATGGTAGGCATATAATAGATATAGTAAAACGGGAAAAACTTCATTCCATCCTGTATCCATCCGGGTAATAAAGCAAGAGGTATAATAGCACCGGTAAGAAACTCAAGAATATTGTTTTTTATCATGTTAAAAGCGCCGACATCCAGAAACTTAAAGCTCAGTATAGCTATAAAGTAGTTAAGAAGCATGAGGAAATACAAACCAAATAAGCTAATCAGAGCAGAATAGACATATGCCATATAATTTGTATGCAGTATAAAGTATTTGCTAAAAACCGCAGCGTATAAAACTGTTGCAATCCCGTTTATACCTAAAACAAATGCGGATTTTGAATAGCATATGGCTACAAAATAGTAAAATGGCTTCATTGGTTTTACTATATATTTTGTGAACTGACCTTCCCGTATTTCCGAAGATATCTGCCATACTATGCTGTCAGTGGTATCAAGCCTTCTGAAAAAGGCAACTGCAATATAATAAGTAACCATCATACTAAAAGAAAAACCAGCTATTTCATTCTTCTGCCCAAATACTGCTTTCCAAAGAATATATGCCAGTATTATTCCTGCAAAAGAAAGAAACACACCCGATATGACATTGAACCTATAAATAATCTGTGATTTGAACGTAATTTTTGCCACTTCGATATACCGGTTCATATACTCCCCCCTGTCCCTGCTGTATATATTTTTTCAACCACACTTCCTATTTCCTCATCTTCTATGCTGATATCATCGATTTCATAGTTTTGCATAACTGTCTGAAGTACGGGTTTTACATCGGTCTTTCTTACTTTGAATACAGATTTGAATGGGTTTTTTTCGATCCATTCAGCATCAAAATCCATTTGAATATCTGTAGGAGTTTCAAAAGATATACTAATTGTCCTGTAAAACTGATTTTTATCTAAAAGCTCTTGCAGACTGCCGTCATAGATTTTCTCACCATTTCTTATTACTATTGTTCTTTTGCACAGATGCTTTATATCTTCCATGTAGTGGCTAGTGAGTATGATCGTTACCCCTCTGGTTTTGTTAATCTCTCTCAGGAACTCTCTCATCTGTTTCTGTGCAACCGCATCAAGCCCTATAGTCGGTTCATCAAGGAAAAGCATTTTCGGATTGTGCAGCAGCGAAGTTACAAGTTCCATTTTCATTCTTTCGCCAAGAGACAGGTTTCTAACCTGTACCCTCATAAGATCTCCTATTGCAAAAAGTTCTGAGAAAAATGCCAGATTCTTTCTGTATTCATCATCATGTATTCCATAAATCTCCTTGTTCAGCAGGAAAGAGTCTACTGCTGGTAAATCCCACCACAGCTGGCTCTTTTGTCCCATAACTACTGCAAAACTCTTTTTAAAATCCTCTTTCTGCTGATGCGGTATATGTCCGAAAACAGACACTTCACCTGAAGCAGGATGTATTACTCCTGTCAGCATTTTTATAAGTGTGGTTTTCCCAGCTCCGTTTGGCCCTATAAGTCCTACCATCTCACCCTGTTCAATAACCATATTGAAATCGCGTACTGCAATCTTTTCTATGTTTTTCTTAACAAATAAGGATTTAAGACTCCCACGTATGCCTTCCTCTTTTTCAAAGGTCTTATACACCTTTTTCAAGTTTTTTGCTATAATCGCTTTTTCCACCTTGAATTCCTCCTGTCTGATAATAAAATTCAACCGTTGTCCTATCTGGTAAAATTCCAGTTACTTTTCTTGTAATTGATTTTCTTAGTTTAATCCACTCCCTAAAAAAAGGTATAAAAATCCGCAGTTGGTATACCTCCTGCGGTCACTGAACTAATCAGTCTAACATTTTGTGCAAGTCAGTTTTATTGTAAATATCTTTTTTGAACAATAAAAAAGCACGATAACCTTTACCGTGCTTACTACGCATCATTAACGAAAGGGTTACTCAACAAAGGCTGCAAAAGGTATGCCAAATAAAGACATTAATAACATGTCATTATTTCAAACCTTCTGCCGGTATTTAGTTACGCAAAAGCCACCTCACCTTTTGTTACTATCATACATACACTCCTTTCGTATTCTTCATATTTATATATATAAATTATATAGCAGGAAATTATCTCCGGTCAATAGAATAAACAATTATACCTGTCTTTTCTTCATACTCTTTCCGGAGCATCCAGACCAATAAGACTCAAACCGTTTGCCAGCACTGTTTTTGTCGCTGAAGCCAGTGAAAGCCTTGCATTCTTTAGCATCTCATCATCGATATTTATTTTATGCTTATTATAAAAGCGGTTAAAATCCTGGGATAGTTCAATCAAATATCTGGTTATAACGGAGGGCTCCAGTTCATTCATGGCTTGCATTACCTTTTCCGGGAATATATAGAGTGCTTTCACCAGATTGTATTCTTCGTCTGAATTCAACAAGCTTGTATCCAATTTCCCCTTAACTTCTCCACCTGCCTTTTGCAGTACGCTGCAGGTTCTGGCATGGGTGTACTGTACATAAGGTCCTGTTTCGCCGTCAAAATTCAATATCTCTTCCCATGAGAAGGAAACATCCTTTATCCGGTTGCTGCTCAAATCACTGAATATTACAGCACCGACACCCATCTGTTTGGCTGTTTCTTCCTTATTCTCCAGATTCGGATTTTTTGCTTCTATTATTTCAGTGGTTTTCTTTATTGCCTCAGAAAGTATTTCTTCAAGGAGTACTACCTTGCCTTTTCTTGTTGACAGCTTTTCTCCTCCAAGACTTACTATTCCGAAAGGAACATGCACCAGATCTTTTGACCATTCATATCCCATGAGTTCTATTACCTTAAACCATTGCTGGAAATGAAGGCTTTGAGCTGCACCTGTAACATATATACACTTTTCAAAATCATAATTTGTTTTACGGTAAATAGCGGCAGTAACATCTCTGGTTGCATATAAAGTGCTGCCATCCTTCTTCAATATTATGCAGGGAGGCATGTTATACTTTTCAAGAGCTACTATCTGTGCCCCTTCACTCTCCTCCAGAAGGTTCTTCCCTTTGAGTTCCTTTACTGTCGCATCCATTTTGTCGTTGTAGAAGCTTTCCCCTGCGTATGAGTCAAATTTCACCTTAAGAACATCATATACTTTCTGGAATTCCTGCAAGCTAATATCCTTAAACCACTGCCAAAGCTCAAGGGCTTCCCTGTCACCCTGTTCCATTTTGACAAACCACGCTCTGGCCTCGTCATCAAGCTCCGGATTCTTTTCTGCTTCATCATGAAATCTCACATAAAGATCCATGAGTTCTTTGATCTGCCCCTGCTCTACTTTTTCTTTGTTTCCCCATTTCTTATATGCAACTATCAGCTTGCCAAACTGTGTGCCCCAATCTCCCAGATGGTTTATACCCACACAATTATATCATTGAACTTAAAAACCTTATATATGGAATTGCCGATAACTGTTGAACGAAGATGCCCTACATGGAAAGGCTTGGCAATATTCGGAGCAGAAAAATCAATAACAACATTTCTTCCTTTTCCTACATCCTGTGAACCATACTTCTCTCCTTGATTCAATATATGTATAATAACCTTTTCCATAAAAGCTGTTCTGTTAATAAAGAAATTCAAGTATCCTGATAAAGCTTCTACCCTTTCAACAAATTCAGATTCAGGCATTTTTGCAGCCAGTTCCTGCGCTATAACCACAGGAGGTTTTCTCAGCACCTTGCTCAGCTTGAAGCAAGGAAGGGCTATATCTCCCATATCTGTATTAGGAGGAATTTCAAGCATGTCATATATCTGTGCAGAATCCATAGATTCAATAATACTATTTAAAACATCAGCTATTATCTGTTTTGTATTTATCATATAAATCTCTCCTTCTTACCCGTTTTCCAATTTTTATATCATACCATAATTTACAGCATTGCTGCAACCCAATCGTAACATTCCTCAAGCTGCCGGTCACTAATCAGTTCTGACCTGTGCTCAAACATAACAAGACATTCATCATTTATTTTTGCAATTTCTTTCATAAACCCTCCGATATCAGCCCAGCCCTCGCATGCCTTTTGCTCCTTAAGAACAGGATAATGACCTCCCGAAGTGTTGTTATCGAGTTTTACGTTCCACAGATGTATGACATGTGTAAAACCCGCTATATCTCTAATAAATTCAAAAGGTTTAAATCTCCGGTCTATAATGGATAGTTGATGTATTCTTCCTGTATCCAAACAGGCTTTCAGGATTTTATACTTTTCAAAAAGTTTTTTCAGTATGCCTGTGGTGTAAAAATGCCCATTTAGAATATCATGCTCTATTACTATCTGAACATTGTATGTCCTGCTCATTTTTGAAAGTTTTTCAAACATCATATCTGATAACTCCTCAAAAATCTCAGACGGATATTCATCTGAGTAACTATACTCCTTCAGCCTCCATGAAGACCAATCCAACTCCCTGTCCAGAACAGGCGGATAAGGATAATGTGTCAGTACATATTTTGCACTATATTTTTCAGATAATTCCAGGTCTCTTTCAAATACATCATATGCTCTTTCCCTTTCCTGCCTGTTTTTTGACAGGAACATCGGATGGGAATAGAAGTAATCCCTTTTTAGCAGTGGAAAATGTACACACAAATTATAGTTGTCTCTTTTAAGACGGATATCAAGTTTTTTTATTTCGTCTATACTACGGAAAGTACCTGCTTCCACGCCATAAAATCCGCTTTTTATATCTCTTCTATATTTATCTTCATCAAAAAAATCTCTCATTCCGATTAAGAATCTGTTCATAAAAACACTCCTGAAACAAGTTGCTATTGAATATAAATTATTTATTATTGTATTAAATGTACTCGGCAATATCAAGCAAATATATTCATATCATAAAAAGCAGTGCTGACCCTTTGTTAAAGGCCAGCACTGTTCTCATTTCAAGAATGATTCAAGCTGTAAACTGGTTTATACCAAATAGAAATAAAATTTAAAGAATACTTATTAATACACATTCAAACATCAGATATTCCGTAATAAATCGGTCTGACAACTATTTTTGCAGAAATCAATCATTTCCCACTGCCAGAATAGTTGCACCCCTGCACTTCATCCAACTACTTTATACACTTTCACCCCGCTATAAAGGTTTATTCTGAGTTTTCTTCTGAGTTCTTTCCTTTCTTTATGCTGCTTTATGTCCGTCATTTTGTTTGTCCTATCCACAAGGTCCTTTAGTGATTCCACATATTTTTGGAGATCGTCTTGTTTTTCCAGAAAAAGCCTGATTTCATTATTTGAAAAGTATAGCTTCTTTTTCTTAAAGAAAAACATCTTCCTCCATTGCAGATTAAAGCGTTCCTTCCATACCCTGCCCGGACTGTCTGACAAGTAAACCCTCATAGAATACAAATTGCCACCTTCAATACTGTTATTCACGGACTTATCAAGATTTAAAATTGAAATATGTTTAATAATCACTCTGCCCCCCTCCTTATATCCTCGGATATTATATTCATAATCACATAAAGATATGTATGTAAATAAAGTGATTTTTGAATAAATCCATATCGGCAGAGCAAAATTTCTATAAATTTTAAATTACTGTTTCAATATTCCCCCAAATATCCTCTTTGCCTTGCCTCGTCTCCGACGAATAAGGTATTACCTTTACAGCATCATCCACTCTAAGGAATCCTCTGATATCCCTGATTCTTGTTATTATCTGAGATCTACTTATCTTATCAGCCTTTGTAGCAACAATGAAATGATTGAACCCACTTGCAACCAGCCATTCGTACATTTGCTTGTCATCAGCCGAAGGTGTATGTCTTATGTCTACAAGCAAAACAATCAACTTCAGCTGCTGTCTGGTGGTAAGATATGTTTCAATCACCCCGCTCCATGTAGCCTTTTTTTCCTTTGATACACTGGCATAACCGTATCCAGGCAAATCAACAAAGTATAACACATCATCTATATTATAAAAATTTATTTCCCTTGTTTTGCCAGGTGTAGCACTTACCCTAGCCAGATTCTTTCTGTTTAGCAGTGTATTAATTATTGAAGATTTACCGACATTTGATCTTCCCACAAATGCTATCTCAGGCATGATGCTGACAGGGTATTGTTCGGGCTTAACCGCTGTAAGCTCATATTTTGGATTTTTTATAATCAATATGGTTCTCCCCTTTCCCGTATTTGCTTATTAACAAGCAAGTCAAATGCTTATTCACACTTATTAGATTATTACAATAATTATATATGGAGTCAATACCAGGCTATAATGTTTTTAGATAGTCTGAATACTCATCAATTCCTCCATTACAGATATAATGCAATTTATTTCCAAAAAAACTTTTGTACTTGTCTATAGTTTTATCCGAATTCAATAATACAACATCTATCTCCAAGCCTTCTTTCCTCATATGCTTTAGCTTCAACTCCGCTATCTTCAAAAGGTGTTTGAACTCATAATCTGCATCAGGAAGTGAATAGCCTATAAATATCCACCTGTCAGATTGGCATAATGAACTTTCCGCTTCATTCCAAATATCCGGAAAAGAATTGGCCCTGAAGGACTTCCTATAACTGAAAGTAGCAATATGTGAGGAAACAGGATCATTACACAACCTGCACAACCTGCTTTTTATAGCATTTTCTTTACTGTATGCATTATGAACGTAGCTCAGTAGTGAAAAATCAGTCTTTTGAAAACCGGCTCTTTCTATCAAACCCACTTTATTAAGCAGATCATAATACAAAGTACGGCAGTTGTCGCAATAAAGCCAATTGCATGATCCGTGTAGCTTCATGATCTTAACCGCTTCTTCAGGGGGACTATAGGAGCCTTCCTCCCAATTTATACCTCCATTACAATAATCAATTCCGGTTTTACCATTATTCATCAGCAAGTATTTTTCCAGTACATTATCCCAGTTTAGCACTATATACCTTGTTTTTACGCTTTTTTTGTTCAGTAGTTCTATCATTGAACCTATATATTTTTGGGGTGTAAAGCAGTTTTCGAGTATTGAGAAAACCCTGTATACCAAAAATCTTCTTATTCCCCTCAAGGTTAGCGGCGAGTAGCTTATTCCAAGATGATGCCCTGAATTTGTAGAAATATCAATACATGTAAAGATATCATCAAGATTCGGGAAATGACCGTCACCTTTATAACCATATATTTCTTCCATAAATTTTTTAAGCAACATATTTACATCGTTTTCAAAACCATTTCCTTTTCCGTATGAGATCAATAATCCGGGTATTTCCGATTGTACGGGAACTCCCGAATTTTTCGAAAATCCTGCGCCAAGTATTACTGTAGTATTCATTTCCTGTTTATATCTCCCGTCTTCATAAGATGGCCTGCGATGCCTGATAGTAATCATCGTGTATATCTTTTCCCAATTGGTTATTTATAATAAGTTGACTTAATAATCACAGAAATGGTTTGATAATACTCATAAAATTAGTTAAACTATATATTGAACAGCTAGAATACAAAAATAACGGAGGGATGTCATGGAAGAACTACTTATAGGGTTTACTTCACTAAATTATAAGCTTGTTATTATGTACATAATCGGTGCAGTATTGATTTATCTGGCAATAAAGAAGGATTATGAACCTATGCTTCTGCTTCCTATAGGATTTGGAGCTATTCTAACAAATATTCCTCTTTCAACCGTTCTTTCATATGAAGGAAAACCCGGTGTACTGCAGACTCTCTTTAATGCAGGAATTGCAACTGAATTGTTTCCTGTGCTGATTTTTATAGCTATTGGAGCAATGATTGATTTTACTCCACTTTTTAAAAATCCGTTTATGATTTTCTTTGGTGCAGCAGCACAATTCGGAATATTTGCTACCCTGATAGCAGCACTTCTTTTAGGCGACATATTTCCAGGTCTGGGTATAAATTTAAGAATCGCGTCAGCAATAGGTATAATCGGTGCAGCTGACGGGCCAACCGCAATATTTGTCGGAAACAAATTCGCCAGAGAATACCTGGGACCCATCACTGTCGCAGCTTATTCATACATGGCACTGGTGCCGATAATCCAACCGCCTGTTATAAAAGCTCTTACCACAAAACAGGAACGAATGATCAGAATGGACTATACTGAAGAGAAAGTATCCAAAACAGTTAAGATAGTTTTTCCTATTACTGTAACTGTAATAGCCGGGATAGTCGCTCCTATAAGCGTGCCTCTCGTCGGACTCCTTATGTTTGGAAATCTTATCAGGGAATCGGGTGTACTTGAAAGACTTTCCAATACAGCACAGAACGAACTTGCAAATCTGGTTACAATACTACTGGGAATCACTATAGGTTCCACCATGGTTGCCGATAAGTTTTTAAGTCTGCAGACAATACTGATTCTCTCCCTTGGTCTTGTAGCTTTTATATTCGATACAGCTGGAGGAGTTCTTTTTGCAAAGCTGCTTAACCTTTTCCTGAAAAATAAAGTCAACCCGATGATAGGTGCCGCAGGAATTTCAGCCTTTCCAATGTCTGCGCGCGTAATTCAGAGGATGGCTACAAAAGAAGATCCGACCAACTTTATATTGATGCAGGCCGTAAGTGCCAATGTTTCCGGCCAGTTAGGCTCAATTATTGCAGGTGGTCTGATTCTTGCACTTGTTGGGGCGTTAACAGGTGCCTAATACCTTAATACATAAATATACATTTCTATTTTCAAAACAGTTTTAGGAAATAAAAGGAGGCTGTTCATATATGATAGAGAGCTTAAAAAAAGCTTCTGAACTAAACCAGGGTCTTTTTGTAATGCTATGCGGTATTGGCGGAGTCTTCCTGGTACTTATACTTTTCTTTTTACTGATCAAAGGACTTGCAAAAGCTTTCCCTGAAAAGGAAGATAAGGAGAATACAAACACATGACTTATTTTTCCCAGCTTGCTTTGAGCCGCCGGAGTATAAGAAAATACGCAGACACGGAAATCTCTCTGGAGGAGATTGAAGAATTCATCAGAATTGCAACAAGTGCTCCAAGTGGATGTAACAGTCAGTGTTGGAGATTTGTAGCTATTACGGATAAAAACGTAATGGATGCTATTAGTAAAGCTGTTATAAGTAAGATGGATCAGATAATTAATTCCGGTACAGATGAAATCAGCAGTCAGTATTTGGATTCCAAACGCAAGATGCTGACTTTTTTTAGTAAAGCACCTGTAGTAATAGCTGTATTTATGACAAAAATGGAGTTCCTTGACACTGTTATGATAAAAGCTCTAAAAGATAAAGGTTATGATGATGAGGGAATTATGAAATTCTTTGCCTATCCCGATCTGTTATCTATTGGAGCTGCAGTTCAGAATCTTTTGCTGGCAGTACACGAAAAAGGATATGGAGCATGCTGGATGAATGATCCTGCCATAGCCGGAGATGAGATAAGAAAAATACTCGGCGTAACTCCTGACAGTAAATTTATCAGCCTAATACCCATAGGTGTACCTGCATATAGTCCACGTGAAAAGAAAATGAAGGATCTTTGCGAAATATATACTATTAAATAATGTTCAAAACATCCTGATAAAAGTTTTTCAATAAACGAAAAGCCCGGTATCCGGGCCTATAGTTTATTGGCTATATGGCAGCTGAGACTTGTAGTTTGTGAAAACTTCTACAGTATCTGCAAGCTGCTGTGTAGTTGCAACATCTGCCTGGTATTCGCCCATATTAAATAGTTCTCCGAAAACCCGGGTATGAAGATTCTGAGTATCATTCCTACCGTTTATCAATATTTGCCTGAATTCATCACTTATAGCTTCATTAATAGCTGTCTGGTAGTTTATGAGATTGTGTTTTTCTGTTGCCAGAATATCATTCACTCTGTCCCTGACATTTACAGTTGCATCTTTCACTTTTGGAAGTTCACTAGTAACCTGCTTCCCTATTTTTACAACTCCTGATTTTGAAGTTACAGTCATTTGGGTATCCATTAATGCATCTGCCCTCCCTGATTCTTAATCTGTGAAACATAATTCAATATATTTTGGTAGTTTTGCTGGTGCACTCTTGCAGCATCAAAAAATACCTGTGCATGGGGTGAATTGTTTTCCTGGTATGCGTATTGAAAGCATTTTTTTGCTGCCAGCAGTTCCCATGACATTATGTCATTAGCATAGTTAAGTTCCTTTGTCGACATATTCTTCATACAAGCTTCTCCTCCTTTAAACTTTTATGTTGATAGTTTGTCTTTTTATAAACTGATTTATTACATTTTATATCCGGTTTTTTTATTTCTTTACACGTCATTCGACTTTATCAGCTTTGTTTTACATAACATTACTGAATAATAACTTAATCGAAAAAACGCAAAAATGAAGAATAGTGCTCACTAAAGCACTATTCTTCATTTTAATTTAAGCAAAATCCAATGTGTCATTAAAAATATATATCCGAAAATTCAATACAAATCTTTTCTGCCTCACTGCAACCTGTACCATCGTTGATTATATTGCGTTTCAAATAACTTGGTGTATTTGCGGTTTTTTTCACAGGTAGCGTAACTACAAATTCACTCCCTTTACCATATTCACTAAATACCTTTACAGTTCCACCATGCATTTCTGTCAGAGACTTCACAAGTGACAATCCTATACCGCTGCCTTCATAATTTCTTGTCAACGATTTATCCACCTGCCTGAATCGTTCAAATATCATATCCAGTTTGTCTTTCTCTATTCCTATGCCATTATCCTTTACAGATAAAGCTACACTTTCACCAAGATCATAAATATTGATAAATATAGAACCTTGATTTTTTCCGAACTTAACCGCATTTGAAAGCAAATTGAGCATTATTCTTTCTATTTTTTCAGGATCACATGCAATAATCTTCTCTTCAACTTCAGTATCAAATTTAAACTCTATACCCTTGTTTTTTGTATATTTTGCAGCTGACATTACTATATCTTCAACAATACATACTATATTGCAATTCTGAAGGTATAGGTTGTAAAAACCTGCATCTATTCTGGTAGCGTCTATAAGGTTATTTATTAATCTCAAAAGCCTATAGCAGTTTTGTTTCATTACTTCTACAAGTTTTCCTATTTTTCTTTCGTTATCATCCTGACCACTGCTTTTTACCAAAAGCTCATATAACTGCAGCGAGCTGAGAATGATATTCAGCGGTGTTTTCAGTTCATGTGATATATTAGTGAAAAAGTCTGTTTTAAGCTTATCGTATTCTATTGCTTCATTCAGCTTCTTAACGTTTTCCTCTACCTGCTTTTGCAGTACATGTGCTTTTTTTTCTGCCGAGTTATCCTTTATAACTGTAAGTATAGCCTTACTGCTTCTATAGTTTAGTTTAGTTGAAACGGTTTCTACATTCAATAATGTGCCATCTGGCTTCTTGATTTTTGCTTCCTTTGTAACTACTTCACAATCACTTTCAACATCAAGCTGGTTATTCTCATCAACTATCCCACTGTCTTCCTGATGAAGAAAATCACTGAAATCCTTTCCGAGAATGTCATATATATTATTAGCTCCAAACATTTTTATACAGGAGGAGTTTACAAAAATAATTTCTCCTTTTTGATGCACAAATACTCCATACGGAAGAAAATCCATCAGCAAACGATATCTTTCTTCACTTTCTACCAATGTTTTTTCGAGTTGTTTCTGTGCAGTTATATCTCTTGCAACAGTTGAGGCACCGACTACCTTGCCTTCAGAATCGAAAACAGGAGATATGGAGATAGATACTTCAAGTAAAACTCCATCTTTTCTTTTCCTGATAGTCTCATAATGGCTTATACGCATACCCTGCTTTATTCTTTGGAGTATTCCGCTTATCTCCAACTCCTTGCCTGGAGGCGCCAGTATGGAAATATGTTTTCCTATCACCTCATCCAAGGAATATCCATATATGCGTTCTGCACCCTTATTCCAACTGGTTATATAGCCTTCTGCATTTTTTCCTATAATAGCATCATCAGAGCATTCAACAAATGACGTCAGACGTTTCAATTCCTCTTCAATGCCTGTTTTTGCCTTCTTACTTTCTTTGTCTATTTTCTCCAGTCTCTTTTGTACTGTGATATCACGCCACGTTGCTGCTATTCCATCATCCAGCTTTACCATTCTAATATCACAAGCATATCTTACTTGTTCTGCTCCCTTAATATTTTCATAGAATATAAGTTTTTTTACAAATGGTTCTCCAGTTTCTACTACAGTAATACATTCATTAAGCAATCCATTTTCTTTTATAAGTGGAAAGAAATCACTTATTTTCTTTCCAATAAACTTTTGAACTTCAAAATTCTTTCTAACACATACTTTTTCATTTAGATGTTCAATGCTGAAATCAGTAATTGTTCCACTTTCATCCCTTATAGCTGAAAATATGCCGAAAGAGTCCAGTAGACTTTCTATGGCAAAATTCAGCTTCTCTTCTACAACACTCATGTCTTTAGAACCGTATTTTATATGACCATCCACAGTGCTTCCCCCATAATCAGGTAAAGAGTAATGCCAAAATCATATGCATTTTTTCTACTATTTGAACATTTTATCAAATTGTATAAAATCTTACAATTACTATTTACAATTACATATATTTATTAAATTATAGTAATTTTCCAACTTAATACAGCAAATAATATTATCTTTGTTAAAAATCTTGTCACTTTGATAAATTTATAATACAATTATATCGTACTTCGATATCGACATCCTATAAGGAGGTTATCATGCAAGAAAAACTGTTCAGGAAGCTGTTCCTTGGTTTCATACATATACACATACTCCATCATGCTAAAAAAGAGCCTTTCTATGGAGTATGGATGATTGATGAGTTAAAGGAACATGGTTATGATATGAGTCCGGGAACCCTTTACCCCATACTACATGATATGGAAAACGGTCAGCTTTTAGAAAGAGAAGACAGACTTATAGAGGGTAAAATCAGGAAATACTACAATATAACTGAAAAAGGAATGATTGTTTTGGAAGAGGCTGTTAAAAAAGCCTCTGAGCTTGTGAAAGAAATAAAAAAGTAACCTGGGAAATGGAGGTTCTTATCAGATGTATCTGCTGAACAATGTCAAATACAAAGGAATATTACGAATAGCAAAACTGGAAATAAAATCTGGAAAAGTTACGTGTATTGTAGGTGAAAGCGGAAGTGGGAAATCAACTCTGCTCAAGCTTCTAAACAAAATGATCAGCAACGATGAAGGAAATATTATGTTTGAAGGCATTCCATTGGATAAGCTTAATTCAATAACCCTAAGAAGGAATGTAGCCATGCTTCCCCAGTCTCCTGCCATTTTTCCTGGCAGTATCAGAGAAAACCTTCTTATTGGGCTTAAGTTCTCAGAAAAACCTATTGTTGATGATAACACGCTAAATGAGACGCTAGAATTCGTATCTTTGACAAAGGCACTGGATGAAGACGCAGAGGTCCTCTCAGGCGGTGAAAAGCAGCGTTTGGCTCTTGGAAGAATACTGCTCCTTGATCCTCCTGTGTTTTTATTGGATGAACCATCATCTGCGCTTGATGAGAATACGGAACACATAATTATTGAAAAGCTTGTGGAGCATGTAAAAAGCCGGAACAAAACTATGATAATGGTTACACATTCAATAAAGATCGCACAGAAATTTTCTGATGAAATTATAGAAATAAGAAATGGAGAAGTTGTTTCATATAGGGAGGTACTATAAATGAACAGTGTTATTGAACTTAAAATATGGCAGATGGCGGCAGCATATATTTTTGTGGTTATTCTGTTATTTATTGTACGTGCCAGGGGTATAAACAGAGAAAAGGAAATTCTGATATCTACAGCCCGCATGACCATACAACTGGTACTTACAGGCTATATACTGGTGTACATATTTGAAAACAGCAATCCCTTTTTTACTCTTCTTATAATAACCGTTATGGAAGCATTTGCAATTAATAATGTTTATAAACGTGCCAAAACCAAAATTTCTGCAAGACTAAAAAAGTTAATCGCCCTTTCCATGATTGCAGGTACCGTATCAAGCCTGATCTATTTTCTCTTTGTTGTCATAAATGTATCTCCCTGGTATAATCCGAGGTATTTTATTCCTATTGCGGGAATGATCGTAGGAAATTCCATGACTGGTATTTCACTTGGTGTAGTAAGATTGATTGATGGAATGAAAACGCACAAACATCTGATTGAATCATCCCTAATGCTTGGTGCATCTCCAAAGACCGCCTCAAAGAATATCATCAACAATGCTTTTGATTCTGCAATCCTTCCTACGATAAACACCATGGTCAGCATGGGCATAGTATCATTACCTGGAATGATGACAGGTCAGGTGCTTTCAGGAACTTCTCCTGTCACTGCAATTGGCTATCAGATAGCAATAATGCTGGGAATATTAGGAAGCGTATCACTTACAGTAATTATTTTTGTTCAGCTTGGGTATAAGACATTTTTTAACGAACATCAGCAACTTGAGCTATGAAATATCTATTTGACAATGAAAACACTTATTCAGATATAAACCTCCATTTCAATATAGCATTAATATTCTGAGAAATGGAGGTTTTATTGTGTGAGAATACTTAAAACATATCATTTAAAGCCCGAGCTGCCGTATATATGCTTCCCACACCTGAAACGAAATAAGCAACACGCAATGTATCCATTATCTCTTCCTTTGTAGCACCGGCTCCGATAGCTTGTTTTGTCAATTCCCTTACTCCGTCTGTCGCTCCGTGAGCTGCATCAAGCGCTATTGCAATAAGAAGTTTTTCTTTCAATGGCAATGCACCATCTTTTAAAGCCATAGCTCTGACTGATGAAATATTTTCAAACAACTCCTCATCGCATTTCTTAATAACTTCCAACGGATTAGTATTCATTTTTTTCTCCTCCTGGCTTGATATTTTAAAATTATTACGCTGTGTTCAGAAGCACTATAAAGTGTAATGAGGTTATAAGATGTAGTAATTAGCTTTAGGAATTCCTTCCTTCCGAATAATCCAAAGACCAGGTAATACCGTAACAATCAGTTATAACTGCATGGTAAGAACCCCAAAATGTTTTTTGCAATTCAAATGTCACATTACCTTTTTCCTTGAGTGTATGAAACATCTTGTTTATTTCATCTTCATTTTCCAGTTGCAGTACCAAGCTTATATTACTGTTTTCTTTTTTCGGACCAAATATATCAGTCAGGTACATTATACAGTCATCATTGATATGCAGTTCAGAGTGAATTATTTTGCCTTCATGGCCTTTAAACATTTCTTTCCCGTCCGCCATCTGAATATTTTTTATTTCTCCTCTAAATACCTTATTATAATATTCAAGTGCTTCTTTGCAATTTTCCACAGCAATATTAGGAATGATCTTTCTCATTTATGCCTGTCTCCTTTCCAGCACCGGGTTTTGAGTATTTTTATGCAGCCAACCTCAGTATTCCGTTAAAGACATACTAATATATTGTTTACTTTTAGTAATTCAATATACTCAAATAATTAGATCGATTAATCTGCAAAGAAAAAGATTTGCTTTTTCAGCAAATCTTTGGTTTACAACTAAATGTTTATTTTATAGATTAACCAATTCGTCATATTTTGAAACAACTTTATTTACTATGCCGTAATTAATTGCTTCATCAATAGTTAACCAGTAGTTTTTATCCGTATCTTTTTCCACTTTTTCAAATGGCTGACCGGTAGCATCACTGATTATTTTGTTGATTCTTCTGCGCACTTTCAATATCTCTTCCGCTTCAATGCTGACATCCGAAGCCCGGCCGCTTACACCACCTGCCGGCTGATGTATCATATATCTTGTATTAGGTAACGAATACCTGTCTTGTTTATCAGCCGCAAGGTAAATGGTGAGACCGGCACTCGCAACCCAACCCGTGCCAATCACAATGACACGCGGCTTTACAAACTTGATCATATCATGGATTGTATCCCCGGATTCAACATGCCCGCCTTGACTGTTGATCAATAACTTTATTGGTTGATCTCCCATTTCCTGTAGAATCAAAAGCTGTGTAGTTATTTTTTCGGCCAAGGCTTGAGTTATTTCTCCAGAAATCATGATTGTTCTGGATTGTAATAATTTCTCCAGCATTAACCCGGAGACTTTTTGTTCTTGATCTTGTTTTTGCTCTTCATTGTTCATTGTATCATTCTCCTATCAATTAAGTTATTTCAGCCTGTTGATAACAGTATAATTATAATCAACTATTTTTTGTTTATGCAATTATAGCATAATTTCCCATAAAAGGCAAAAGGGTATTTTTGCTTGCTATATTCCTGATAAGCAATAGTTTACAGGCTAAAACTTTAAGGCTCAATACTCCCATATTGTCCTGAATACAGTTTGGTACAAAACTCTACAATAGGAGTGACTGATTTTATTTCATTCAGCAGCATCATATGGTTTGGTGCATCCACATCAAACATTTTAAAGTTAGTAAATTGACGCTCCCACTCCTGCCAGTAGTTAACGTTATCAAATGAAAACTCGCTATCAGATACGGTAAGATACGGTTTTAGGTCGCCTTCAAACAAGCCGCTCTTATTACGGAAATAATAACAATTTATCGTTTGACTGTCAAACAACGGCAGTATTTTATATTTATCCAACTCATAAGCAAGCTGTACTTTGACATTCTGTCCAACTAATACGTCCAGCTGCTTTACTGTTTTGGACAACCCATGAATTTGTGCCAGTTTAATTAGTTGCTCAAAAAATGCTTCATCATCTGCGCTAATATCAAGTTCCCCCTGGTGAATAAGCTTTTGCTCCGTTTTCCCGGTTTGCTGCAAAATAGAAGACAGAAGCATCATGTTAACCGTTTGGAAAATAATATTCTTATATGCATTTTTATTGAAACCGGCTAAACTTTCCTGAAACGTATTGTCGGGTGAATCCAGCATGACAATTGAATTGACAATCTGTCCCCTTTCCTGCAACTGTCGTGTGATTTCATATGCCAATATTCCCCCCATACAAAATCCTCCCAAATCATAAGGACCTTCCGGCTGCACTGATTGTATTATTTGGACGTAATACCCTGCCATTGCCTGAATTCCATGCAGAGGAGGATGTTCTGTCATCCAGCCGCGAGCCTGGATACCGAAAAACGGACGTTTGCAGTTTTGAGCAATCAATTTGTATGCTTCAACTCCACCTAACGCACCATGAATCCAGAATATAGGTTGCCCCTGGACACTCTCATTCAAACGGACAAGTTCGGGAAATTGTGGCCAAACTGCTGTTTTCAGGTATCTGTTCTGTTCTCTCGAAGTATCGGTATAACTTACATCAGAAGCTGAGGCTGATACCATGTTGATGATATCCTGTATAGTCCTGCATTTCTGCAATCCGGTCAGGCTTACAGATGGGTCTATCCTGGTTTGCAGCTGCTGCAGCAGCGGCATTAATAAGATAGATTCAATCCCGTATTGCTCAAGCGATATATTGAGATTCATTTCTGCAGGCTTCATTCCCAAAAAGCGCGATAAAATATCAGTTACACGATCAGCTGTTGCATATTTTTCTCCTGCACAGCTATTATGACCGCCAATTAACTCATCTTTTCCTGCAGCCTCCCCAGAACTTGGTTGTGAACCAATCCAATAACGTCGTTTCCCAAACGGATAAGTCGGTATGGCGATCCTCCTTACTCTTTTTCCTTCATGTATCATATCCCAGGGCAGATCATTACCTTTAGCCCAATAGAGAGCAAGCTTCTCAAAGTCGTTTTCCGCTAAAAGCGCCTGTAGTAATATATCTCCAATTTTCCCGGAGAACAACCCACATATTTCCATACGCTGCTCTTCCGGCTCGCTTTCAAACATAGGTATGAAAGCGTTTTTTTGTCCACTGCATTTTGTTGTGCTTATATACCACCTAAGACCTTTTTTCAAATCTTCCTTGCTGCTTACTACCATCGCAAGACGGTGACTCATTGCTTCACGCCCCACTTGAAGCGTATATGCAAGATCCGGCAGATGGAGGCTTTCCTGTGATTCAACAAATTCCAGCATTTGTCCGACAGCTGCCGCCAAGCGTTCTTTGCTTTTTGCTGAAAAAACTATTATCTGTGGGCTATTTTCAGAATAGAGCTGTTTAATTTCCTCTTTATCAGGAATATACTCCTCCAGGACCAGATGCGCATTCACTCCACCTAGGCCGAAGCTGTTTATGCTGGCACGCCGAGGAATTTTTCCATCCCTGGTATTTGAAGTTTCCTCCCATCCATGATTTTTATCCGTTATTTGAAATGGACTTCCTTCTAACGAAATATCTTCATTCAGTGCCGTAAATCGGTGAAGACCCGGAATAACCCCATTCCTTATAGCCAATATTGCCTTAATTAATGCGGCCATTCCGGAGAAAATCTCTCCATGCCCGATACTGGGCTTTAGGCTGCTGATATAGCAGGTTGAATATGAAATATCTGTCTCTTCCTTATTCGAAGCTATGAGTTCATAATACCCGGATTTTAACGCACCGATTTCGATACTGTCTGCAAGTGCTGCACCAATCCCATGAGCTTCAATATAAGAAACTGTCCTTGGATCAACCTCTGCTGTACGATATGCCTGAATCATAGCGTTTTTCATCCCTGCAGCGTTTGGCGCAAACAGGGAGACCCCTTTACCGCCATGAGCTACTGCTGTTCCCTTGATCACCGCATAAATATTGTCGTGGTCAGCTATGGCTTTTGACAATGGCTTTATGATTACAGCGCCGACTCCTTCACTTCTTACAAATCCGTCAGCATCTTTCTGGAAGGATTTGGCACGTCCATCCACACTTAAGAGGTTTGCTGATTCGAGGCTGATAAACCCTATAGGCGACAGGAGTAAATTGACAGCACCTACTACAGCCTGCTCGCATTCATTATTATTAATTGACTGAATTGCACGATGCAAGGCAACCAGCGCTGAAGAACATCCTGTTTCACAGCATTCACTCGGACCGCTTAGGTTTAGTATATAGGAAATACGGTTTGCTATCATTGACGGAGAAGGATTAGCAACCAATCCCGGATTATCCAGCGAACCGGCAGTAATTTTTACACGTTTGTATTCACTGAGTGCTGAAGCAATAAATACTCCTGTAGAATTCCGCGATAGTACCTTAGACGTAATACCGGCATCTTCAATTGCGCGCCATATGTATGTAAGCAATAGACGTTGCTCCGGACACATGAATTCAGCTTCCTTAGGCGTAATTCCAAAAAACAATGGATCAAATTCGGATATTCCGTTAATAAACCCTCCCCGTTTGCTCTTCATTGCTTCCATTTCACTTTGATAGTCACTATACCATTTTCGCCAGTCCTCCCAGCGTTCTTGAGGAATTTCTGAAATACAATCCTTTCCCTCAATCAGGTTGTTCCAGTATTCATCTGGATTATCAGCCATAGGGAACCTACCGCTTATACCTATAACTGCAATAGCGTCTTGTCCATATAAATTCCTTTGAGTTTCTTCTTTTTCAGTATATTCCGTTTCAGGCAAAACCCTTATCTTAGGAATCCAGTTCATCGTATAGCCGGAACTCAGTTGATTTACCTGTGCAGCAGCAGCTTCGGTTTCATGGAGATCCTTTTGAGCTGTATTAAGTTTCAATGACGAACCAATTATATCCCCGTATTTTGTTAGGATGAAATCCGTTAACTGGTTGATTGTATTATACTCAAACATTATTGTTATTTCCAGTTCAACAGCTAAAGCTTGACCGATAACCCTTACAAGATTGACTGCAATAATCGAATCAAGGCCGTAATCTGACAAAGATTCATCATAATCGATCCTGCCAATATCCACCTTTAATGATTCTGACATCTTTTGAGCTATCGTCTGCTTTATATGAGACTCAATTTGATTTGCATTGGATGAATCCGGCTTTTTCTCTTTATTGATAGCAGAATCCAAAGTTTTATCGCTTCCGGCGGATTGCTTTGCCTGTATTTTAGCTCCGTCTGCTATATGGTCTTTGTTATTGGCGTCCTCAATCCTTTGCCGGACCACCCCGTTGCTTTGGGCGGCAATAATCTGCTGTAAAAACTCCTGAGGGTCTCCATATGGAAGGAAAAATGAATGGAAGCCTTCTTGCTCCAGCAAATTCCACCAGGTCTCAGTTGCTAACCCGGGGCATCCCGGAATGCGCAATATCGGATCCTCATACATCCACCATCCATCCAGAAGACCAAACGTAAGATGGCTGAACAAATTATTGCTGCTGATTTCATTTAGTAGAATAAAGCCGTTTTCCTTTAAGACCGCTTTGGCATTACGTATGGTTTCGCGGATATTTCCGGTAGCATGCAGGACATTGGCGGCAATTACAATATCATATTTCCCTCCGTCTATATCTTGAGAGACAACCGGTTTTTCCACATTAAACATCTTACAGGTCAAGTATGGATTATCCTGGCTATATTCTTTTTCTGCATGTATCAGAAAAGCACGTGATATATCCGTGTAACAGTATTCCTCTATATAGTCCTTATAAGGCCGGAGTTTTTCAAAGACCACAACACTCGTACCTCCGGTGCCAGCGCCGAGTTCCATTATGCTTAACTTTACTTGCGGGTCCTGGGCGAGCCTTTCTTCAACATAGGCAACAACAGTATTGGCAAGTACTTCATTAAAATAATGCCCGGTCATGTTGTTTTTATAAACCGCTTCCACAAATTCCAGTGAAGATCCGGGGAACATTACTTCAGTGGCAAGTTTTTTCCCTTTTATGATTTCCGGTAAAGCTCTTAAGGTTTTCTCCACTAAAACCGCTTGGGCTTTCATTTCTGGATTCTCCCACCAGGAGATCTTTTTATGTTCCCATTCTTCCCATAATACCTCCATATCTACTGGAACATTATCTCTGACAGTGTATAAATTATCCTTGTATATAAGAAAATTTTGCTGCACCAGAAGCCTGACACTTTCTTCCAGCCAACGGTCATACATTCCGCGCAATTCTGCTTTTGCTTTCAAATCATTGAAGGATTGACCATTCCTCTCAAATAGCCCATTAGCTTGCAATTGTCCCCATAGTAGTTTATAGAGCAGTCCATCCATCTCCTTCATTTGCAGGCTTGTCTTTTCCAGGTCGCCAACCGGCAATTCCGGTATAATAGTCCGTTCATGCACCTTTCGTATATCCAAAGCTGCATTTTTCGGATAAATAGTAACCAAGTCTTTTGACAAACTCATTCCTCTCATACCTAGAGGTGAAGTAGTCTTTACAAATGACATTTGCGTCATCGGTCCTGCCAGCAATTTATCCAGTGCAGCAGCTGCTTCTTCAGGCTCAATCAACCCTATACCGGCCTGTTCCAGACGTTCCCTGTCCTTTGCATTATTAAAGAAATATCCCCAGTTTATTACCCTTACCGCACAAGGCCATTCTTGAGCTAATTGATGGACAAAAGCATCTTTAAATACGCAGCCGGAAGAATACGGACTTTGCCCCGGTGCCTTAAGATAAGAGTTTATGGATGAGAAGAATAGCATAAAGTCCAATGATTCTTTCTGAAAGACCTGGGCTAAATGCACGCAAACATTCACCTTAGACTCAAGCGCTGACCGGAATACTGTCTCTTCTATTTTTGAAAGACTTCCGCTCAAGAAGACCTGTGCAGAATGAACTACTCCATGAACCTGTGGATACTGCCGCTTTATTTCTTCATATGCTTGCTGAAGAGACTGCTGCTTTGTTGCATCTGCAGCAATATAAACTGGTTCTGATCCCAAAGCTGCCAAGCGGTCTATTTTTGCCTGAATTTCCGCATCCTTTTCTCTACGTCCGATCCAAACAATTTTCGCCTTGTAAGTGCGGATCATGCACTCACTCCAAGCTTCACCTATACTGCCGGCTCCTCCGATCACTACATATACCCCTTCATTTCTGTACAGAGTCTGTTCCTGCGGCATATTATCTGCCTGTACCAGCTGCTGCCTGTACCATTGCTGACCACGGTAAACCAAAGGATTTCCCCTCACGTCCGGTGTCAATGATAAAATGTCTTCCAGTGGCCAATCACAGCCTGCCTCCAGATCAACCAGCCTCACTTTCCAGTTTGAATATTCTTTTGCCATCGATCCTATCAAACCATGCAAGCTCGCGTGAGTCGGATTTACTCTGTCATTTTTATGGACAGGCTGAGTCTGAATGGTAATGAAAGTCCAGTTTAAAGCTTTTGCATCATAACCCAGGCTAAGTAAAGCTTTTATCATTCTGAAAACCTGGAGGACTCCAATGCTTTGTCCTTCTATAACCGTATCTTCCGATACTGATTGCAAAGAATCCTGTGGGCATACCCAGATCAGGTTTTCAACCGGACCAAAGTCAGCCAGCTTTTGGGCAATACACTCAATACTTTCACCTGTTTTTATATCCGGCACACTGACAGATTGGTAATAGCCGCCAACTTTTTCAGCAATTTCTTCTGTTCCACCGATAAGTAATACGCTTTCCGATGAATTTAGTAGTGTCTGGGCTTTTTCAGCCTGAACCGAGTCCCACACCGGTATCAGGGTAATATTTCCTACAAGCTGTGGATTAGGGCCTGAAGCCACTGCTTTTGGCGTACTAGCAGCTTCGACCTTTCCACCTGCAGCCTTTGTTGAAACCTTTTTCATCCGCACACAAAGCTTGCCTTGTTCGTCATAGAGATCAATATCGTACTTGATCATCTTATCTCCCGCCACATTCCCGTCATTGTACCGGATCAGAGCCCACATAGACGAAGTGCATCTCCCGGTAACCTCCAATTCCTGTAATGCAAAAAGCAGCGATGGCTTTAGATCATCAAGATTGCTAGTGGTACTAAGCATCAGTGACATTGATTGAAAAGCGGCATCAACCAAGCTAGGATGCAATACAAATTTGTTAAGAGTATCCGACACTACAGACGGCAATTCCAGCTGTATCAGAATCTGTTCCGGCCCGGTGTAAACCGCCTTTACAGCCTGATATGCATTGCCATAGTTTACTCCCAGTGTTTGAAGTGATTTATAGAATCTATCAGGGGAAAACGCGATTTCCCGGTATTTGGACTGTAAGTCCCGTAAATCCAGTGTATGAACATCTGCTGATGAATTCAGCCCTACCAAGCCCTCACTATACACAACAGGAGCTGCTCCCTGTTCTTCCTGCTCACTGTAGACTTTATACGCAATCTCCCCGTTTTCTCCCGGCAGGAGTCCGACATGAATACGAATAGCATTTCCCTTCACTGAAATAGGCCTTGCCCAAACCACATTTTTCAGGCGGATTACAGCCTGTTCAGGTTCCCTAACTCCAACAGCCTCAGCTATGGCTGTTCTCACCATCTCAAGATAAGCAGCCCCCGGCAGGATGTTTTCACCGTTAACCACATGATCGTTCAAAAAGAATTCTCTGCCTGTAAAATTTGAGCTGTACCGCAGTCCCGAAAAACCAGAGGTGTTTTGGTGTAATAACGGATGTATATGTTCTGCAGTAACGGTATCGTTTTTGCTGCCATCCAGCTTATCTTCTGCCTGTACTCCCCAATAATGCTCCTGGGCAAACGGATAAGTCGGCAGTGAAATGCGGCTGTACTGTCCATCTGAAAACAACTGCTCAAACTCAAGCCTGTATCCTTGAATATACAAATCGGCTATAGTTGCCAGGTTTTCCAGATAGTCACCGGCTTTTTCCATATCTGTGCAATCTATGATGCATTGATTTCCATAACGCTTCAGCGCTGTCTGCTTCCTATGGTCATTTCCAAGAAGTTCAGATACATATACCTGTGGCACTTTTCCCTTTTCCAGCCATTTTTTCAGTAATGCCGCAAGTTCACTGCTATTCTTTGCTACACAGGCTAAACGATGATTGAAATGTTTTCTTCCAAGCAGTAAAGTGTAACTCATATTACCACAGTCTGCGGAAGTATCATGTTCACAAAAGTCTACCAGTTGTTCGGCCTGCTGTTTCAACTGTTCATAAGTACGCGCCGACAATACAATCAAGTAACCACTTTTTTCGGAATGCCCTCTATAAACCTCAGGAGCTTCTTCGATGACTATATGGGCATTTGTTCCGCTAAATCCAAATGAGGATACTGCCGCACAGCGTTTTGAGTTAGGCTCGGTTTCCCAATCCTGAAGCCTGGTATTCACATAAAACGGACTCTCTTCAAACCGGATATTAGAATTACCCGATTCGAAATGTAATGACGGCGGAATTTTCTTATGCTTCAATGACAGCAGAATTTTGAGTACTCCGGCAATACCCGATGCAAGCTGAGTGTGTCCGATGTTGGTTTTTATTGTACCTATTGCACAGTATCCTTTTTTTGCAGTATAGTGCCTGAAAGCGCGGGTTAATGCCTGAAATTCAATCGGATCGCCTAACTTGGTACCGCTGCCGTGAGCTTCGATCATCTGAATTTGTTCGGGATGTATATTAAAAGTATCATATACATATCTCTCCAGGCGTTCCTGTGAATTTGCGCTGGGTGCAGTAATTCCATTTGTTGTACCATCCTGGTTGATCGCTGACCCGCGAATCACCCCATAGATGTGATCCCCGTCAGAAATAGCTTCGTTAAGACGTTTTAGTACAACAACTCCTGCACCTTCTCCAAGGATAAACCCATCTGCCTTCTCGGCAAAACTATGGCAACGACCCGTAGGCGACAGCATATTCCCCCTGTTGGCAGCCAGAAAATTCTTAGGCGTGCATTGAATGAACACACCTCCAGCCAGAGCCATTTCATTCTCCCCTGCCCACAGGCTTTGACATGCAAGATGAATAGCAACAAGGGAACTCGAACAAGCAGTATCAACAGCTATAACCGGACCGTGCAAATCCAGATAATAAGCAATGCGTGTGGGAATGACGGAACTCATATTGCCCCATATCGCTTGTGGAGGCAAATTATCTCCCAGCAGTTCCTGATAATCCCCTGCAGCACATCCTACATATACCCCGCACTTACGTTCCTGAAGCCCTATCCCCGCATATCCTGAGTCTTCCAGTGCCCTCCAGGATTCTTCCAGGAAAATTCGCTGCTGAGGATCCATATAGGTCGCTTCAAACCCGGAAATATTGAAGAACAGCGGATCAAAGCGATCAATTTCACATAAAAAGCTGCCGTACCTGCAATATTTATCATCTTTCGAATAGTACTTAGATAAGTCCCAACGGGTAACTTCATCTACCAAATCTACACCGTTTGATACATTCTCCCATAATTCATTTACTGTCTCGGATTTTGCAAATCGTCCGCTTATCCCTATAATTGCAATAGCATCTTTAGCTGCGGGATTATCAGAATAATCATTGTTTTCAGTTTTGACAGTATTAAGCGGTATTTTAGTTCTTGTAATGCTTTCAGTAGAATAGTATTCAGTCTGCCCGTATCCCCCACCGCAATTCGTCTCATTATCTGACAGAACATTTTGCTGCAAAAATGCAGAAACAGGCCCTTTGTAGCATGACAGAATATATTCAGACAGCTGATTTACCGAGCTGTAATCAAATAAACATGTCACTTCCAGCTCAATTGGTAAAGCCTGGTTAATCAGGTTAACCAGATTAATTCCACTTACAGAGTCCAATCCATAATCTGCAAAGGATTGTTCAACCTGCAACGCGTTAATATCAGTTTTTAGTGATTCCGACAATTTCTCCATTATTACATCTTTAACATAGTCCATAAGTGTTTGATAAGATATATCATCACTCTTAGATATCTTTTTCCGTGGTATATCCGGCTTGATTTGGCCGTTTTGCAGTGTAGCACCGCTGTTTTCGCCTGCTGTAATCCCTCTTGAGACAGGATTTGCATAGCTAACCTTCTGTTTTTGGTAACTTTTCAGTGCAAAGGGATAGGTAGGCAGACTTATGCGGCTAGGTTTGGCATCAGCGTAGAGCAGCTTCCAATCTATATTAATCCCTTTTGACCACAACTCTGCAATTTTCATGAAATCGCCTATTAACAGCCAATTATTGACTAGTTCCCTGCATTTTTCCTCATCTTCGAATATTTTAATTATATTATCTCCTTGTTTTACTTCACCGCTGAAACAATTGCCGATATTCTCACTTGAGCTAGTAAACCGTTCCAGTTTATCAATTAACTCTGATAGTGAATTGACGACAAAAATCACTCTACTTTCCATCATTTCTCTGCCAATCTGAAGAGTATATGCTAAATTTGCCGGATTCAAATCAGATGTATGTTGTTTTTTCAGGAAAGCAAGCATATCCTGTGCATAAACTCTCAGGCGTTCCTTATTTCTGGCGGATAGTGGAACCAGATAGGATACGCATCCGCATTCAGGCTCATTTTGTTTCAAGGCAGACTTATTTATGAATTGTTCCATTATTGCATGGGCATTTGTACCTCCGATTCCAAACGAGCTTAATGCTGCCCTCCACGGAACAGGCGCATCATCCCATTTCTTTGGTTTATCAACTACATAGAACGAAGAATTGTCAAAATCAAAGTTAGGGTTAGGCGTTTTATAGTTAAGCGTCTGAGGGATTTCTCCGTAATGCAGGCTTAGTGCAATCTTTATGCATCCTGCCAAACCTGCCGCAGTGTCAAGATGTCCTATATTGGTTTTTACCGAGCCAATTCCGCAAAACTGTTTTTTAGCCGTATAGCGCCGGTAAGCATCATTCAATGCTGCCAGCTCAATCGGATCCCCTAATTTTGTCCCTGTCCCGTGTGCCTCAATATAGCTGATGGACTCGGGGTTAATTCCGGTTATTTCCAAAGCTTTCTGAATAACTTCACTCTGTCCCTTGACGCTGGGAGCATAAAAGCCCACCTTATCCGACCCGTCGTTGTTAACAGCAACTCCTCTTATAAGGGCATAGATATGATCTCCGTCTTTAACAGCATCTATCGCCTTCTTGACGAGAATTACGACAACTCCCTCGCCTCCGACTATTCCATCCGCTGAAGCGTCAAAGGCTTTTACATGACCATTGCTTGAAAAATTCATTCCTGATTGATGCATATACCCTGAGGTATCTGAAAACGAAAATATCGAGCAGCCGCCGACCAGTGCATATTCTACATCGTCGGTCATCAGGCTCTGGTGAGCAAGATGCAGCCCTGTCAATGAGGAAGAACAATTAGTCTGGACAAAAAGGCTGGGGCCATTCAATCCTAATTTATAGGATACCATTGTAGAAATAGTCCCTCCCTGGGCAAAAACCCGTAAGGCATAATCATTTGAGTCTCCCATTATCTCATCTGATACAGGAGTATGATAAAAATTATTGCTTGCAGTCATAAATACACTGGTCTTGGGTATTTGCTTTGAAACATAACCCGCATCCTCGATAGCACGCCATGAATGGAGCAACAATAGTCTGAACTGCGGATCCATTAATTCTGCATCCTTTGGAGAAATACTAAAAAACTCCGGATCAAAAAGATCTTTTCCTTCCATACTTGATTGAACAGGAACAAAATTCGGATTGTTTATTCTTTCTTCAGACATACCTGATTTTATTAACTCTTCTCTAGAAATAATCTCAATACTTTCTTTCCCTGATTTCAAGTTTTCCCAGAATTCATAATGGTCTTTAGCACCCGGAAAAGAACCGGAAATCCCGATTATAGCAATACTATCCTTGTAATATTCGGGATACTCAGCAGAAGATACCGTGTGTTCAACTGCTCTATCTTCAATCTCTTTTCCCGGAGCTGTATACTTTTCCCGGATGGTATTCTTTGTACGAACTCCCTCTCCGGTCGATGCGATATATCTGCTCAGGTCTTTTATGTTTGAATATTTAAATAGTTCAGTCACATTTATATCCAGGCATAATTCCCTGTTTATCCTATCTGCAGCCATCACAGCCAAAATAGAATCTCCACCGATTTCAAAAAAACCATCTTTCGTGCTTATTTTCTCAATCTTAAGAATTTCCTTCCATATATCCAAAATTTTCTCTTCTATTTCCGATTGCGGCAGCAATACCTCTTCAGTCCTTTCCAGTTCGATTTTACGGTTCATTAAGTCTTTTCTGTCGATCTTACCGCTTAAGGTAAAAGGTATTGATTCTATTTCGATAAAAAAGGCTGGTATCATGTACTCAGGCAGTGTTATTTTCAAGTGGTTCCTTAGTACTTCAGGTTTTATAGAATTTCTTCCTTTTTCGCCCTCAATATTAGTTTTAGCTTTCCGTACATAATAGGCAACAAGTTGTTTGGTTTCCTGCTGCTCTTTTAAAACAACAGCGCAGTCATTAATCTCTGGATATGACCGGAGCTGAGTTTCAATCTCACCCAGTTCTATTCGAAATCCGTGAAACTTTACCTGACTGTCAATCCTACCCCAAAACTCAATATTGCCGTCAGAGCGCCATCTGGCCAAATCACCGGTCTTATACAGTTTAGTTCCCGGGCTAAAAGGGTTGTCAACAAACTTTTCTGCCGTCAGTGCAGGTTGATTAAGATATCCTCTTGCCAGTCCCTCTCCCGCTATACATAACTCCCCAACAACTCCCACAGGCAGGAGATTATTGCTCGGGCTGACTATAAACGCCGATTTATTCATAATAGGTTTCCCTATAGGCACGGTACTGCCTTCCAAAGCTTCCCCATTCCCGGGATATCTCCATATTGTAGAGATAATAGTATCCTCGGTAGGACCATAAGCATTAATATACTTCACTTTCTCCCGCCATTTTTCCAGCAGTTTAAAGTCTATTTCCGAACCGCCTGTTATTAGTGTTCTTAATGTAAGAATCTTTTCAGGATCTACATTAGCTAAATACGGAGGAGGCAAAAGAGCAATTGTGACTCTGTTATCATTCATATACTTTTCAAAGTTTCTTACGTCATCGATTTTTTCTTGAGGGATTATGCATAAAGTGGCTCCTGAAAGTAATGATATAAAAATTTCAAAGGCTGATGCATCAAAAGAAATACTTGCAAATTGTGCCATTGTATCACTGTCATCAAGTATCAGGCTATCTGCAAAGTACTTATGTAGATTCAATACTCCCTTATGTTCAATCATTACTCCTTTAGGTATGCCTGTGCTTCCGGATGTATATATCACGTATGCCAAATTGCTTGGTTTGACTTCGGTCATATACGCCGTATGACCTTTTGATTGACTTTTTACTACTGTAATTTCTTCATTTGAATTCAGAGTTATTAATTTAGTATCAACATCAATTATTTGCGACACCATATCGGTTAATTCAGTTTGAGTCAGTACAATCAAAGTACCGCTATCCTGAATCATATATTTAAGACGCTCGGCTGGATTCCTGGGTTCTAACGGCAGGTATACGCCTCCGGCTTTAAGAATTCCTAAAATACCAACTATCAGTTCCACTGACCGTTCCATACAAAGGCCAACTACACATTCAGGGCATACTCCTTCGGACGACAACCGGGCGGCAAGCCTATCACTTTTCTCTGATAGATCAGCATATGTAAGCTTCTTCTCTCCGCAAACTACTGCAATGGCTTCAGGGAACTTCCGTACCTGTTCTTCAAATAATTCATGGATACACTTATCCGGATATTCTGCCTGATTTGATTTCCCATCAAGCATCATGCTGCACAATTCTTTCTCCGACAACAAAGAATATTCCTCCAGGGATAAACCGGGGTTTTTTATTACTTCTTTCATAAGTCCTATATAGTGGTGCATCATTCTGCTTATAGTAGCTGCCTCAAACAGTTCGGGATTATATTTCATATTCAACACAAATTCATCTGCCTGTTCGTAGATTTCCAAAGCAAGCTCGTATTCACCTTCCTGATGTATCTCCTCAATAAATTCGACTTTAAGAATATCCTTATAGTGCCCCAGTATCTCATTTATTCCGTTTGATTGAAAAAAATTCTGATATGCAAAAGTGACTTGAAAAACAGGATTATTTCTTAAAGTCCGTGGAATATTCAATTCCCGTACTAATACCGGGAAGGGATATACAGCATGATCCAACCCGTCTATCAAGGTGAATTTCAGCTTTTGCAGAAAATCCATAAAAATATTTTTCCCTGATGTACAGCTCCGGACAGCAATCATATTTACAAAATACCCTATAATGGATTCAAACCGTTCTTCAGGTCGTCCCACTACCGGCATTCCGACAATAATATCATCTTGTCCTGTATAGTGGTACAATAAGAGTTTAAAAATTCCTAAAAACATGACCGATGTATTCATATTTGAGGATTTGGCAAATAACTTTACTTGCTTTACTAAATCCTGTGGGAGACGGCAGGTATATACCTGTCCTGCAAAGCTTTGCACTGAAAAACGGGCATGGTCTGCAGGAAGTTCCAAAACCGGCAAAACCCCGGCCAATTGCTTTTTCCAATACAGACTGTGTTCTTCCCCTTCTCTGCTTTTAAGCATGTCCTGCTCCCAAGCCACAAAATCTGAATATTCAGCCAGGTTAGGAACCTTCATCGGACTTTTGTTTTGTAGAAAAGCTTTATATGCATCCAGCAACGCTGTCACAAAAAGCAACATGGAGCTGCCATCAAATATAATATGATGAATAGTGATGAGTACAAAATATTCTTTGCTTTTATAGGACAAAAGACTGATTCGTATTAACGGATCATTTTTCAGTATGAAAGGCTCTTTTGTCTTTTTGGAAATATATGGTACAATATCACTGTATTCAAAGGAGGAAATATCCTCCTGAAACAACATAATATTCTGAAATGGCTGGACATTTTGAAAAGGTACCCCATTATCTTCGATGATTACGCTTCTAAAGACAGGGTGCTTTTCAACTACAAAACTGCAAGCCTGTCTGAATTTTTCTATATCCAGCTCTCCCCCCAGCCTGAAGCATAACGGCACATTATATGCACTCATACCGGGCGACAGTTTTTGCAGCATCCATAGTCCTTTCTGTCCCTCCGAAAGCTGACTGCGGTATGATAAAGCGACAGAACGGCCGTCATTTGACTGCGATTTGTGAATTGATTCCACACTCGTCGATTGATTGTTTTGGATATTTATTTTTTGAGCAAGGGCATTGGACAAAGATTGAATTGAGTCCTGCTCGAATATTTCACGGATTGTAAGATTAGTCCGGAAATTCTTCTCCAAGCCACGAATCAGCTTCATGATAATAATAGAATTCAAGCCATGACTTTGGACACTTTTTGCCGGATCAGCCCGATTTGGCAATATCTTTAGTGTTTCAGCCAAAAATTTAATAATAAATTCGCGGATGCTTTCCGCCAGCAAGTTTTGGGGGTTAATTGCAAACTCATATACATTTTCGGCTTGATCATTACTCTCAAACTCAATATCCGTACTGTAACGGCAGTACTGATAAAGAGCTTGAATACCTTGGTTAAGATAAGAGTTCCGGCAAGCTCTTCTCTGTATTTTGCCGCTGCCTGTTCTGGGAATACTTCCGGCAGAAACCAGTATAATCTCTGACAATTCCAGCTGATGTGTTTCCGTCACAGCAGCAAGTATTTCTTGTACTACCCTTTGATAGTCTGTTTCATCAGCTACTGCAACCTCCTGTACTACCACTACCTGCTCATGCTGATTGATCTCATGGGAAAAGACTGCCAGCGGCAGGTTCAATTCAGGGACATGTTTCTTTATTGTCCATTCAATATCAACGGGATGATAGTTTTTGCCATGTATAATAATTACCTCTTTGTCCCTTCCTACAATATAAAGCTGGTTGTCTTCAACAAACCCCAGATCGCCGGTACGCAAAAATCCCTTTGTCTTTGAATTGCTTAATACCCCGGAAAATGTTTTCTGTGTTTCCTCATTCCTGTTCAGATATCCCTTACCTACCAAGGGAGACTTAACCCAAATCTCTCCAACTTCACCATTAGGAGAAATCCTGCATGTTTCCGGATGGACAACTACTATTTCATTTGGAGCCTTAATCTCCCCACAACCGGTCAACCACATACTTTTCTTATTCTGGGTCGAATATATGACTTTCCCTACTTCCAAACCCGAAATATCCACTGAAAAAAAACGTAACGGTTCGCCTGGCTTTTTAGTAGTAACCGAGCCAATTTCCGACAAACCGTAATGCGGGCAGAATACTTCCTTTTTCAGTCCCAAAACCTGAAACTTCTCAACAAAGTTTTCATAGGTTTCTTTACGTATAGGCTCACCACCACAGATAATCGCCCGTACAGAGTCCAACGACAACTCCTTGACTGTAGAAATATCGACAGAAGAACAGCAGTAATCAAAAGCAAAATTCGGTGCAGCAGTATGAGTAGCTTGATACTGGCTTATCGCTTGCAACCATCCCTCCGGGTTTTTGGCAAAGCTGTCGGGAGATTGTATTATACTGGTTGCACCTCTTAATAATGGAGTCAATATATTAAAATAAAGTCCAAAGTTGTGAAACTGCGGCATCCAGGAAACAATACGGCTATCCTGGCTAATCTCCCATTGATCTGCACCGATGGAAGCTTGTGATATTACATTGGAGTGATCAAGCATAACCCCTTTGGGTTGAGATGTAGAACCTGATGTGTAAAGCAACAATGCCAGGTCGTCCGGTCTTTGCAATCTTGGTTCGGTAGTAATGCAACTGTTTTCGTCCAGTACATCTATATTGAATATACGAATTCCACTAAAAACTGACTGCGCATTTAAGAATTTTTCAAAATCAGTACTTGTTATGATACAGGCTGCCTGCGAATCCTTTAATATTGGTTCAACTTTTTCGATAACCTTGTCCGGCTGTGATAAGTCGGTTACAGACATGGGTATTGGTACGATGTTGGCATACCAGCAGGCCAATAATGTAAAAATGTATTCCAGCCCTTGTGGCATCAGCAGAACTGCTCTTGTTTGGGGTAACATTTCCTGGAGTACACTCCCTAAAACTTTTGATTTCTGAAGCAAAGTTGCTCCAGTAAGAAACATATTATTATCATTTCCTGATTGTAAAACAAACAATTTTTTTTCTGAAAATTGTATACAAGTTTTTTCAAAAACCTCCCTGGGCAGATTCATAAGAATTTTTCCGCCAATTTGTCGTTTCATATCCATTCCTCCGGTCTTAATCATTAATGTTCTCTAACTAATCCTTAAAAAAGGTAATTGGAAATTTCTCAGTAATCTTCCCGATGACATTTTTACGGTGGCTGACCAGATAAGTTCTGCATAGCAGCAACGTCTGTGGCAGAATATCAAAATAATGAGCTAAAGCCTCACAGGGCTCGGTCCAGTAACCGATAATTTCGCGATAGGTATCCAGTTTTTCTTCTTTCCATAATAGGCCAATAGGCATATCCGTTTCGGCTAGTTTCGCCTGAATTCCTGAAGAGAGTAATTCATAAATATAAATGGATGCGGCATACACATAATTTTTATTTTTGCCATTAAGCAGGATGTTTCTTCTTAAAATCCTTGTTTTAGGGGAACATATCAAAACTTCCTCTTCACCGCTGCTGGTGAATTCCTGTTCCAGTTTTTTTACTTTGATTGCTTCACCGGTGTAAAGTCTGAGCAAATCCGTAACTGTGCCGTCTGTGGCTAAAAGAATCTTTTGAAATAGACTCAATGATCCGTTTTGCATAAGAAAGCTGTTTAAGGGCATGATCATAGAATTTCTTCCGGTTTTATCAACAATCATGGTTTTTGTTTCTATCATATGACTGCTCCTTTTCAATTTAATTTTTTAGACATTAAAATTACATAAAGTATTTATGCATCCTCATTACTTTTTTCTGTGCAGTACAGTTTTAGTATTCTTATTTCAACATTCGTCGGTAGTTTCATAGAAAAATGTATGTACTTTATGGATTATTGTACATTTTTTACCAATTTGTGTCAATTGCATTAACAAATTCTTAATCTTCTATCACTCAAGTCTAAACTTGACATTTTATTTGGCTTAGGAGATAATTCTCTTTGTCGTTTGTTGAACAGCTATACAGGATATGCTTATGTCTTTGTACATATATGGTGATAGTAAGTTTAAAAAATAGCGAGGCTTAGTCGGAAGGTATCTTATAGGGGGTGCAATAATAGAAATGTCCAGCAAATTAAGCATCAATCAAAATCAATGCATAAATTGTAAAATATGTGTCAGTACATGCCCTGCAAAAGTATTTGCAGCAACTGATAACAAAGTTTCAATACAACAGCAAAAAGAACTTTTTTGTATAAATTGTGGTGATTGTATTTCCGTATGCCCTAAGGAAGCAATAAGTAACAGTGAAATAGCAGCAGAAGATTTTCAGAAAGATAATATAAACTTTCAGCCTGAAATTTTTTTAGATTTTTTAAAGTTCAGAAGGTCTGTCAGAAGCTATAAATCTAATACTCTATCAGAATACGAGAAAAACTATCTGGAGCAAATTGCTTCATTTGTACCAAAAGGAGGACACACACAATCTATTAGAAATACAGGCATAGTTATTGTTGAGAACAATGACCTTATAGAGAAAATAACAGACTATACATACGAATATATGAGTGAATTGAAGAAGAAACTCTCCTCTGTATGGATGAAAATTCCAAAAGCATTCAGTACATCCTTCAGAGATAATATCGACAGCACTATAAAACGCATCGAGCTAGCCTTATCGGCAAAAGAACAGAATATTAATCTACTGACGTATAATAGCCCAAGCCTGATATTGCTGCACTGCGAGAAAAACAATCCCATTTCCAGAGAAAATCTCACTGTAATGCAATATCAGTTAATGCTGGGTGCTGAAGCTTTGAATTTAGGGACTTGCTTTTTAGGATGGGTAAGTTTTGCTATGCAGTCCTATAAAGTGAAAAAATCTGATAAGTTAAAAATAATTTACGATCTGCTAAAAATTCCCGGAGGTAGAGAACTTTCAGGAGTATTTTCAATCGGTCAAAAAACAACACTGTATAGGAAACCGAAAGCAAGGGGCAATGCAGAAGTTACAGTTATCTAGCAAATTTTTTTTAACATCAAAATCCTCTGTATTTGTAAATACAGAGGATTTTTCATTTTCAAATCCCGCCTAACCCCCGCACAAACTTATTATGTAGAGCGGTTTTTGCAGTAACTTCAGGTCCATATCCCTTACTGAAGCTTTTCATCAGGTAGTTATGCCAGTTCTTAAAGCTGGTGCGATATTCTTCGGGCTAGTCTTATATGAAAATGACCTTAATAGCACCTCAGCTAAATGTGCAATACTGGTACCCTGGTCAAGTATTCCGATGTCGATTGGTAATCCAAGTTCACTCTCAATCTTGTTCTTTATGACTAATGACATTATTGAATCAACTCCCATATCCGAAAAGGACTCTGCAATATCCATTTCCGAAGGAGCAATGTTCAGCAGTCCTGATAATATTCCTTCGATATATTCATGTAATACATCTATTCCTTCCTGTAATGACACAGAATTCAGTTTACCAACCAGCTCAGGATTAACAGCTTTTTTTTCATTTTCGTTGACTGTATCGATTTTTGAAGTAATATCCGCTTCAACTTGCTTATTCCCGCCAAATATGCTTTCGTTAGTATAGTCTACCGGTCGGGTTGGCATAATAGCCTCGCTCCAGTATCTTTTTCTTTGGAATGGATAAGTTGGCAGAGGTATCTTACGTCCCATATTTCCTTTTTCAAACTCATTCCACTCGATAGTTGCTCCCATACAATACACTCTAGCAATTGCTTTTAGAAATGTTTCTTCTGTATTTTCATCAGAAACTGTATCAATAAGTTTGTAAGTGCTGTTAGAATCATTTGCACCTTTTAAGCCGTCCCCTATGTTTATAAAAACATTATATCCTTTCTCAGCAAGATACTGTAAACTAATTTCATGCGAGACAGTTTTTCCAAAAATATCCTTCCAGTAATCCATTGATACTGCCTTATCAATTTCTTTTCCGGACAAATTTGATAAATATCTTATTCTGGGTGTGTTAAAGCTTCCACCGAATGATATTTGACCAGGCATTTTGCATATTTCCTGCGCAATAACCTTAACAGCTGTTTCAAATGACATAATCCCCGCAGCGCAAGCTGCTGACAATTCACCAGTTTTTTCACCGAAAACCGCACCGGGTTTTATACCCAGGCATTTCCAAAAGTTCAGTATTGAATACTGAACAACCAGTAAACATGCTTCGCTTCTTCCCGGTTCTGACAAATCACTTGCACTGTTTCCTGAATTGATATATTCAATTAATGAGAACTCCAAATAAGTCTTAATTAATTCATCACAGTTTTCTAGTATTTCTTTAAATTTTGGATGCATTGCATATAACCTTTTTGCAATTTTCAGCATGCCATTCATCTTTGATTTAAATATGAATACAGGCTTTATCTGACCTTTAGGCTGAACTGTTCCAAGATAGTACCTATTTGGTGTAAATTCATTACTGTTTTCCGAAACAAAACTGTTTAAATCATTTCTTAGCCTTTCAAGGTTATCCGCCACGAATGCCGCTCTATTAGCAAAATGTGACCTGCCTGTATTTGAGGTATAGCAAATATCTTGAATTGAAGCATTTTTGTTATTGTCCAGATAATCGCAATAGGTCTTCACTTTTTCAATTAAAGCATCCATTCCTTTTGCTGACAATGTCAAAATATGAAATGAGTTTTGATGCTTATCTGTCTTGCGATTATATACAGCTTCAATCTCAGGTGCTTCTTCAACAATAATGTTTACACTTGTTCCGCTTAATCCAAATGAATTCATGGCACAAACTCTTTTTTTACCGCCCGTATCCCATATCGTAAACTCTGTAGGTACAATAGCAGGTATTTTTTCCAGATTAAGTTTAGGATTCATTGATTTTAGACGCATTGTCGGTGGTATCGCTTTATTCTTTATACAAAGTACTGTTTTGATAAGTGCAGAAACTCCTCCTACATACTCCCCATTATTGATATTTCCTTTGACACTGCCAACCATAAGAGGAACTTTACGATTTTTGCTGTTTCCATAAACCGACCTCAATGCCTCCATTTCGATTGGATCGCCCACAGGTGTTCCTGGTCCGTGAGCCTCGAAATAACCAACATCATCCGGTGAAAGTCCTGCGTTCTCTAATGATTTTTCCAAAAGTTTTTTTTGCTGAACTACATTTGGAGACGCCAGACTCCTGCCTTTTCCATCATTATTGACAGCACTGCCCTTTATAACAGCATGTATATAATCCCCGTCTTTTATTGCTTCTGATAATCTTTTTAAAGCGACAACGCCTACGCCCTCTCCTCTGCCGTAACCATCTCCATTTGCATCGAAAGGTTTGCACTTTCCATCCTTCGCCAGCACCTTTAGTTTACTTAAACCTATAAACACATCAGGCATTAATATCAGATTCGATCCTCCGGCCAATGCAATATTACATTCACCGCTTCTTAAAGCAGAACAAGCCAAGTGAATCGCAACTGCCGCTGCAGAGCATGCAGTATCCACAACTAATGAAGGCCCGTTTAATCCAAGGACATATGAAATTCTCCCTGATATCATATTCCCTACCATACCTGCAAATGAGTATGGAGTTATCTTTTTGGGATCCCTATGCATTGACCAGTAATCGCCGCAAATAAAACCTATATATACACCCGCTGCAAGGTCAGAAATTTTATTCATATCTACGCAGGCGCTTTCAAGTGCTTCCCATGAAACTTCCAGCAAGAGCCGCTGGTTTGGGTCCATTTCCGAAGCCTCACTAGGCGATATCCCAAAAAATCCCGCATCAAACAGTGTCACGTCATCACTTAGGAAAGACGCTTCTTTAGCATATGATTTCCCAGGCACATCCGGGTCAGCATTATAATAATCTTCATAATTCCATCTTTCACGAGGTACTTCAACTGAAACTTCCCCACCGTTTTTTAAGAACTCCCAAAACTTATCCGGGGTATCACTGTTACCTGGGAAACGGCATGCCATACCAATAATTGCTATTGGTTCATTTTCTCTCTTCTCCAGTTCTTCAACTTTCTTTTGTAAAATTTTTATTGCCTGCAGCGATTTTTGTAATAATACTTCTTTCTCGTGGTTAACTTGTTTTCCCATGGCAAATTCCCTTTCACTATATTTCTAAATTCTTATTCCAAAGCTATAATATTTCTACTTTCTTGATTAGAAAGATCAAATCCAATACTACGCTATGCTAAATGCATAATATTCCAATCATATTTTTTACACCTAAAATATCCCCAGTTTATCAATAACAGATTTGAGTTCTTCCTCTGTATATTCAGAATTGCCAGACTCTTCTTCACCTGATGATATTATTGTGTCTAAAAGCTTCGGAACTGTTCGGCTGCTGCTATATTTTAAGTTATCTTCTTCAGAAGTTTCTGCAAGCTTTTTGTGTTTTTCATTAATACTCTTCAGTTTATTTGTTTCTATTTCATCCAGCTTAATTATCTCTGATATGTACTCTGATAATTTTTCAATTGTTGAATATTCATACAGTATAGTGCTTGGAAATTCAACATTGAATTCTTCCTCAATTTTTGACTTGAAGTCTAGGATTGTCACTGAGTCCATTCCCAGTTCAAGGAAATTCACATAAATCTCCGGCAAACTTGGCGGAATATATGACAAAAAATCAGCTGTAAGCTTCTGAATATGTTCATTGACTATATCATTTCTTTCATATTCCGGAGAATCATAGAGAGTAACAAGAATATTCTGTTCTTTGTTCGTTAATATCTTTACTTGATTTGCTATACTGTTTGATTCAGTTTTATACTCACTTTGTTTTGATGTATTAACGGACTTATCTGGTTCAATTATCGTTTCTACTTGTTCAAGAAGATTTTTGACTTGTTCAAGAATATCTTTTACATTTTGAAACACACCCTTTTGTTGTTCTATCCAATACTTCTCCTTCGAAAAAGGATAGGTTGGCAATGGTATCCGGTTCGGTCTGTTTTCTTTATATAGTAAATCCCAATTAACTGAAACACCTGAAACCCATAATTCAGCTAATCTGTTTGGATCTTTATAATCCAGTCTGCCTCCCGCCAAATCATCAGCTTGTTCAGTATCAAGATTTAGATCTGAAGTCCTCCTGTTTGACATCGCATTACCCTGATAAAAACCTACGGGGATTTTCCTTTTTTCGCTGTACGTTATTAACTTTTCTCTGACTTCTTGAATATCGGATGCTGTAAAAGCTATTCTTTCCTCCATTTCAGTTCTTCCGGTCTGCAGGGTATAAGCGATATCACGAATGGAAATACCAGTGTTCATGCTAAGCCGTTTATCAATAAAATCCACAAAATCCTTTACATATTCTTTTAGTATATGGCGTTTCTTAGCCGAAAGAATGAATACCTGCCTATCACTATCTTGAACATCCTTATGTGCTTTATCAGTCACATACTCCTCCACAATAATATGTGTATTAACTCCTCCCGCTCCAAAGGCACTTATTCCTGCTCTTCTAGGATAAACTCTTTCAACACCGTCTTCTTCAATAACAGGCCGTTTCCAGTTTTCTAATTCATGCTGAACATAAAAAGGTGACTCTTTAAAATCTATTAGCGAATTTATTTCATCTGAATGGATAGAAGGCACCAACTTTTTATTTTTCATCTGAAGCAGCACTTTGGTAAGCGCTGCTATGCCCGCCGCTGATTCCAAATGTCCGATGTTTGTTTTTACCGATCCAATAGAACAATACTGTCTGTGGTTTGTATATTTGGTATATGCTATATTTAGTCCGTTAATCTCTATGGGATCGCCTAAAGCTGTACCTGTCCCATGTGCCTCAACATAGCTTATGGTTCGTGGATTTATATTGGCCTTTTTCAATGCTTTTGATATTACTTCCGATTGAGCAATTGGGTTTGGAACTGTATATCCATTAGTTTTACCGCCATGATTGATTGCACTGCCTTTTATAACAGCATAGATATTGTCCCCGTCTTGAACAGCTTTCTTTAATGGCTTTAAAAAAACAGCGCCAACCCCTTCTCCAGGCACATAACCATCTCCACGTTCTCCAAAGGCCCTGCATCTTCCATCACTTGATGCAAACCTTTTTTGGCTTAACAAGTAATACTTGATAGGGTGCAAAGAAAGATTGACACCGCCTGCGATAGCTGATTGGCATTCTCCTCTTCTGATGCTTTCACAAGCCATATGAACAGCGACAAGTGAAGATGAGCACATAGTATCTATCGCAATACTGGGTCCATGTAAATTCAAGAAAAATGATACTCGATTTGCAATGGAAGCATAGCTTGTCTCGCTGAACCTGTAGTTACCTTTCATCAATTCCTCTGCTCCGAAAAGCTGGTATTGTCCGAACATTACCCCGACAAATACCCCCATATCCGAATCAGACAAGCTACCCTTCTTATAACCTGCATCTTCAATAGCATGCCATACTGTTTCAAGGAATAATCTTTCCTGTGGATCTATTACCTCAGCTTCTTTAGGTGATATATTAAAAAATGTCGCATCAAACATGTCTATGTTTTCTAAAAACCCGCCCCATTTGCTGTAATATGTGCTTGTACTATATTTGTCAGGATCAAAGTAGCGGTTATTATTCCATCTATCCTTAGGTATCTCTCTGATACAGTCTTTGCCTGATTTCAAGTTTTCCCAAAAATCATGTAAATTGTCTGCCATTGGATACCTTCCGCTCAACCCAATAATTGCAATATCTTCCTCACTTGGGCAAACTGATACAGCTATGGTAATTTCAGAGTCTTTCAAATTATCTCTTAACTGATTAATACTATCTGAAATAGACATAGGCTCCCCTCCCGGTCACTAGAGTGGTAAATTGCCGAATTCTTTATAAATATCAGGTAAAATTGATGCCAGATGAGAGAACTCTTGTACATTATTAATTGCTAGTCCCATAGGTACTTCAACCGGTATCGTAACACCTCTCGGAAGTACTAACACAGGAAAGCCTTTATTTATTCTGTATCCCAACCAGTATATTGTTCTGGATTCTACACCATATTTGGTTTCCCGGAAATTATGAATCATTATGGCCGGCATTTTACCCTTATGCTTACCCGGAATAACTTCCCTGTTTTCTATCAGGCCATAGCCGCCAATTATTGTTGCTTTAGAAGTATCCAATTCTTCTGCGATTCCTAATTCTTTATGTGTCAAGAAATGTATAACTATATCCTGAAATCCTGCTCCAATATTCTCAACTTCGAAATGTATTACACCCCGTGATTTTTCCTCTAACGGTATGCTGGGATTTGTAATTTTTTCTCTGTGCTCATCTGAAATTGCAATAGTCTGGTGACAGAAGGGATTCCAAATTTTATAGCGTAAGCCTTCCAGCGTATGCCAAGCATACCACCAATAAATCATTTCCAGGCTACAGCCGGGGAATTCATTGCTTACTGTCATATATCCTGCGCCATTTTCCAAAATGCAATATCCGGTTTCGGCTTCAATATATCCATTTTTTATTAATTCATTTAAATTTTCAGGAAGAATTGCTTTTTGGGGATCTATAGGTCCTTTATTGAGTTTCTCCATTTGTTCAATATTGGGCTGAGCCAGCTGAGTTTTATAATATTTTGCATAAGGTCTTTTTTGTTCTTCCTGTGTCATCGGAATTGGTTGTTTTTCTATCAAGAATATATCCTCCTTTCTATTCCGGTTTATACTCATAATTCTCAAATGGAACTGCCATCTCATCAATTGCCAGACTGCCATTTATGTTCTTTACTGTATACCATTTTACTTCTTTTGATTTTTCTGGATAGTCTTCTCTTAAAAACCATCCTCGGGATTCTTTTCTTGATAATGAAGTTGTAAAAAAAAGTTCTGCACAAATCAGCATGGATTCAATTTCATTGCATCCAAATAATTGATGTGCGTCCTCTGCTTTCAGTTTTGGTGTCTCCGCCTTCAATTCTTGAATGCGTTTCAAAGCAGCCAGAATTCTTTCTTCATTACGATATAAGCTATTTCCAAGAGGCTGCATTACTTTATGTATTTCTGATAGGAAGTCCATAACGTCTATAGTTCCATTTTGTGATAAAGGTTTCATAAAGCGCACATCTATTTGTTCAATCGCAATTCTGTCTATATTTCCATGATTTACAACAGAGGCATATGCTGCAGCACTTGGTCCTGCTATACGCCCTGAATATTGGGCAAATGCCAATCCACTCCCCCTGATACGTCCCGGAGGTGGCGGCACTGCGCCAGCTGCAGCGGAACCTCCATAGCATATATCTCCGGCTGCAAATAATCCCGGGATTGTAGTTGCCATATTCATATCAACCTGAAGACCAGAAAATTCACCTATCAGACCCGGAACTACTTCATCGCTGGTATGCTGGGAAAAGGCATTAAAAAACAAATTGTTCCAAAAACGATCCGCATACGGTCTGTCGTAGAAAGAATTGGATGCTAAAACTGAAGTTAAATACGGCATTAGTGGATTTGCTTCCATACGGTAATGCATAGGTCCATTGCCATCACGCGTCTGCTTATACCATTCCGCAAGCGAATTTTGGTCTACATCCGGATGCTCTCCTCTTGTATGAGGCTCTCCTACATTTTCACCTTTATCATTAAACAAAGCAAACTCAACGCCCATGTCAGACTCAAAGTTGTCAAGCGAGGTCCAGTTATAGAAAGAGCCAAATTCACAATTTCTAAACTGCGCACCTGCCCTGAAAGCTGCTGCCAAACCTTCTCCCCGCCCAGGTGACCACATAGGCATAACTCGATAATTTTGTGAACCTGTCGCAAGTATAATAGATTTTGCTTGGAACACCATTTGTTCTTCGGTATCTATATTGTATCCGACCGCGCCACTGATTCTGTCACCATCTTTAAGCAGATCAACTATTCCTGTCCTATCAATAATTTTTATACCCACTTTTGTTGCATAGCGGCACACATTCAGCATATAATCCAATTCAATAGCGACCAGAGTCCATGGGAAATGATCAGGTTCATCAAAAGTTCTTTTTCCGTCTTCATCGGTACCGGTTATCTGTGCCAACCATTTCAGAGTTTTAAAGGAGCCATCTTTGTTTTTGCATACTTTTCCACCAGACCATTTATCCAGCAATCTAACGCCTTCATCAAGGTATGCAGCATATTTTCTTAATGCATTCTGGTCATTTAAATAATCTCCTATGTGATGAACATGATATCTTACATAATCTTCCGGGTTTGAATTGCCTATCATAACCATAATTCCGGCACCCCTGTTTGCCTTTCCGGCATAACCCGATGTATACTTTTCGACAACGGTAACTTCTAATTCAGGATATGCTTCCTTTGCAGTTATTGCTGCTGAAATACCTGCCAGACTGCCACCTACCACTAATACGTCTGTCTTTGTAATTTCCGGCATGATTTTTTCTCCTTTTTTACATTTCATTAATGTTTTCACGTGGAAACAGATAACTCCCATAATCCGGTTCCACTTTAACCGCTCTCTTTGGACAGTTGATTTCACAGTATCCGCACTGTACACATTCCTTTGGATATTTTACAATTGGCTTCTTAGATGCAGCATCCCATTTTATGACATCAATAAAGCACGATTTAAAACAGATTTTGCAACCAGTGCAGAGTTCTTTATTAATGATAATCGTGTTCATTATTCCCCCTCCTTAAAGAGAATTAATTGCACCCCAAAACTTAGCTGATATTTCTTTGTATATATTCACATAGGGATTTTATATTTCTACACTTAAAAATTGTTGACATCACAATTTTAATTTTAAAGGTTTTTTCCAATTGATAGGAGAAATCCAACAGTTTGACTGAATCAAGACCATTATAAGCAAACGGGGTTTGGACGTTTATTTTCTCGGGCGCTCTGTCAGAGAGGCTGCTTACAATTAATTTAGTCTGTTTTTCAATATCTTCAATTGTTTGAAAATCTGGTACGCAGTCACCGCTAAGTGTTTCTCGCCATGAATATACTATATTCATCTTATTGTTAAGAAATTTTTTCTTAGTTGCATTTCTTATCAATTTTCCAGTTGGTGATCTTTCTATCTCCCCTGGTTTTACAAAATTAATTGAGTAAACTGGCACCTCCAAAGCCAAATAAATCTTATTTTGTATAAACTCAATGATATTTGACATATCTTTTTGTGCAATTTCGTTTTCATTGATTTCACACACTAGCAAAAGCCTTTCTTTATCTGCTATTTCTTCTACAAATGATGCACATGATGCTGTGCTAAGAGATGGATGTGAACGTCCTACCAATTCATCAATATCGTCCAAATAATAGTTCTTTCCATTGATAATAATCATTGCCTTGCAGCGGCCTGTTAAATACAATTGACCTTCATAGAAAAAACCCATATCACCCATCCTATAAAACGGGCCTTCTCCTGTGTCCGCTATATATGCACTTGATAATTCAGTTATAACCTTTTCGTAACTATTCCAGTAACCCTTTGCTACAGTATTGCTTTTTACCCAAATCTCACCTATTTCATTGGCTTTACATGATTTTTCCGTATCCGGGTTGACTATTGCAACTTTTGCCAAACTATTTACTGTACCGGCACTCACCACCTGTTTATATTCAGGCCCGTCAACAGGAGATATATCAACTATGTTTTTCTCCATTTTCTTTTTATTTAAATACTTAACAATAAGCCCGCGTCCAAAAGTTAAACTTAGTGTTTCTGTCGAACCCAAAAGATTCTTTAAAGCTTCCGGTTTGTACCCGTACCTGCCGAATTTGTTGCAGAATTTGTTATATGTATCAACACGAATTTTCTCACCAGAGTTTAGCAAAGCTGTACAACTGCTTAAATCAAGACCATTGCATTGTTCATCAGTGATTTTCTTGCAGCAAAGCTCCAGCAGAAAGTTAATTGTGCCGGAATAATCAGCTTTGTACTTTGATATAGCTTTCAACCACTTTATAGGGCTCATAACCACACTTGTGTAAGGTAATAATACTACATTGAATTTATGGCAAAGTGAATTAACTGTGGCAACATTTAGTCCAAAAGCGTTGTGTAAAGGCATCCATGTAACTAATGTCCTTTCATAAGTAATTGGCATCCACGCTTCAGTAAAAGCATCCGCACTGGTCAAGTGGTTTTTATTTGTTTGCATAACTCCTTTTGCTGTACCAGTTGACCCTGAAGTATATAGGATGCTTGCTATGGAATCTGAATTTATTTGAGGAACAGTCCACTTATTTTCGTCATAATTTTCAATTTCTTCACCCGAAATAAAATGCTTGCACCCACACAAAGTTAATCGCTTGATAATATGTTCTATGTTCGAAAGCGTGCTGTTTGTTGTTAAGACGCACTTTGCCTGCGAATCGCCAACAATATCTTCCAAAATCTTTTCAGCTTTTTCTCCTAATGGCGGAGCAACTGGTATTGCCACCACTCCAGCATATTGACAGCCAAGAAAATATAAAAATACATCTATTGAACGTTCTGAAAAAAAAACAACTCTATCACCGGCTTTACAATAATTCAGAATTTTTAGTGCAAGACGTTTTGCAAACGTGTCAATTTCAGAAAATGTGTATTTTTCTTCAATTTCTTCTCCATCAACTAAATATGTAATTGCAGCAGAATAGGGCGTTTGATTAGCTCTTTCTCTTAAAACATCGACAAAAGAATCATACTTAGAACTGAAATATTCTTCACCAACGTTAGGTATTTCTTTAAATCCTGATTCAATCATATATGCCTCCTGGTTGTACATTATTAAGTATATGATTATTATCAAAACTAGATTTTCTAGCAAGAAAAAACAAGTTACATTTCTATACTTTTCCTAGGCAGTAAGGTGATTAATATGAAAGCTATCAAAAAAACTATGGATATAAAAGCAAGCGCAAATCTGAAGGATAGATTAAATACAAGCTTACGGTTTTTGTTTGATTCATCTTTCATCACTTTCAATATCGAATCTTCCACCTTTTTTGAAATCTGATTATTGGATTTTGCTTCCTCAAGCCGCTGAAGACAGGAAATAGAGCGCTGAGTTTCATTTTCAAAAAGTCCTTTAGAAAATGAAATCTTAAAGTCATCAATAATCATTTCCTCTAATTCTCTTGGTACTCCTATAGCCTGAAATTCGGATCGAATTTGCGGAACAGCCTTTTCAGCACTTATGCCTGCCTGATTTGCCAATACACCAAAAAAGACAACCCCGACTAAAGCAACACCTATCCCGTTGCCCATCTGTGTTACAGTATTGATAATCCCCGATGCAGAGCCGACATCATCGTTTCTGACACTTCCGAGAATAATATTAGTGAGTACAGGTGCTATCAACCCTATTCCCAATCCACCTATCACCATGAGTGGTATCATATTCCACGAGCCTATTGATATCCCTTTTTTAAGTACAGTTATAATCATTCCTGCCATAGCGGCAATTAATAAGACTACTCCTGTACGAATTAACTTTCTGCCAAATTTAGTTACAAGCCTCACTGAAGTTCCGGAAATTATTATTACACTGATTGACCATGCCAAGCTGGTTAGACCTGCATTTACGGTAGAAAAGCCCATCCCAATCTGCCAATATACCCCAAATGTAAAGAAAAATGCTGATATTGCTGAAAAAATACATAAATTAACAAGAAGTCCGGCAACAAACGATTTTTGTTTGAACAAACCAACAACAACCAGAGGAGATCCTGTTTGTCGGGCGATATGTTTTTCATATAAAGCAAAGACTGCAAATATCGGAATTGATATTATTATCATCAGGAAAGACCATATGGGCCAGCCTTCTTCTCCCCCTTGAATTAACGGATAAACAAAAAGCAGTAACCCGGCTGTAACAATCACCATTCCTATTATATCCAACCGCATTGCTTTTGAAGATTTTGACTCCTCAATAAATATAATAGTACATATTAAAGTAACAATACCTATGGGTATGTTGATTAGAAAAATCGTTCTCCACCCAAGACTAAATAGATTGCCATGAATTAAAAATGCACCGATTAATGGTCCGCTTATGGTGGCTAATCCCACCACTCCCCCATATATTCCCAAAGCTATCCCTCGTTCTTTAGGGGGAAATAATATATGTATAATTGATAATACCTGGGGTATCATTAATGCTGCCATTCCCCCTTGCATCGCGCGCGCTCCGATAAGTATCACAGCATTTTGTGCACAGCCACATATAGCTGATGCTAAAATAAAACCTGCAACTCCTAATATAAAAATACGCTTACGGCCAAAAATATCTCCTAATCTGCCTCCAACTATAAGAAGAATAGATAATGAAATGGAATATGCAGCTATTACCCATTGCATCAGCGTAAGACTTGTACCTATATCTCTTTGAATCACAGGTATAGCCAAGCCTACTATCGTACTGTCTAAAAGATCCATAAATACGGCAACAAGCACAATTGCTAACGAAATCCATCGGCGTCTTTGAATTTTTAACTCGCTGCTGTGTAGAATATTATTATCGCTTTTTATATTTTCCAAATAAATTCCTCCCTACTTTTCAACTTATACATTAATTGGCAAGCATGAGCTTCTAAGTATGAAAAAGTATTTTTAGTTTTATTCAATAGAGTCTTAATCAAATAAATTGGAATTTTTAAGATAATTTGCAATAAATGTTACCTCTTCATCAAGGGCTCTATCCTCATTTACAAATTTAGAGAATTTTCTCACTTCATGGTAAACCTTCTTTGATATTGAACCAAACTGCTCTACTCCAATCAGATCCATCGCCTGAACTACAGCTAACAGATGGATAGAATATTGGAGATACAAAAGATCAATAGCTTCTGATAATTTTCTTGCTGAAATTGTTCCTAAAGATACCTTGTCTTGATTTAGTGACTCTGTCGGTCTTGAGTGAATGCTGACCGGCCCGGATATAAAGTTAATCTCCGAACACAATGCAGTTACAGTAATCTGCGCAGCTTTAAAGGCATGGAATAAACCTTTATTTTCATCATTCTCTGCAAGATTTGGTGTGAGATTTTCTGTAAGATTATTGAATTTACCATCCACTAACAATTCCACTTGCTTGTCAGACAAATCGGCAATATTGGCTAGAGCTATTCTTAGATAATCATTTGCGGCGCAGATATGTCCACCATAGAAATTCCCGCTATTATAAATTATCTCATTTTCCACATCTATGAGAGGGTTATCATTGCTTGAGTTTATTTCATTTTCTACCAAAACTTTTGTAAAATGAAGAGTATCCCTCATAACTCCATTAATCTGTGGAGAACATCTCACTGAATACCTGTCCTGGATTTTCACTTCAGTTTTTTTGTAGGTATTATGTTCGATTGTTCCAAGTCTCTCAAGTAGTTCTTCGTATCTATGCACCCTTCTTGAGTCTGAAATTACATTTGCAATATACTCAGCGCTCTGTATTTGACCTATATGATTTTTTATTTCTGAAACCCTTTTTCTATATGGAACATCATTTCCACCTATGACTTCAATAGTTGCACCTGTCAAAAAGTCTGAGATGTTTGCCAGTTTTTTTGCTTTTCTCCAATTCAGAGCTGAAATAGCTGTCATGACACTTGTACCATTCATAATGGCAAGTCCTTCTTTTGCCTGAAGCTTTATTGGCTTAATTCCTTCTTCTTCAAATGCTTCTTGAGTAGAAACAATCATACCTTTGTAATATACTTTTCTTTCTCCCATCAAACAAGCTGCAATATAGCTTAAAGGTGTAAGATCTCCTGAAGCACCGACTGAACCTAATTCAGGGATAACAGGTATAATATCGCGATTTATTAATTCCAACATTTTCTCAGCAAGAACCGGCCTAATTGCTGAGTATCCCCTTATGTTTGAATTCAACCTTACAAGTAATGATGCTTTCCCAACCTCTCGAGAAAAATTATTTCCCAAACCTATCCCGTGAAAACTAACAAGCGAATGTTGAAGCTTTTCGGATTTTTTGTGATTTATCTGGTTGTGGCATGAATCACCAAAGCCTGTAGTTACTCCATAAACGGGATAACCCCTTTTAATGTAGTCCTCAAGAAATTCTCGGCTTTCGCTTAATTTCCGCCTAAATCCATCATCATCAGATAAAGCCACTTCCAAGTTATTAACACTAACTTGGTAAACGTCTTCGATTGTTAAGGATGATCCATCAATAAAAAGTTTCATTTATTAACACCTTCCATCACTATTTTTTTCATTCAGTTGTACATTAGCCTTTAATAGCCGTATTTGCAAAAGTAAGTTTCCCCTTTGCAACAACCCTGTCATCTATCTTTGCTTCTCCTGCTACAATAAAATAATTTTCTACTGCTTTAATCATATTTATCTCCATTACCAAGGTATACCCAGGGTGAACAGGCTCTACAAATCTCATTTCGTTTACAGTACCCAATACCAGAAACTCATCTTTTTTGTATTCATCATTTTCAATACTGCTAATCATTATAGAAGCTGCCTGGGCTAATGCCTCAATAACTAAAACACCCGGCAGGATGTAATGCTGCGGAAAATGTCCCATAAAAAATATTTCATTTCCAGTAATATTCTTAATAGCTTTTATTCTCTGTCCTGGTATCATATCTAAAACCCGATCCACCATAATAATGGGAAATCTCTGCTTTAGAACCTTCTTTATTTCTTCAAACTCCATCATATTTTTTTATCCTTTACCCTATTTATTGCATATGCGATACTTGCATTAACAAAATCCAATACCCCTGTATGCCTTCAATCTTTTATCCGTGCTGTCTACAAACACACTGTCGTGTTTTACCGACTGCTTTTAATGCTTTTTTGTCCAGGGACAAAACATAAGGCATTTTAAGCATCTTGCACAATCATAAACATTCATTATTTCTTCCCTGGACATATCTGTATTCCATGCTCTCCCTGTAAAGCAATTGCAAAATTCCTGGCATTTAGTGCAGCCACCACAAAGATTATCATGGATTTGAGTTTTCTCAGAACTGATATTGATTGGTGCATTAGTTAATACTGTACAAGTACTTAAGGCACATCCATAATCTCTGGTAACTAAAAGATTATTCTTTCCTATCCATCCAATCCCGCTTAAAAGCGCAATTGTTTTGTGTGGTAACAATGAAACCATAGTGTTTTCCATATAAGCACCATTATCAGTATTGCTTTCTTCTGATTGAGAACAAGCAGAGTATCCTTTTTTCTCAATATGTTCAGCAAGCAAATCTGCAATTGCATCCGTTTCTTTTTCAAGTTTCCTAAATTCCTCTGCATCTTCACATTGATAATTATTAAATCTCCTGATATATTCTTTTGACATAGGTATCGCAAACCAAATAGCCCTTTTATATCCTCTCGATTGGACTTTGTCCATTCCTTCAATATTAACGAATCTGACTATATTTACATTATGAGATAACAGAAAATCTTGAATGACAGCTTTCATATAAAATCTGCTCCTAGGATTATTAAGTTTTATACACAATATAGTGCAAACAAAACTATTTTACACAATGATAACAAGCAACTGCACCAACCGTTTCGAACTCAACTTTCGAATAATTTTTAGCTAACATATCATAAAATTCTTGCTTTGTTTGGAATGGCGGAGTAAACAGACATCGTGGGACAAAAAAACCATCAACAAACTTATCTGTAACTTTTCTAACTTCTCGCACATAAGAACAACCAATAAAAAGGCCACCCTGCTTAAGCACTCTTAGAATTTCATTAAATGCCACATCTTTATCAGGAAATACATGAAATCCATTCATAGAAAGAACAATGTCAAATGATTCGTCTTCAAATTGCATGTTTCCTACATCACCTTGTACAAACTCCACATTATTTATTGAAGCTTCTTTAAAGACCCTTGACGCCTTTTCCAACATATATGGTGAATAGTCTACGCATGTTATTTTCGCTTTTTTAAGGCGCGAATACTTCTTCCATGTAAATAAACCGCTTCCTGCAGGAACGTCCAAAAGGCTGCCATCAAAATCATCTGACAATCCATTCAGTAAGTCAGAAGCATGTGAAAAGTCTTTGAACCCCCATGCAATTCTGCATAAAAGCTTTGCCTTCAATGATTTTGCAGAAAGAAATTCATCATAATCATCCGGATCTTGATATCCTTTAAGTACTGATTCGTTCTGATTCATAAGATTCCCCTCCATATAGTAAATAATCAAGCATATCCTCAGCATCTGCTAAAATGACTGAATAACATATTTGATGCAGTGGAGCGTTTCTATCTGTGTTAATTGAAATGATCTTTGCTGTATTTCTCATTCCTTCCATGTGTTGTAATGAACCTGATATGCCAAAAGCAATATATAGCTCAGGCGATACACATGCTCCTGACATGCCAATAAGGTCGGACCGTTCGGCCCATCCCATCTCTACTACAGGTCTGGAAGCTCCAAATCCGGCATTATGTTTTTGGGCCAGCTTTCTGAGCTTACTTACATTCTCCTTAGAGCCTAAACCCATACCAGCAGCGAATATCACATCGAACTTATCTAATTTTTTGGTGTCAGGAGTGTTTAAGATAGGAGCACTATTAATGTAGATACCTTGATTTGACGTTGTTAATGACAGTTCTATTATTTCAATTTCCGGAATTTTCCCAATATTTTTCGATATTGATATTCCTTGATAGGGTGTTGGCAGTGTAGTTGACATTTTTATTTCGCTTTTTGATATGATGTGGGCATATGTATTTCCCTCAAACGTAGGTCTTATTTGTACTATTTGGTGATCCGTATTCACATAATATTGAGAACACTCTGCAGTTAATCCTGCTTCCATTGCGGTAGCTAATTGTGCTGCTACTATCCGATTATGTTGAGAGCCGCTAAAAATCAAGTATTGTGGGGTATATTTATTAAGCAAAAGCTGCATTGCTTCAATATATGCAAAATAATTGTTAATACCATTAAGCATGCTATTGGTTGCACAGTATATTCGGGATACATTTAAAGCCTGCAAATGCTGTAGCGGAATATCTTGGGCACACCGTTCCGCTCCAAGCGATATTACTTCCAGGATAAATCTGTTATCCTTAATGACCTCCTGCAATTTATATAGCGTTGATAAAGATCTGTCACGTTCAGCATCATTTGAAAAGTTGCAGTATGCCCACACTTTACTCTTGAACATCATCCAGCCTCCCCCCTGCGCTGATTATCCGCTTCAAAAATGATTTAGCTTGGTTGATATTCTCTTGAATAAGGTCATTAGGTACTTGAGCATGAACCTTTTGTACTTTTATAATCTTAGTCGGAGATCCAGATAATCCTACCTTGTTCAAATCTATCATTAAGTGCTCATTAGACCAGCAAATAACCTTCTTTTCCCTGGCATTCAGCACATTATGTATTGAAGGAAATGGCAATTCCCATTCTCTATTTACATCAGCCACTACAAGACCATCGTAATTCTTCAGTTTGTACCGCTCAGTTATGAATTCAAATTTGTTATCGATTAATTCTACACTTTGCAGGCAGTTACAGTACCGTGCGCTTAATCTGTATGCAAGCCCGGCTGCTACTTGCCCGGTATTACTATCAATAGACTTATCGCCACACAGTATCAAGTCTATATTAATCGATTTCATTATTTGTTTTATTGCTGTTGATAAAACAAAAGTAGTAGCCAGTGTATCAGATTCCGCATATGCCTTGTCGCTGACTAAATACACAGAATCCACACCATAGCTATACAGATCCTGCATAGAGACTATTGCATTGGCTGGGCTCATACTTAAGACTATCAATTTTGAGTTCTTATTCCGCATTTTTAGAGTTACTGCCATTCCCAAAGCATTGCGGTCATTTGGACTAAATGGAAGCCGTGATTCCATATAGTCAGGTATGGATCTTATATATTTCATACAAACGATTATGTTCATTCGTGACATCACTTCCTAACAATTTTTCCTCGTGAATTTCTCTCAAACTTGTCACAAAGTATATATTCATCCGGCAACATATACTCAGGCAAGCATTTCTTTAAATAATTTACAAGTGAATCTACACAAAGATTTGGATCAGCTTCTATTGTAACTATTATTTGATCGCGTTTTTGACTTCTACCTATTTTGGCATAGCAATCTATTACGTCCGGGTACCCTCTTATATTATTTTCAATATCTCCCAATTCCACTCTGAACCCGTTGACCTTCGCCATATGGTCTTTCCGCCCATGGAATATTAATAAACCATTTTCATCAATATGAACAATATCTCCGGTGCGGTAGTACTGATTTGTTCTCTCAAGCTTGTCAGCGCCTACATATCCCGCCATAAGTGAATCACTTATTACGCATAGCTCACCCGATTCACCGGCGTTTACCTCATTACCGTCTTCATCCATCACCTTGATGTTTGCATACGGGCAACTATAACCAATTGGAATCTGCCTGTCTTGCCGGTTCCATGTCTGATTATCTACATTATAGTATGTGATGACATTTGTTTCCGTTGGTCCATATAAGTTGTATAGATTAGCCTGAGGAAGCCGGTCTTTTATTTTTTTTGCATTTTCAATAGACATGGATTCCCCTGCATATATGATAGTTCTTAAATCGTTAATTTCATATTCATCAATATGTACATCAGAAAACATATTAACAATGATATACGGTACAGAATACCAGATGGTTATTTTCTTTGAGACAATATACTTTATAAGTGAAGATGGAAAACAGGAAATAGATTTTGGCAGCAAACATAGTTTGGCACCTGCGTATACCGATGCAAAAATATCGAAAATGGAAAGGTCGAAATGAAAAGGTGCATGTGAAGATAATACATCTGTTTCTCTGACCTTAAAATATTGTGCAGCCCATGAAATAAAAGCTATCGCACTGTGCTGGGTATGGATAATTCCTTTTGGTCTGCCCGTTGAGCCCGAAGTGTAAAGTATGTATGCGATAGACTCGGGAGATGCTTTGAACCGTCTGGAAATATCTTCAGTTGATATAGCGCGCCTGTCTAACAGAATCTGTTTGCTGCACAAGCCAACAGATAAGTCATAATTCTTCTGATCGGTAATAATACACTTAATGCCAGCATCTTTTACGATATACTCCAGGCGCTCGGAAGGAAGACCTTCGTCCAGCGGAACATATGCTTTGCCTACTGATAGAATTCCGAATACAGCTATCAGAAAATCAATTGATTTATCCATCAATATTCCGATGACCTGACAATCATTTTCAGCAACAGCAGTAATATGAGCACCTAATGACAGACTGGTTTTATATAAGTCTTTATAGCAGATTTGCCCGTTTTTGTCCTCTGTAACAATTTTATCGGGATATTTTTTTGCACTGTCTTCCAGAAAAGAAAAAAGCATCTTTATCACCTCATATCATGCTCGAAATAATATTTCTCTGGATATCTGAAGTACCTGAATAAAATAAGCTACCCAAACTATCTCTTAGCTGCTGCTCATTTTGATATTCCGTCATATATCCCAATGTTCCCATATTTCTCATAGAGTCCAGGGAATTAGCAACTAGGCTCTCACTAATAAACAGCTTGGCAACAGATGACATATAATAGGTGTTTTTCTTGTCTTTAATTTGATCAGCAATTTCCTTCAAAAGTAATTTACTAGCTTCAAACCTTACAGTCATGTCGGCAATCCTGTTTGAAATTGACTGATTTTCAATTATTGACCGCCCCCCCTGCTTGCGCTGTTTACAGAAATCAACATTTTTTGTTAACTGTGCTTCCATGATACCAACTTGGAAAGCTAACAAAAGCGGGCGTTCCATGGACATTGTGTAATTAAATACCGCCATTCCCTGTCCTTTCTGGCCAAGAAGATATTGTTTCTCTACGAAACAGTTATTCATATAGAGAGATGCCATAGGCGATAGGTGCATGCCCATTTTATTGATTGCTTCACCTACACAAAATCCCGGAGTATCTTTTTCGACAATAAAGCAACTAATGGATCTGAATCCTTTAGTACCTTTTTTCCTGGCATATATGAGATATGTATCCGCATATGGAGCATTTGTTACATAGTTCTTGGAACCATTGAGAATGTATCCGTCACCGGTTTCTTCGTAGGTTGTTTCCAAGCTGAACACATCAGAACCTGCAAGGTTTTCCGAAATTGCATGTCCACCGATTTTGGCGCCGTTACAAAAGCTTTTTAGTATGGGATCCTTTAATTCGGGAACTGCAAAATGTTGTACCGGATCGATGAAGGCCCAAAGATGAACATTAACAGAAAACATTATACTCATCATTTCCAAGCCGGCTCCTATTCCATACATCAAGTCCATAATGCAGCTGACCTTGTCAGGGTTTTGAAATATTTCCGCAGTAGTCTGAAATATGCCAAAGTCTCTGCATCGTTGCCACAACTCTCTGAAATGGTTTTCATGATCAGTATACTTAACTGGTTTACGCAATTCACGTCCAAACTCTATGCCAATTTCCTTATAACTCATTTCATAATAGTTTTTCATTTATTGCTCCTTTATCTGTATTCATGATTTATGCCTCAGCAAATTATGTTATTAGATAGCACTGATGCTTTTTCATATAAGTACTTACATGCGTTGCATTCACTACAATTAAATTTACATTTTCTCTTCCTGTCGAAAAGATCGTTTAGCTCCTTGTTTGAAACATAAATATACTCGGAAAGGTTTTCATCCTGCAGGAAAACAAAATTCCCATTATATTTCTGAGTACTGTAAGCATTGATCCTATCGATCAGACATGAAATAGACACCAGTCTGCCTACTATTTTAAAATTATCTGTAATCTGATGATAACGGATCAAGTCTTCTGGTCTGATCGCATTGTTTGTTAGGCAGAGATACGGTTCTTCGAGGAATTTTCGTTTGCAGTTTGCATGATAATCATGTTCAGTGTTTGAATGAGCATAATGTGAATGATGGAATCTTCGCCATGGACAATCCCCTAAACAATGTTCATTTACCATTATGCGCATTTTGGCGTTCTTAAGAGAATGTTTCATTTCGATAAGCTTTTCTAAACGGTAATTAATATTCATTGATGGAATAATAATATCTGCTCCCATATCTTCGTAATATTTTGCCATTCTTGCTTCTGTAATTTCACATATGGTAGATACAACTGCTTCCATATGTGTTTTCTTCTTCACCAATGAAATCAGGAACGGATGACTGGCAACAATACGATCTGCACCCAGCTCTTCCAGGGTAAGCAGATAATCCTCTATCTGTGTCCACCAGCCGGTATCTGATTTATCATGTAAACCGCATGGAGCATTTAAAGCAATTTCATAATGTATACCATTTTGATGAGCTAAAGAAATACATTGGGATATCTCAGTCAAGCTATCGGCATACTGAGGGCGCCCTCCTGCGATAATATTTCGGAGACCGCCGGAGTAGACACTTTCAATATTATCCCCAGTGGCAATTATCTGCCTTAGATCATCAACTTTACCATTGAATCCTATAGATAATTTTGGTTTTAATCCGTCCATTTAAAAGCTCTCCTTAAGATTTATTATTTCTGCAATTTGTCCGGTATGTGTCCACAAGCACCAGTGAGTAGCAAAATTAAGCATAATGTGCTTGCAATTGCCTACTTCTTTATCGATAAGTTCATTATTCGACAGCATTGATATGATATCGTTTGATGCTATAATATTTGTCATGGGAAAATTTATGCTGGATAGAGAATCTATTAAGTCATATTCCAATAATTCCTTTATAGAATTAATATATCTAGAAAAATAATCTATTTCTGAAAGTTTGGCTGATATCATATTCCAAACATCTGCTGGTATGCCAAAGGGGTTTTTTGCCTGTTTGGATAAAAAATACATGAATACTTTCCCAACATTAGTTTTGCTGTCACCATCCATTAAGGATGTCAAAGCCAGTGTACTGTTCTCAAATTCGGATAGTTGCCCGGCTCCATTAATTTTGATGTAATTACCTGTCACTGCATATAATTTAGTGAACCAACCCGGGTATTGCTGGTTGAACTGAGCAAAAACCTTGAAACCTGAGCACCAGGTCAAGGCTATTGCCTGCTTACCAATGCATTCTGATTCCAGAATAGCGTTGATTTTCCCCGGTGTCTCTGAAAATGAACCGTAATTGCCACTAAATATAACAAAATTGAATTGTTCATACAGATTTCCATATAGTCTCTCCCAAATAGCGATATCCACGTTATATGCGTTATAGGCTACAATAAACGGAAGGTTTTCATTTTGTATGCCTACCATGTACTCAATTTCATCTTGAGACTTCAGTATCGCATTAGGAAATCCACTTATCCACTTTTTCGCACTGAATATCGATTGATGTTGCAGATTATCAGAGATATCAGTTGATCTAAAATCCCGTATCTGATGGTGCTGCAAGAAATTAAGACTTATATCCTGATTCTCATCTGTCTCTGTACAAATGTAGGGAATATCCAGTACATCAAGAATTTCTTTTGTACATAAATAATGAACATCACCAGTATAAAATGATCTCAGATTAATTCTATTATTTAGTATACTTGCTGGCAAACTGATGCTTTCTTTGTTGTATCTATTGCTGAAAAAGTCAGTTAAGCTTTCTAAAAAAAACTCCAAATAGTAATTTATATTCATTGTTATTCCTCGACATTCAATAGATTTATCATGGCAATTCAAAATAAAAGGTTGATTATCCTCTGATCGATTGCATTAATATCCTTAGAGATTGATATTGCAGCCAGGTCGCTGTCACATATTTGATATAAATTGACGGAATGAGATATTAGTGATAATTTATACCACAGCGTATTTATGTATGCCTGTATGTATTCGGTATCTTTCAATTGTTTATATCTCCTGTATAATTTTTGAATTCTAGATATCAGTAATAATTCCAACTCAATCAAATCATTTGACGTTGCTGGCTTTTGATCAATTACAATGGAACCAGCTTTTAAATTATCTCTAAAATTCTCACCCTTTTGATAGACGTGATTGTATAAATCGAGCTTTATATCAACTGAATTAGTGTAAAATAATTCGATAATTACACTGTCACACGGCAATAAGCAGTCCATATCACTTAATATGTCCGGCCGCAAGTTGCGGTAATGCCATACGATAAGTTTAGAGTAATCCAGAGTATAAGGACCATGTATTTCCTGTGATATTTCATAGGAGCGGAAATACATGAGTTCAGCATAAGATTTTAGTAAGGCGATTATTCTATGAACAATATCTGGAGAAACATACTTAGAAGTTTGATAACTGGAGATCACATTCTCTGATCCATAAATCATATTCCTACCTGTTGAATTTAAAATATCACTTTTTTTAAGTTTTGATAACAAACTCAATACACCGCTCACCAATGCCCTATTTTCCTCTTTGGTGCTATATTTCATTGCCTTCACAAGAATGTCAAATGACCGGAGTATGCCGGTAGGTCCAACATTTGGCATACATTCGCAATTATAGGCTTCCTTAATTGCCATATTGTAGTCAGAATAATACTGCTGCAATACATCTTTTGTCAAAATTACGTTGCGATAAGGCCAGGATGCCATCTCTCCATTTTTCCATACATCTTTTAAAGCTGCTTTAAATTCTTTAACACTCATACACATTGCCGGCACCTGCATCCAGATAAACAGTCTGTCCGTTATTGATTACTGTCTCATGCCCAACCTGAGTAATACATGGTATCCCAATTTCCATCGCAAGCAGGCATGTATGTGCCAGAACACCACCTTCCTTGATAATCACACCTCCTGCTTTCATTATGAGAAGGCAATATATCGGATCACTGTTGTCTAATAAGAGTATTGTATTTTTATTTGTGTTTTCAAGAGCTGAATCGACATCGGTAACAGCAATAACGGAGCCTACTGCAGTACCTTGGGTTACTGACTTGCCTTGGCATATCAGTTTCATATCAATCACCAACCATTTCTATTTGATTTATTCTGCTGTATACTTATAAAAAAATCAGAGTTTTCATGGATGCAAATGCATTCCGGTATTTAAAACCAATTGATCAAATAATTGATACCTCTCAAGGATCTTTACAGCCCTTGTACAATTACCAAGACTCGTTCCTGAATGACAATCCGTACCAATAGAAATTTTAAGACCGTACTTTTGTACCAATTTCCAGAATACATCCGGGAAGGTTTCGAAATAATACAGTTCTCCTGTCATGTGTTTCTGTCTGCTTACCGCTTTTTCCCCACTGTAAATGGCTGAATCACTCATGTTTTTTTTAAGTGACAACAATTTACGGAGTGTTGCTGTATCGACTGATTTTTGTCCCAATGGCTCACCTTCACACAATTCTAAAAAGATGTCCCTTTCACTCATTTCCTTAATGATATTCTCTGTGTTTCCTGAAAAATTGTGTACAAAGTTATTATGAGCCAGACCTACCGGAACTGTCAGATGTTCACATATATCAAACAGCTCCCGTATGGATTTGCCATTCAAGATGCCCCAGTGTTCGCTCTCTGTGTCAACATATTCAAATAGGATATAGTCCAGCTGGTTAAAGTCTTCTAAATCCTGCAAGGAAATGTCGAAACCATATTTCCCTGAAAAATCGACTTCCAGGCCTGTGTAAACATTTATTCCCCTGCTTGCTGCCGATTGCTTCAAAACAGAGCACTTCTTTATGTACTGATGTATATCGCCAATATAGAATTGCTGCGAATATCGTTTAGTTTTCCAATGATCGGTGATGCCTACCGCGGCAACATTACTGTTCTCACAAAGTTCTATGAGGTTATCCATCTCAATCCGGCCATCCGACTTGGTAGTATGGACATGCATATCGATTTTCATAGTTAATAGCCCCCATTCAATTTATCTTTTCTGCAATAATATCTGCTCCGATGATAACACCCTTTTTCACCAGAAAATAGTAGCTGGAGTCGTGATCGGAAATGCTCGACAATAATTGAGATGAAGCTCTTTCAAACTCTGCCTTGACAACCTGAAATCCATGATATGTCAATAAATTGCAATACTCTTCATATGAATAATCTGCCATTTCAGTTTTTGTTGCTTTTAGCTTTTTATTACAAAGTGTACCTTGAAAAGCAATCTTACCTTTATGCTTTAATATACGATTGCATTCAGACAAGAATTTTTCTTCCAAGCCACCGTAGACCGCATGTTGACGAAAAACCACATCAAAGCACTTATCCTGAAATGACATTTTATAAGCATCGTCCTGTAAGAATTTCAAATTTTTATACAGCGCATCTTTAGATCGGAATACAGCATCTATGACTCTTATAGGATCACTGTCAATACCTGTGATAAATGTCTCCGGATATTTTTCCGCCAGGATACGTGCAGCTCCCCCATGCCCACAGCCGGCATCCAACACACTCATACTCCCGGATATCCCTGCCATTTCCGCAAGTTCCAATGTCGCCTCAGCTCCCCCCGGATGCATCTCATGGTTGGACGAACGTGAGGCTTTCTCATCCCGGCTGAATATTTTGGCATAATTACTGATATCATAAGACCCGCAGAAATCAATGAAACCTTGCTTATCAATAACATTCTGATTAATTAGGTAGTCTAAAAAACACAAAAACAGATAATAATGCCTTTCATACTGCGAACTTATCATGCCAATACACCCGGCCTCATCAGCTCAGCTGCCAATCCGCAAATTGTATCAAGGCTTTCTATCGAAAGGTCGTCAAAATCTATTGTTTTTTCGAGATGTTTTTCAATCTGGATAATGTACTCCAATAATTGGATTGATTCAATTTTGAGCCCATTAATCAATGAAGTGTTTTCATTTATCCCACCGCTCTCAACATTTAGCTGTTCAAAAAAGCTGCAGCACGACAAGGCTTCAAATAATTTTTGCTTAACCCATTCGATGTTCATTATTTACTCCTCCAAAATCAAAGTTTTTGTACTTCAACATCAGATTTTCCATATTTTTGATTTTCTCCGGCATGAAAAACGTTCTTATAAGATCGTCGATAAAGAAGACTAAATCATAAGATACCTTTATTGAGTCTGGAGTGACATTTACAAAACCAAGGTTCTCCATTTCCCTAAATTGAGCATAATGCTCATAAGGCTCTACTTTGAATTTCTTTTCAAATTTTGCCCGATCTATATTTCCACACTTCATTCCGAGAATGATACCACGCAGTATGATTTCATCATCAGACATTCTATACGCACTGGTTGGTTCAAAATTATTGTCCATATAGGAATCCATTTCATAGGTCTTTTGATATACACATCCGTTCAGTATGCCATTTGAAGCTATCCCCAATGCAATAAGGTCTTCTCCTGTATTCCTGTACTGTCTGTATTTTGAGACATATTGAGATCCTTTTGAAAAGCTGTATGTACTGGACATTAATTCGTATCCGTTCCCCAGAAGAACATCATAAAAATGTCTGGTAAAGGTTAATTCCTGCTCTTCTGTCATAGTATTTATACCATTTTCTCGACAGTATTGAGTTAACTTGCTGTTTTCATATAGCTGCATTTTGTAAACAGTGACATTTGCAGGGCTGATTTTAAGCAGCTGATTAATCGTATGATTCCATGAATCTTTTGTCTCCAGCAGCATACCGGACATAATGTCAATATTGTAGTTATCAAACCCAAGCTGGTTGAGCTTATTGATGAGCTCAATTCCATCATTAACAGAACAATTTCTTCCGTTGGCCCGAAGCACAGTATCATTAAAGCTTTGCATACCAATACTTATACGGTTTACACCAGCACTTTTTAAAAACTGTAGTTTTTCCACTGTCGCTTCATTACCCGGGCGAACTTCAACGCTTATCTCAATATCTTTAGATAAATTAAAATGTTCGCGTATACTGGAAAATAACTGAATAAAGCATTCCTTAGATATATAAGTCGGGGTACCTCCGCCTATATATATTGAATCAATCACTTTATTTTTGATTACTTCCTTTGTTCCGATGTATGCGATCTCCTCACACAACTTGCTGATATAGGCTTGTACCTTGCCCATCCCGGCCGAAAATGAGGTAAAATAGCAAAAATCGCATTTTCGAGGGCAAAACGGAATATGGATATATATGCTGGCTTTGCTGGTACTATCTTTTAGCGGAGTAAATAAGTCTTTAGCATCCTTCTTGTTATAAAGCATGATAGGGGGGTAAATACTAATCGGAATATCTCTCCGCAATTTATCTGAATTCATATTTATCAATCCTCTTATTAATATAGTCAACCAATAAATCAACATTTTCAAAGTCTTCTATTTTAAGATCTGCCTGATCAATAGTAATGTTCATTTTTTTCTCAATGAGCAATATCAGCTGTATTGTCTTAAGCGAATCCAATATCCCAATGTCAAATAATGAATCACTATTGCTATATTCAATACCTTTAAAGTTGACCTGGTCAATGAGTTTCCGAATATCATTTACTTTAACTGTTGACATGTATACACCTACACTTTCATATTCTCTAGTTTACTGGCAGAGTGTTCGAAGACCGCATTCAATCTGCTGCTAAACAGATCAATGTCATCTTTACATATTGCTGTATTTGAATAAAAAGTCGTCCTGTTTGATAATAGTATTCCATGGTCAAACATCGCTCTGCTTATCACGGTTTCCAACACATCAGGGAGTACGTTGGCATTAGGCTCCCACCTGCTGCAGGAAAACGAACTGCATGTTGGGTGTCCATGGATATCAATGTGAAAACCGTAATGCAAGGCCGCTTCCTTAAACTTTGCAAGTAATTCTGAAAAGTGACATTCCATATGTTTATAGATCTCTCCACTGTTACGTGCCAGTATATCTATTGTTGTATTGGCAGCGACCAAACCTAATGTGTATCCGTTGAACGTGCCGCCATGAGTGACCTTGTTAGTACTATATAAATCCATGATCTCCTGTTTGCCACCAATAACAGATAAAGGCATGGCACCGCCGGAAACAGCCTTTCCCAAAATAGTAAGATCCGGCTTGATTCCAAATAATGACTGCGCACCTCCTAAAGCCACCCTGAACCCGGTAATTACTTCATCAAAGATTAAAACAATGTTATTTTGTGTACATAGGTCCCTGAGAGCAGTCAGATATTCCGATGAGGGAGTCATACTTTTGGTATTCACGCAAATTGGCTCTGTAATAATTGCAGCCAATTCGTCCTTATGGGTTTCAACAAATGATTTTAGTATTTTCGCATCATTCCATGGGAGCATATAAGACTGCTTTCCCATGATGTCTAAGGCGCGGCCGTATGTTCCGCGGGGATCGCCGTTGTATTCAACAGGATAATAATCAATATTGTCCGCAGGCTTTCCGCCCATAATATTGTCTGAATTCCCATGATAGTGTGAAATAAAACGAATAAATTTAGGTTTTCCAGTATATCCCCGAGCAAGTCTTAATGCGTTTTGAACCGCCTCTGTTCCACTCAACGAAAAGCGGACTTTATCGACCGAGCTAAAAATTTCGCAGATTTTTTTACATAAATCATATTCCATATATGCCAGGCTTGTTGCTACTACCCGGTCAAGAGCACCTTTTATGGCATCTATATATTCAGGATTTTTATGACCCAGAATATTGGCTCCGAACTTACAAAAGAAGTCAAGATATTCATTGCCGTCCAAATCCCATGCACGTGTTCCCTGTCCATCCGTAAAGTGTACTTTTGTAGCGTCCCAGCTTCTTCTAAAATTATAATGTACACCTCCGGCAAGATATTTTTCCGTTTTTTTATTATATATTTTGGATTGCTCTGTTAAATTAGTCACAACTTCACACCCTTTTAAAAGCAATTTATATCAACCCGCCATCCATGGTGATAACAGAGTTTTGGCAAAAATGATCCCCTTTTGCCAAGAACATGACCATCTGTGCAACCTCGTTCGGTGTTCCGAAGCGATTAAGCGAAATCTTTTTCCTAAGAGAATCGTGCTGCTTCTCTCCAAAGTCTGCAATCATATCAGTTTCAATATAGCCAGGAGCTAAAACATTGACTCTTATTCCAAATTTGGCAAGCTCCAAACCCAGAGACTTTGAAAACGCGATTATTCCACCCTTGGATGCAGCATAGTTTGCACCTCCGATAGTTCCGTGAATACCGTGTGTTGATGAAATATTGACAATAAATCCTTTTCTTTTCACAAGCATGAGTTTTGCAAATTCCCGGCACATATAAAATGTTCCGTTCATATTTACATTAATAACATCATGCCATGTTTCGTCAGACATGTTGATGAGTAAGCTGTTGCTTGTTATGCCCGCATTATTGACCAGACCTGCAAGATCATATTTTTTCTGAATAAACCAGTCTTTAAAAATTCCAACTTCGTTAGAGTTCGAAATGTCAAGCTTATAGCAATCACACACAACATTGTTTTTATATGCAATATCCTTTAATTCCTCATAGTGCTTATTGCTATGCAAATAAGTATATACCACGGAGTAGGAATTTTTCAGAAATAACTTGACTGTTTCAAACCCTATGCCTCTTGACCCCCCTGTAACTATTACAGTATTTGTGCACATGCCCGATTTCCTTCTTTCATTTAACAATTCTCAGTATCCTGTAAATAATTTTTAAAAACCACCACAGAGTTATTTCCGCCAAACCCAAAAGAATGATTGACAAAAACACCGATATTATTATCTAAAGTTACCTCAGTGATAACATTGATATCACAATCTTTATCCAGAGGAATTGACTTGGAAGACGGTGGAAGAACACCATTTTTGTATATCATACATATAGCTACAACTGCAACAGCTCCTGCAGCCCCCATCATGTGTCCAATTGTTCCCTTGATGGAACATACGCCCTTAAGATTTTTCTTTTCCGGATAAGCCGCATCTATAACAGATGACTCTGTTTTGTCATTTGTCACTGTACCTGTGCCATGTGCCATTATATAATCAACATCCTTATAAGTAATACCGGAATACCTGAATGCTTTTTCTATCGCCAGTAGTATTCCCTGCTTATCAGGCTGCGTTAAGTGATGTGCGTCATTGCTGCTGCCAACACTCAAAACCTCGCAATAAGCACTCTGCTTTCTTTTTATCATATCTGATTCCCGTTCGAGCACAACAATGCCAGCCCCTTCAGTTATTGTAATACCATCTCTTAAGCTGGAAAACGGCTTGCATGTTGATTGACTTAGTGCCATTAAACTGTTAAACCCGGCATAATTCTTCAAGGAGAAAGAATCTGCACCTCCGGCAATTACAATATCAGCTTGTTTATTTTTTAGCATTGTATATGCTAAATCAATTGCCATATTTGATGAAGCACATGTGTTATGCACGCAGAAATTTAGTGCGTTCAGATTATAGTAATCTGAAACTCCTTTGGAAATGTTATAACTGGTATAACCATATTTTATAAGCTCACCTGTCTTGATAAAATTGTCAAACACGTCGGCTTCGGCATCATTATTACCGATGATAACAGCAACTCTTCTCCCAGATAGATTTGTTTCATCAAGCTCCGCATCTTTAAGTGCAAGACCTGCAGCATAAATAGCGTATTTTACCGTATTTGGTATATTTTCCGATCCATTTATTGTGTTATCTATATTATCTTTCTGCTCTTGTGTAAGACGAGCCGTCATTTTATCATTGCCGTGACCTGGAAATGCAGTTTTTTCGATAGTATGAGAATATTCTTCATTTATCAAATTGTTATAGAAATCCTGAGTGTTGATACCGATTGGCGACACCACTCCGATTCCAGATACAAGTATCCGTTCCATTTAAATCATCCCTCTCGCTATTCTTTATCTCTCACTGTTCTAATTCCGGTTACCGCAATTGGATTCATTGCTTTCGTATACTGCATATCAAACCTTTGCCTGCTCACCCAGAAATACTCTGCTGGAAATCAAATCCTGCATTAGTTCGTTATAGAATTCGAAATCTGAATTACGATCTTCTTGTGTAGTTTTTACCGCCTTATCAGCCCAGGATTTACAGTAATTACATTCATTACAGACTCCTCTGCACTTAAGATCTACAAATTGCTTTAGAAAGCCATCCAATGCCCTGTTATCAATATTGGGTCTGTGGGGCATAAATGTTGCAAGCTTAGCAAATGAAGGTGCTTTGATATCTTTCGCTCCCCTCATTACAGGTTCAAAATCCGGGGTTTGTACATCCTCTTCAACACCAATCAAAGAATAATCCAAGATATCCGATAAGTTTCCATCATATATTCTTGAAGAATATGCTTTGGCCGCTCTTGTAATCCAATGTGACTTCATCCTTCTGCCACTAACCTTGAATGAATCGAAGCCGATATTTTCATAATACTTTATGTCCTCGGGACGGATAAACCTTGCTGAAACCAGCAGGCTGGGATCATTCAGCCGGTCCAAGGTACAACGTATTGAACAGTAATCAATATAAAATCCATTTGTTTCATGGTTGGTTTGAGAAGCATGACCACAGGTATTGTAGTGATATACTCTATAAGGGCAATCATAAATACAGGCATCATTCAATAAAAGACTCAATTTGCAATTTACGGATTTCTTAATTTTCTCTAACATGCGGAAGTCCCGGTTTATCATATTATCAATCATGATCTCATCGGCACCCAGGCTTTCAAAATTTTTTGCTTTTCTGGCTGTACCGACATGGGCGGCAATTGATACTTTAACAGAGAGATGAGGATGACGCTTTTTAATAATCTCTATTACATATGGTATCGAGACCGTAAACCCATCTATTCCAATACTGGCAAGCCAATCAATCTGCTCAATCAAATCCCTGTGTCCTTGGACAGAATACTCCCGATTATTCATACAGGGAGCATTAAGTACATAGTTAAACTTAAGACCTTTTTCATGAACTCTACTAATATATGCCGGCGTGTCCTCTTTTGTTATTTTACCAAGCACCATGGATGGTCTTCCGGTTCCGACCGGAGTTGCACTATTGCAGCCATATACTTCAGATACTTCTGGTATTTCCGAAAGACTATTAATAAGCTGGGGGTCCCAGTTAATACCAACCGATAATTTCATATAAATACCCTCCTGAAAATAATTTGATGTCCGCCTATTTTATACCCTTTAGTAAAAATACAGTGTTGTCTCATAGTATACCTGTATTATGAGGTTTCCTTTTCTATATCCAGGCTAGCCACTAACCCGTTATCTGACAACAATACCCGGCATTCCTGCGAAGTTGTCGATTCTTTCAGGTGTTTCAGGCATTGCATTATTTCTGCGAAAGCAATAGACGGCCCAATATATGAACAGGGATAGCTTAAGGCTGACTCCACCAGTTGTCTGCTGCAGGGCTTATAGCAGCTATATAGTGTATTTGACACTAAAAAAGCTTCAATTGAGTCTTCAGATGATATAGCAACATTTTTAATAATATAGTTATTACTAAATTCATTTTTGTATTTGCTTAGCATAACGCCATTAATTGTCGAAAGAAAATGCTCAAATTCCATATACGAGGTATTGATATCCTCCATGGCAAACTGATTGTAATCATCACCGACCATGACGATGCAGGCATCCAGCTTGTCATCCTCAATATAGCTTTTTGCAATCATCAGAGCATAATAAAAACTTAAAACACCGCTGTTAATTGTTAAATTAAGTCCTTTTGCCTGTAATACTATTGATGCGGTAACTGTTGCGCTGCTTATTGTAGCGTTTGGAAATATTTGAGCCGAGATAGGTGACGGAGAAGAATGGGCAAGGTTCGCGAGGTTACACATATCTATGATATTGCCGAATTCAGTTGCCATAATGATTCCCATACGATAATCAGGGATATCAAATTTGCTAAGTTTTTTAGATATATATGAAGTTACTTTTGTAAAGTTGCTCTTTTTACCAGACCCGCGTTTTTCAATATAATCATACAAATCAGGCGGCTCATCCAAAGGGCGTACTTTATCGCTGCCAATTGTCTCATTTTGCACTGTAAAAAAAACATCTCCAAATTCTTCGGCCGAAGTGTAAGCATTGCTGTAATGTTCCCAATTATTTATGTAAACAGCCATGTAATCACTCCTTATTTTTGATAACTAAATCTATTACATCCTGCACTGTCTTAATCTGAGCCATTTCTTTCGGTGATATAACACTATTGGCTGCAACTTCTATCTGAGTAACAAAATCCAGGAACATAAGAGAGTCCATTGACAGATCATTAACCAGCAAAGAATCTTTTTTTATTTCACTTGAATCCAAATCGGCAATTTTGGCAATTAGATCGATAACTACCTTTTCTATATCCATTATTTATACCTCCCTGATCATAAGTTGTTAAGTTTTGTAGCAATGAGTACTTCAAAGCCGGCAATATCTTTAAGTTTTGTTGAAGCATTTACACGCGGTTTTTGCATTCCGGTTACAAAAAATTTCATCAGCAAAACAAGAAGCATATTCCACTCCTGACTTACTTCTGCAAACAATTCAGATATTTCCTTATATCCTTCCAGACCGGTTTCCTGATATAGTTGTTCACATACATTGCTTAATGCATTTCTGTTTAGCACAATATTCTGAAGCTTAGTAAATAAAGGAACAGTTTTTACATCATTATGTCCTTTAAATTCTTTATCCTTGTCTATATTTAAGATGGAATCAGCCATCACGAGCATATCTTTAAACATTTTAGATTCATCCAGCATTTTTGTATTTGCCTGCATGCACTCTTTAACCACAGCAATGATATTGGTTTCATTTGTGCTATAATCCTGGTATTCATGGTCAATAATGTGCATGATTCCCTTATCAAAGAGTTCTTCTGATAACATGACTGTTTCATCAAGGTAAAAAGAGTCCACACAAGTGTAGTTTCCATTTTCGTAACCTGTAATAATTAAGAAATGATCATAGTGATAGTTTAAGTAGTTGTAATTCCATGGACAAAAATAACTATCAAAATGGATCAGAACAATCTTTTGTTTTTCCAGCGATTCAATAACCGTCTGTTTATAGGCATTTGTATTCATAACAGTCAGAAACAGCCCGGTTGTCTGAAATATAAAGTCATAACATTGCGTGTACAGCTCATCCTCAAACAAACAGTCTTCCAGTCTTAAAGCAGGATTATAGCTAAAATTGAAATCCCAGAGGCAAGCATTATGTAAATATGTTTGGTTGTTGTAATGCTTTAGTAGAGTTGATAAAGTAAAGAAAAAGCAATTGCTAGTACTATTTCCTTTGATTGGTTGTAAATCTATAATCATTTTTCTCCTCCGATAATTCCAACAACTAGCTGTGTCATGGCAGAAAGCGAATTTAAATTAGCTGGTACCAAGTATTTGTCTGGTATTTCTATCTCGTATTCATCTTCTAAGGAAACTATAAGCTTTACAAATTGGAGAGAATCCAATACATCACCCAACTTTGCGTCATCAAGATCCGTAATATCCTTCTTTTCAGAACATTGCTTAATAATATCTGCTATCTTGTTATACACATCGATTTCTTTCATTGGAGTATACTTCCTCTCTTATTTATTTTTCTGCCATACCCGATTCAGTTTTCATTACTTCAGAAAAGAGTTCCAGAAATTCTGTCAGGATCAGGACCTCACGATTTTTAATATCTTTTAACCGATGCATACACAGCTCCTGATCAGATAACTTTTTACGCATTCTATTCTTAACAATTTTGTTGCGAAGCTCCTCTGCATCATTTGCCAGCTCTTTCATATTTTCTGACAGTGTAAGAATGTCCTTTTGCTTATCTGTAAATAATTGGGAGCAATATACAAAACGCTCACTCAACCCCTTCTTGTGATCATATATTAGGTGAAAAGGACGAAGATTATCATATATTTCACCTTTGGCATGGCTATATTTAATACTTTCCTCAAGAGCATCGTATATATCAGTACCCCAATACTTCTCTGAATACTTATCTACCAACTCATATTTTCTATAGTATTGTGTGGATTTTCCCGGGTGTATCTGATCATATATCTGTTCGCAGAATCGCTTGATATCAAATTCATGATTATAAGGATGGTACTTTACAATATTAATGCTTTTTGCAAATATACTGACTGTAAGAGGATCCGTATTATTCTTTGCCATGTTCAAACCTGAATTAAAAGCATCCTCAATTTCTTCAAATGTACAGATCATTTCTTCATATTTCTTTTCATTTGCAAAATCACTCATGTAAAACACTTGCTCATTCTTGTCATAACCATAAATCAACGGAGTATGAAGAAAGTGACCCGGCATATTAAACCTCTCTATAGCAAATAAGTCAATTGGTAGTTCTACATAGCAGCCGTCATCAATAAAATTGATAATTGATCCGATTACCGGATTGAATACTTTTTCAGCGTAATCTTTTATAGGAATACTATAAACATTGAAATATGGGCAATAATAGTTTCTTGCTTGAATCTCCGGATTACCATGGTCAAATAAATTCGGTAGGGTATAAAAATTCATGAAAACCTGACCCCCGAATGCTTTAATGACGTTTGCCTGAAGAACTATATAATTCTCCATACGCCATGGCTTTGTTTCTTTTTCAAAACTTTCAAGAATAGAAAGTGTATGTGTGACTCCTGCGAATGTCTGTAAAGAAGGATTTACTCTAGGCAATAGTTTTCTTGTCTGTTCGCTCGTTATATCCAAATCAGCATACCTCCTCACTATAATTTATATCTTTAATTATGTTATTATTGGTATATCTTACTGAATTTCCCTTTAATATTTAAAAACAGGCTTAATTTTTGATTACCACTCACAATATTCATATCAAACGTATTTTTTCAGGGTATCACTAACTTGCCGCCAAAAAGATTCTTCGCCTTTGTCAGCATCTATAAAGTATTCCTCCAGCATATCTACTTTGCGTATCTGAACAGAGCATTTTAAGCAACAACTGGATAGCACTAACCAATTGTTTATCATGTCATCCAAACTATTTACTAATGTATCTTCTTCATATTTTGCAAGATTCAAATCAGGTATAATAGCATGTAGAAGTTTACGATTCGGGATTACCCAAAGAGTTTTGATTATCCTATTAATTCTTTGAAGCAGCCATACCTTTCTCTTTTCATTACCTTCTTCTAAGGCTTCCTGGCAGTATCTACAAAATTCCATAACAGGCGATTTTTTTTCTTTACAGTAATCTTTAAGAATTTCAGCACTGTTACTATATAGACTACTGCGTAATATTGTATTCTCAAGAGATGTTGGCATTGATTCTCTTCTGGATAAGGTTATTATTTTTTTCGTCACATTAGTAATCTCAGGTTTTTCAATTTTATCTAATAATGCTTTTTCTAAATATTCAAGTTCAAAATCAGCAATGCAGTTTACAACGGGAGCACTTACTATAAGACTGTCTATTATGCGTACTAATCCAGGATTTATTTCCCTTTCTATAGCAATAGCATGTAAATAACCTTCTTCCTGCGAATAGTAGAAATCCGAATATTTCAGGTGTTTTGAGTTTAACCATACAATAATATGTTCATTTTCAAGTACATTTAAAATCTGCTTTTTTGTGTTTATCTGATCGATATCCTTATAATTTAGGCCAACCCCATATTTTTCACAAAATATATCAACTGTTTTAGTAAGTTCCGTAAATAATTTGGGATCGCCAAAATCATCTATAGCCGCATAGAATCTGAATCCGTTTCCTAATAAGTATATAATATACTCTTGTATTTCACTGCCAGTCAGGCGCATAACTTCACATAAACTACCAGTGAAGCAATTTGCAGCAGCACCAGGGTAGATTTCTCTAAAATACGGATATACAGCTTTTGTTGACATAACAGATCTCTTCCTTTACACTTTTTATGCGGTGTCTTTATCTTAATTCAGCATATTTATTAATCTATAATAATCTTCGTTAGACATAAAATCTTCTGTTAGTGCAGTCTCTGTCTCAGGCAGAAGCTTCGAGTATTTTACAATTTCTTCTCCTGCCCTATATAATAGCTTACTATACTCTTCTATCTTTGGACGCAACCTTTTAATACCAGTACTTAACAAAACACCCTGTGATTTATATATTTCTGCAATTACTTTCATACCAAAGTTTCGTGCAGTCCTGTTCATTAATTGCTTGATTGCTAGAAAATTTCCTCTTTCTGGATAGCCGCTATTTGCCATCACAACAATTTTTGGCATTACACAATGTTCAAAAAGTTTTGAGCGTGATCTTCTGCAATCTCCAGTTTCATCCTTTTCTAATCGAAGATTACCAAGGCAAAAAGTGCGGTCAAAAAATACCTTTAACATACCAGATATATTATCAATCATTAGTGGAGTTGCAATTACGGCAATATCTGATCCAATATATTTATGAATCAATATCTGCATATCATCTTGAATAACACACTGACCACCCAATCCCACGCACTTACGGCATCCTCGGCAATGATTAATCGTCATTTGAGATAAAAAAATATTTTCAACTTCAGCTCCTGAATCAGCTGCACCATTTAAAAGACTGCGTACCATTACTTCAGTATTGCCTTCGGGCCCTCTTGGACTCCCGTTAAATGCCGTTACTTTCATTGGTTGTTCACTTCCTTTATAGATAATAACCCTAGGCGATGTTTGCAAGAAGTATTAAAGGAAATATTTTTCGTCCATTTTAAATATGTAATAGGCCTAATATATCGATATAGTTACTTATTTTTTATAATTTAGATTATAATAATCTTTATGTTATTTCCCACTTTTTACCACTAAAATATTTTATGGCATGTTATGTATGTGTCGGTAAAATAATCGGTAAACCCCGAACTAAATACTCAATGTATGGTGATATCCATCTTAATAATTTACTTTCTAGTGACTTATAAAGTTTGTCTATGGCACAAATTGCGATAATTGCATAAGCCCAAACATGCTATTATTAAAACTGTGCTAAATACAAAAAAAGCTTGCTGTTATAGCAAGCCTTTCGTACATGGAAATTTATATGAATACAGATGCCAAACTACTATCAGACAAGCTCCTTTTTATTTTCACAAATTCTAATACATCATTAAGCTCATCCGTAGCTATCCGAGTGTGCAGGATAAGGCTGCAAGTATCGTTCAAAAATTGAAGGCAAGGAAAGTGGCAGAAGCATAGCCTCGAAGGTTTTGCTTACTGTATTCACATTATAAATACACTCAACAAACCATATAAACCCACTGGTATTAATACAATATCTTCGTATATTTTTTCCTTCTTCATCCCAAACAGTCCTGCTGTAATTCCTGTAGCTATAGCTATACATGATATTACTATAAGGACAATAGATTCTAATGAATTGGAATGAACTGCCGACAATATCCCAATTGCATAAGGAGCGGTCGGACAAGTATACACACCAAGATAAGCTGCATATTTATGACCTCTTAATATAACTCCTTCAATCGGATGAATCAATATACCCCATATTACCAGTCCAACGGAAATACTAATCTTCAAGGTATCTACCTGTTTTAAAACAAAGACTCCATTACCCCTTAGAAAAAATATATCAGCTGCTAGCAAAATACCTAGAATAAGGTTTATAAAAACAACAATTATCATGACTTTGCTTCTTTTAAGTAGACCTTTGAAAAGAAAAGGATATGTAATACCAACCCATAAATAGAATAGCACTATCGAAAATAGAGAATACAAAAGTGATATTTTACCCGGATTAAGAAACAGGAATAATGAAGATGCAGTACCAATAAAAACCATAATAATCTGTGCTGGGAAAACCTTTTTATTATATTCACACATATCCACATATAATGTACTATTCACGGTTGACCTCCTTATTGATTTTTTTTAGAAATTCATTGCGCAAGCTTTTTGTATACCAACCTTTACCGGTTAAAGGCCGCCCCAGCCTGATAGCATCTTTAGGACAGTCACTTATACACCTTACGCACCAAGTGCATTTATTGGGATTTACAAATACTACCCTTTGATTTTCATCAAACTTAATATTATGGTCAGGGCATTTTCGTACACATAATCCGCATCCTGTACATTTATCAGATTCAACTCTATAATATTTCATCACCTGCCCTTCCATCTTTACCAGCAACCAACTTAAAAGTGTCATAATCGGGTTACTTACCGTACTTATGCAAAACTGTTTTTTATCATACACAGCAAGTAGGTTTATAACATCTTCTGCATAGTTAGCGATTTTCTCCAGTAATTTATTATCGAATTTCATATTACGGCACAAAATAAAATTGGGGGAAAAGAGAGTAATCCAACCATTATTAGGGCAGATAAAGCTGCCTGTTTTTATGGTTAATAAATTATGCATTCTCATAAGTACAGCTAGATTTTTCATGCTGTTACCCGTGCTCCAGCCTTTGGTAGAAAAAATAAAAGCAGGAACGGCATTTGTATAGAATGGTAACTCTCGTATGGCATTGGCAATAATATCCGGATAATTCAAAGCATAACAAGGAAAACCAATACCGACAAGACTACCATTATAATTCTGCTTTTCAAGCATTTCCTTATCTTCAGCAGAAATTAATGATACAGTATAACCCTGCTTTATAAACGAATTGCAGATTTCCTCGGATACGTATTTGGTATTCCCTGTTCCGGAAAAATAAATAATAACTATATCCCTCATACTTACTCTCCTTCCGGAGCATTTCTCCCTCCTTTCTCATTCATTATGCCGAATGTAATTTTATTGAGTATTGACATTAATTGAATAAATTCAGTGTCATTAATATAAAGTCTAAAACTACCGATAATTCTTTCATGCATTTCATCATGCATTTTACAAACCCTTCGGCCTTTTTCAGTTAAGCTAATATAAAATGATCGTTTATCCTCCGGTGATTTTTCTTTTCTTACATATCCGGCATTTACCAGTTTTTCTACTATTGCTGTAATTGATGGCTTGCTTAATCCCAATGCCTTAGTAAGCTCACTAAACGTAGGCCTTCCTAACTGATTGATTATATCAATGTAGTATATTTGTTTCATTGACATATCAGCAAAAATATATTCCTTTTTTATTTCGGTATCACTTTCTACAAAGTATTGTGTTAGCCTTGAAATTATTTCTTTTACTGTAAAGTTACTCTGCATAGTATATTATCTCCCGTAAAAGTATAAATAGTTCGTTTATATGAACTAACTATATGATACTACCATATTTTTACACTGTCAAGAGGATATTTTATATCTTTTCTATTAGCCAGTAAAGATCATAGGGATAAAGTTACTATAAGAAAAAGTATGTCAAAAATGCTCGATGGCATCTATGTTACCGAGGGACAAAAATACGATGGTTAAAACCCCTAAAAGGCTAATGCCATGCGACTTTTGTCGCATGGTATCTAATATCTCTCTAAGTATACTCTCAGGGTTTCACCTACCAAGCTCAATATGCTTACTTCTAAAGGAGTACCCCCCTCGTGCTTTTTGGTACATATACTCAATTTATTGCTATGCAGAAGGTTATTTAAACCTTCACTTGTTTAATAAAGTGTTTTACTAGAAAAAAGTATATATTTCAGAAATCATGTCTTCATACTTGGATGTTCAATTTCTTTCTTTCCAAATGGATACTTCAAATAAAACATAGTACAAATTACAATCAGAATAATAATACCTCTCCACCAAGCAGTATTGGAAACATTTACAGAGTCTGCTGAAGAAATTAAAACATCTCCGACACCTCCGACCCACCACATTGGAAAGCATATGAGCCAATGATTTGCTATTCTGAAGATGGATATAAAAACGATACCTATAATAAATAGCTCGACAAACTCAGGTTGAAAACCCGCATGATGCAAGCTGTAGAAGGCTGCTGACAAAATAACTGACGGTATTATTCCTAATGCTTTTTCAAAATAATACCTTAGAAATGCTGCAAAAAATAACACCTCAAAAATGTTAACAATCATTATGTATAACATTAGTATCAGTTTCTCATTACTAAACAACGTACTCATTTCTCCCGATGCTTTTGTGATAAAATTAATTGCTAAAAGTCCTCCAAGGATAAGACTGATTAGAAGGTATTTAAGTGGCCTGTCAAAACGTATTCCTGAACTAAAAAAATTCGATTTATTCTTAGCCATTATCGTAAACGGAAGGACTATACCAATGATGGAAATCTGCAAGACATCCCTAATGATTGACCACATCAATATTGAGTCCGAAAATCTCACAAGTATTCCGGCAACAATTGCCGCTAGTCCCAGAATAAAAGCAAATACTGTTTCTTTATGAATATCTAAAGCAAACAACCTGTTATGTTTAGTTTTTAACATAATGTATAACCCCTTTCATTCCAAATTATTCTTCAAATCCAAGGCCAGGTAGTGGTTCCAGTTTTGGCTATGTTCAATATATGATAAAAGTTCCCCAACCAATTTGAGTTCATTATCAATAAGTCCTATATTGTATTTTTGAACTAAAATCGCTACAGGAGGAAGCTCCAAACTTTGAGAAAAACCATCAATCTGTTTTTTCAAACCCAATAAGCCATATTTCAATTTTTCATGTTTTTGCTTAAGTATGGCATAGGCTTCATCCTTCGGTAAGTGGCATATCATCATACAGGCAATATTATCCTTTATATGATCCAATTCGGTACTAGCAAGATATTCCCTGATAGAATCTTTTAAAACCCTCCTCCCTTCCTCAGAAATCGAATAAATAGTTTTCTCCGGTGTATTACCTTCCTTTCTTGCCTCTCCTGCAATTAATCCGCTCTTTTGAAGGTTTCTAATAGTAGCGTAAACAGAAGAAGGTGCCACAGGGAACCATTTTTTGATATTGATTGCGTTTAGGAGTTTATTAATTTCATAAGGATTAATTGGCTTTTCATCAATAATACCTAATATTAAGACACTAACTTTAGGTAACATATATCCTCCTTTATTCTTACTATAATAGTGCAACACTATAAATGTATACTACTATATTTATACACTAGTCAAAACATATTGTCAATAAAAAAACTCGCCGTTTCCGACGAGTCCCTTAAAGTATGGTGGAGCTAAGGGGATTCGAACCCCTGACCCCCACACTGCCAGTGTGATGCGCTCCCTCTGGTATTGTATCCCATTTTTTACTTATGATAATTTTCTTCTAACAACCTTGCCTTGCTGTAACCTGGTAAGGATGCAGTTCGGCATGAACTATTCCTGCTTTTACTGCTGGGTCATTTTTAAAAATTTGTTGAGCTTCTTCAGTTGATTCAGCCCTAAAGATAACTATTCCATATGCACCGTCAAGGCATCCGCCCATTAGAATAACCTTTCCCTCTGCAAATAATTTTTCCGTATATTCTGAGTGTCCTCCAAAAGCTGCCATTTCTTCCTGTGTCATAGTCTGCAAAAAGTTCTCCCGCTTGGGTTTAAAGAGATAAATGAATTCACTTGATTTTTGCATCTAAAATGCACTCTCCTTCATTTTTTATTCTTAACAAAATATTTCTAATTCTCTGTAGCTACTTTTCAAGCTGCTTTTGAATAAGCGACTTTTATCCAATTAACAACTTCTTCTGTTATTTGACTTAGTGATTCTATTTTTATCTTATGTGTGCACATGGCACCTGCTCCTGATATCAATTCAAGAATACCATGAGGTTCTTGACCTTTAATAATCAACTCAATTTCAAATCTAGTTTTTGTTGCCGGTTTCAAACAGCAGAATTGTTTCTTCCTGCGAAGGCTGACATATGTATTTTTGGGCACAATCTCTATATCGTCACCAAAGTTCATTATTCTTAATAGCAACTCATCATAAATAGGTTTTAAGTTTTCTTTACCTTTATACTGATTTTCGATAAGTGTTTCCGAATCAACAGAACCAGAATCTGTTCCATTGGCTTTATGCACAACTAAGTCTGCATAGAAAGTCCCTAATCCGAATTGTTCCTTAAGGAATTGTACTGATTGACTATGCTTCGGAGACTTGTTTTCATTTATAATTATTACCCATTCTTCTATTGTCTTTCCTGTGTTCTTATATAAGTTTTCAATCATAGTATCTTCCGTTTTTTTATCCACTATATTCTGACCCCTTTTCTTTAAAGATAAAATAAATTTACCACAAATTTCTCTTAAAAAATTGTAAAAAAGGGACATTTCAACCTTCAAAAAACGTTTTTGCAAAATTGTTATCCTGTTTGAAATATTCCTTAGGAGTCAATCCTGTAAACCTTTTAAATTCTTTGATAAAGTGGGACTGATCATAATAAAAATCATACATTTGATCTCGAATATCATTTTTATTCATAGCAATCTTGCTATAAAACGCTTGGAATCTGAGAACCCTTGCAAGTTCCTTTGGGCTTACCCCTATGTGTTCCTTAAATTTTCTGTCAAAATGACGTTTTGAGTAACCTGTATCGGTAATCAATTCGCTAATATTGATTACCCCATTTTTCAAGGTGATCTGATTTGCTGCATACTCGATAAAGGAAGCAGCTTTCCTAGATGAAAACAGCTGATTAAGCAGGAAGCTTTCGAGAATAAATATTTTTTCTTCCACGGATTTCGAATCTGCAATTCTCTTCTGAAGTTCACAGCCAATCCTGTTTAAAACTTCATCTGCGTGATAAAACTGGTTTGTGAGTTCATAAAGTGGTATACTGAAGAAATTAACAGCTCCAAATGGTCTAAATTCTACTCCAATCGTTCCAAAACAGCCTTGCGGGTCAATGATTGCAGGTTTTGTTGTTTGTCCTATAATAGCAAATGAATGTTCTGAAAAATCCCATGAATAATTTTCAATTCTGCAATTCACATTACTCCTGTACATGATGATTAATTTTACTTCTCCATTGGGGGTTATCATTTTCATATCATCATTAGGAATTCCATATTTGCTTTCGAATATCCAAATCCTATGTATATATGGTTTTAAAAGTTTATGAGGAGAATGTAATTTATATACAACATCAAACATGCTTTACCCCCAGATTTTATCAAGTATGGTCTTCAAACAGAACAATTAATAATTATGATAATAAAAATTATAACAAAAAAACTCGACATTTTCGACAAGTTTTTTGTTTTGGTGGAGACGAAGAGGCTCAGACTCTCGGCCTCCACAATGCCATTGTGGTGCTCTCCCAACTGCACTATAGCCCCAAATTTCCCCATTTCTGGGGACTTATGCAATTTTAATTATTACCTGTTTTTCAATTATCTTTGGGGATGTAGTTACAGCGTTAGTGTTCTCCCACTGAGTAATCATCCTAATTTTTCCTTGTTAATTTTATGATTTGCGTATACTTAACAGCAATCCCCGTTTTATCCACTTACTCTATCTTTCACCCCTGCAACCCAACTCATAACTGTATCTAAAATCAACTTAACATTCCCCACATTACAATGAGCCCCCGCGGTTTCCTTGTCAGTAAATATTCGTACAGTAAGGGATTTAACGTTTTTCAGCACATCGATTTCTTTACTGACCATATGGTAATCAATAAAGTGGTCTTTGTTGGCACCAATAATTAGCATATCCTGTTCAATAAGCGGAGCAATATCTATCATTTGGTATTGGCTCATTTTAAAAATATATTCGCAAGGTGTTTTTGCCTCATAAGCATACATTCCATGCCGTAGTCCCCATTTTACCAATTCATCTCCCCTTTTCAGCTTAAAATTAAATACTGTATTAATCACAAACCCAAGTCTCATCTTGACTAAAAAATTAAGGAATTTTTGTAATCTAGGTGGTTGAGTAGATATAAGGATGTCCATAAAGTTAGGGAAGACGGACCATGCTATAACCCGATTAATCCTTTTCTCAAATGCTGCCGCACGGGGTGCAAGCATTCCCCCGAGAGATGCTCCAATAATCGTTACATCGTCTAGCCTAAAAAAGTCAAGGATTGCTTTCACAGGTTTCTCCCATTGATAGGAAAAGTGTCTTCCTTGTATTCTCATAACACCACCTTGTCCAGGCCCTTCAAAGAGATAAACCTCAAAACCATTTTCCGCTAAATACAGCATCGGCAAGAAAAACTCCTCAAAATATGAGTCATTTCCACCATGCAATAGAATGGTATCTTTTTTCATCCCCTTTGCTTTTGCATACATTACGGGAAGTGTAATATTTTCAAAGGGTACTTCATAACTTACAACGGTACTATCAACAAAGAAGTTCTTGTAATAGTCATAAAACAATTCTGTAGCAAGACTGTAATATTTCTGTTTATCTGCATCTCCATCATACATAAAAAATTCACTCATACGGTAATATGCGATGGCTTCCCTGATTCTACCCTCAGAAAATGCTTTATCGCCAATAGCTATGAGTTCCCGTTTCCAAGCTATACTATCATATATGCCATGAGCAATTTCCTCAATATCGCTAAGTTCCCCGCCCCCCCACATAATTGTACGGTTCAATTGATAATTTAAATTCGACTGCGAGTTTAAATTGTATGATCCAATTTTGAACTCTATTTTATCGTTTTTCATAATTAATATCCTCCACAAGCTTTTACCTAATTATACTTTGTGGTAATATGAAAAACTTTCAAATAGATGCTACATTACCTCTTTAAGTAAAGTCATTTTTCTGAAATCTGTAAATGACAACCCAAACATTCTTTTACAAACAGCTGAAAAGTGTGAAGGACTGTCAAAGCCTGCACGAACGCTTGCGATGGTAATATTTTCGCCTGTTGCAACGTACGTGTACGCTTTTCTCATTTTTTCAAACACCAAATAACTACTTAGCGAGACACCGACCTGTTGTTTGAACAGATGAGACAGTCTGCTCCGGGACAGATAAACTACATCACAAAGTGTACTGATTGCATTCTGATATATGCCTTCCATTTGTGAAACCGATTCCAGTAGTTGGTGAATTCTATGATCGTATTTTATACGACAACTCCGCTTTAACTGACAAACTGACAAGATAGCTTCATCCAGCTTCTTTGAATCTTTATGGGTTTCTTCCCAAACCGTACTTACTTTAGAAGATAGTTTTTCATCCAATACACAAAAAGGCTTACCCATTAGATAGTTAACACTTAATTCCCTTGCCAGTACACTTGTTTCATCAAACAGAAATACAAGTATATTCCCATCATTTCGACCTATTGTATGCTCGACATTTGAATCAATGCACACGCCTTTGCAATAAAAGCTTGCGTTTTCTACCACGCATTCAAATTTATTGTTAACACTGAAAATCAAATGTTTGGCAAGATGCCTGTGTGGTGCTGGGTTATCATAGCCCTTAGATATTAAAATATGATCAAAAGCCCAAAAAGCCTCTGCTAAGATATCATTCATTTTTATCCTTCTCATTTTAATAATTACTCGTGCTAAGAATGTTATAAAAATGGCAAAACAGAAGGACTTAAACCTTGCGAGTTCATTCCTTCTGTTTCATTTTATTTGGTGGAGATAGAGGGACTTGAACCCTCGACTTCAACACTGCCAGTGTTGCACTCTCCCACTGAGTTATACCCCCAAATTTCCCCATTTCCGGGGACTTATGCAATTTTTATTATTACCTGCTTTTCAATTATCTTTGGGGCTGTAGTTACAGCGTTAGTGTTCTCCCAGCTGCACTATAGCCCCATATATTAATCCGATATTTCCTATATTAAAAATAATGCAACCCAACTATTATATTTTAATATATTTTCAAATTAAGAGTCAATAAAAATCTTTTCAATCAACATGTATTGTCTCTGTAGAATAATCAACAAGCACTGCCCGTCCGTCATTTTCCACGAAATTTACAATACTTGACATCATACTGTCTGCATGCCCAGCTTCGTTTGATACACATGAAACACCTATAACAGCTTTATTCCATGTGTCATTCATGTCAACCTCAGCCACAGATGCATTAAATCTGGACTTAAGCCTTTCAACTATACTTTTGACAATATGCCTTTTTTCCTTTAATGAAAAAACCTCATCCATATGCAATACTATCCTGCAGACACCTATAACCATAAAACACCTCATTTTATGAATCAAGCCCGACTTTATAGTTTAAACCGGGATTTTATAATTTTATCATCTAAAAAGCCGATAAACAATACAAATAAATTTATATCTCTAACTTCCCTTTGATATATAAGGCTCTAAATGCTATACTATAAAACGAAGCATAGCTTCACATCTGAGCACACAAGTGTGCGTTATTTAGAAAGGGTGTAAAAATTGCCTTTTGACGGAATAGTTACTAAATGTATATCAAAGGAACTATCAGATACCCTTGTCGGCAGCCGGATAGAAAAAATATTTCAGCCTGAAAAAGATGAAATCTTAATGAATATAAGAGCGCAAGGCCAAAACCTAAAACTTCTTCTCAGTGCAAATGCAAACTATCCCAGGGTACATATTACCTGGGTTTCAAAGGAAAATCCGGCTAATCCTCCTGTATTCTGCATGCTCTTAAGGAAGCATCTTTCGGGGGGAAGAATTGTAGGTATTGATTTTCATGATTTTGAGCGGATAATTACCATTAATATAGAAGCAATGAATGAGTTAGGAGATCTGTCGGTCAAGAAGCTTATTATTGAAATAATGGGAAGGCACAGCAATATTATACTCACCACAAGTGAGGATAGAATAATCGATTCCATCAAACATGTTGATAATGAAGTCAGCAGCGTAAGGGAAGTAATGCCTGCCAGAACTTATGTATTGCCACCGTCCCAGAATAAGACCAATCCTCTGGAGCTTGATACTGATAAGTTTTTTAGGATTAGCGCTGAGACTCCTTTAGTAAGCATTGAAAAGTATCTGCTTAACAATCTCAAGGGATTCAGTCCCCTTCTGTGCTCTGAAGTCTGCTACCGTTCATGCGTAGATGGGAAAAATAGTATTAACAGGCTTTTAGCAGAAGAAGTTTCAAGGCTGGAATCTGTACTCAGCGATATAATCGACGAAATAAAACAAGACAACTTTTCACCATGTATAATTATGGATGGTGCAGCCGCCCCAGGCAAACCTATTGATTTTCATTGTCTGCCGATAAAGCAACATCCAAATATAAAGTATATTGACTCTATAAGCAAAACACTTGATATTTTTTATTCTACAAGGGACAATATTGAAAGGCAGAAGCATAAAAAAGCCGATTTGTACAAAGTGCTTAATAATAATATGGATCGGTGTAATAAAAAACTTGCCCTGCAGCAGGAAAAGCTCAGAGAAGTGTCAGACAGAGAAAATTTGAAACTATATGGTGAACTCATAACCGCAAACATTTACTGTATTCCGGCGAATACCGATAAAGTTTCGCTTCTGAACTATTACAGCCAAGACAGTGAATATCTGGAAATAAAACTTGATGAAAATCTCTCAGCACAGCAAAATGCACAAAGGTATTACAGGCAGTATACAAAAGCCAAAAGTGCTTATAGCTATACCAGCAAGCTGATGGAAGATACCCGGGGTGAACTTGATTACCTGGAAAGCGTGTTGTTGCTTTTAGATAACTGCAACTCTCTACAGGAAATTGAAGAGATCCGGGAAGAACTTATAGAACAAGGATATTACTCTTTAAAAAGAAAGCAAAATAGCAAGAAACGCCAATCAGGTTCTGAACCCCTACACTTCAAATCAAGTGACGGTTTTGACATATTTGTAGGAAAAAACAACAAACAAAATGACCAGCTAACATTAAAATTATCTTCATCAAATGATATTTGGCTTCATACAAAAAACATACCTGGTTCTCATGTTATCATAAAAAAGCTCCAGCATGAAATACCCGGCAGAACCCTTGAAGAAGCCGGTATGTTAGCAGCCTATCATAGTAAGGCAAAGATGTCTTCAGGCGTACCTGTTGACTATACCGCAGTAAAAAATGTAAAAAAACCCAGCGGTGCAAAACCCGGTATGGTTATTTATGACAATTTTAAAACAATGATAGTAACACCTGATGAGGAAACCGTAAACAAACTCAGAACATAAAATAATCCTGCAAATGCAGGATTATTTTATTAATTCAAGCTTTTTCATAACTTCAATTAACTTCTCGGTATTTATTGGTTTGGCAGCATATGCTTCACAGCCGGTTTCAAATGCACCGTATACGTCCCTTGTATCATTTAGTGCAGTTGTCATAATTATTTTGGCACGGTGTGAAGCCTCGACCGATTTTTGTTTTTCAATATCACGTATGGCTTTTAATGCTTTTAAACCATCCAGTTTAGGCATCATTATGTCAAGACATACAAGCTCATAAGGATTACCTTCATCCCATGCAAGCATAAATGCTTCTACAGCTTCTATACCATCTACGGTCACATCACAATCCCCATACGAAGAAAGAAACTTGTAAATAAACTTTCTGCTGGCAAGGTCGTCTTCTGCAATTAAAATTTTCATTTTGCTACCCCCTTGTAAATATTTATCATATTATTTTTCCAGTTTCTTCTTCCAAATTTATCAACAGCACACCTATCTGTACCCAATCTTCTTTTCTGGCAGCCAGTTCTATCTTAAAAGCAATATTCTTAATAGTGTTTTCTTCTGCACCTGAAGCTGAAATCTTTATGAGATGAGCATACCGCTCTATCTGTATACTCTCATGTTTCTCACATGCCACCCTAAGTCTTTTCATATGCAGCCGTATATCATGGATAAACAGCTTTTTATGCTCTTTAAGCTTGTTCTCTATGTTTTTTATCCTGCTACCTGCATTATTGTTCCCCAAAACTACTGTTTGGGCATTGTCTCCGTATTTCGATTCTCCCAACTGTTCCAGTGGCTTTAACAGCTCTTCCATGCTTACAGGCTTGGAAACATAATAGTCCATGCCTGCAGAAATGAATCTCTCTCTGTCACCTTCGAGAGCAAATGCCGTTAGTGCTATTATTGGAACATGCCTGTCAGTACCCTCTTCTGCAGCCCTTATCCTCCTGGTTGTCTCAATACCGTCCAATTCAGGCATCTGGATATCCATCAGAATTGCATCATAGTTTTTTTCACTCAGTTTTTTCAATGCTTCTGCCCCATTATTGGCAATATCCACTCTATGACCTTTTTTTTCAAGTATTTGAGTAGTAAGTATCTGGTTAACCTTGTCATCTTCCGCCATTAGAATCTCCAGTGTGTTTTCCGTCTTTTCCAACAAGCTGTTTATTCCGGAAATGCTTCCTGCCCTTGCTGCCATACTACCTACACTGAATTCTATAGTAAAGTAAAACGTACTGCCTTTACCTTTTTCACTCTTTAGCCATATAGTACCACCCATCATTTCTACAAGATGTTTGGATATGGCCAAGCCCAGTCCTGTTCCTCCATACTTCCTTGTTATTGAACCATCTACCTGACTGAAATTTTTGAATAACTGGCTCATTTCTTCCTGGGCAATCCCTATACCCGTATCTGATATAGAGAACTTCATATATGCCCTAGAATCAATTATCAGGTAATTATCCACCTGTATGTTTATCTCACCTGCTTCGGTAAATTTTACTGCATTCCCTATAAGGTTGTTCAGTATCTGCTGCAATCGTGTAGGGTCACCCATCAGGGTTTCAGGTACTTCTTTATTCACGTTATGTATGAATTTGAGCCCTTTTAGCCTGGCATTTGTATAATGAGGCTTAACTGTTTTTTCTATTAATTCTCTTATATCGAATTGAATACTCTCTATAAGCATTTTTCCCGCCTCGATTTTAGAAAGATCCAGTATATCGTTGATTACCCTATGCAATGTATCGGCACACGTTTTTATTGTGACTAAGTTTTCTTTTTGGTCTTTTGTCAGTTCAGTAAGCAAAGTCAGATCAGTCATACCTATTATTCCATTTAGCGGAGTACGTATTTCGTGGCTCATATTGGCCAAAAATTCACTTTTCGCCCTGCTTGCTGTTTCGGCAGCTTCCATGGCAAGCTGCAGTTCCCGTTCTGCCTTCTTCCTCTCTGTAATATCTCTTATTATACTCAGTATTACTCTCTTATTTCCGATAGTAGTTCCCTGGGCACTTACCTCTACCGGAAACACACTTCCGTCCTTGCGTATATGCTCAGTTTCAAAAAGCGTTCCTTCTGCATCAGCTATCTTAAGCTGTTTTGCAACCTGCGGAATTTCTTCATTGTTTCTAAGTTCAAATACACTCTTGCTCAAAAGCTCTTCTCTGGTATATCCATATGCCTTGAATGCGGCATCATTTGCCTCCAGGATATTTCCATCGGTATCGATAAAGTAAATTATATCACGGGCTTTTTCTGATAGTATCTGGTACCTTTTAAGCCCTTCCTCATTCCTCTTGTTCTCAGTGATATCTTCAATAGCCAGCACTACATATATTCTGCCATCCAATACTACCGGGACAGCACTCATTTTCAGCCATATGTTTTCCTCTTTTCCGTCCACGAATATATAATGGGATATTTCCATACCTTTTATCGGCTCTCCCGAATCAAAGGCAACAGAAACAATACTCCAGAAAAGACAATTGTCACACTCGATACTAAAGCCGCAACCATTGTTGCCTCTGATACAGTTTATACAGTTAAATCCGATACCAATCCGTCTGCTTATTACATCCTCAAACCCTCTTTTCAATATCTTCAATGCAGAATCATTGATTCTGCATATGATCATATTCTCATCTAATAGCAGCATCCCTACAGGTGAAGATTCAAAAATAGCCTTCAGGTTTTTTTGTTCATTTGCCACTTCTTCTTCGGCTTGCTTGATTCTTGTTATGTCTCTGAAAACTACTACTACACCGATTATTTCCCCATCGCATTCTTTTATGGGCGCACTGCTGGCTGATATATAGCTTTCTGTACCGTGCTTTGATATCAGTACTGTATGATTCTTAAGTCCGCTTTTACTTCCCTTCCTTAATGTCACGGTAAAAGGGCTCTCCAATAAAGAGCCGCTTTTTTTGTCAATAATTACAAATACTTCTTCCAGCCTCTTTCCGTCTGCATCAGTACGGCTCCATCCGGTAAGTTCCTCGGCTGCTTCATTCATAAATACTACCCTGCCGTTTTCATCAGTGGTTATTACACCATCCCCTATACTTTCAAGGGCAATCGACAGAAACTCCCTTTCAGCCTTTTTCCCTTTGGTGAACTGCCTGTCGTTTTGCATATCCTGCCCCCTTCTGAATTCCTTTTCACAGTATCCGGTTACAACTTCCCATTAATTACAGAAAACACAACCTGTGCAATATTGTCCAGCGCTACCTGTTTTTCAACTGCTCCAATATCGTATGCAACCTTAGGCATACCATATACGACACATGAATGTTCATCCTGTCCAATAGTCCTTGCACCGTTTTTTCTCATCGACAGCATTCCCTTGGCCCCATCATATCCCATACCTGTAAGTATGACACCTATTGCATTTCTTCCAGCTTCCTTAGCTACGGACTCAAAAAGTATATCTACGGAAGGACAGTGACCATTAACTCTTTCACCCTTAAAGCATTCGACTTGATATGATCCCCCGAACTTTTTCAATCTCATATGGAAATCCCCCGGAGCAATAAGGACACGCCCCGGCAATACCTTGTCCCCGTCCTTTGCCTCTCTTACCTCCAGAGAGCATGAATTATTCAGCCTTTCCGCATACATCCTTGTAAATACCGGAGGCATATGCTGCACTATCACCATTCCGGGAATTTCCCTCGGAAGGGATTTTATAACTTGATAAATAGCCTCAGTTCCCCCAGTGGATGCTCCAATTGCAATTATACGTTCCGTAAGGTCTGATATTTCGCTCTTCGGATTATTTCTTCCTGATAATCCTCCTGGCAGCCCAGCCCCTTTCAAGTGTCCCACCTTGGCTGTAGACGCTATTTTTATTTTCACTATAAGCTCATTTATCAATGAGTCCATTCCTTTAGGATTGCCCGGTGCGGACTTTGTAACAAAATCTACCGCACCGGCATTCAAGGCATCAAAAACATTTTCACTGACGGCACTCACTACAACTACAGGTATAGGGTATTGGGGCATAAGCCTGCGAAGGAATTCAATACCGTTCATTCTGGGCATTTCTACATCCAGCGTCATTACATCAGGCTCAAATTCAATTATTTTTTCGCTGGCTGTATATGGGTCCGGTGCAGTTGCCACTACCTCGATACCAGGATCGGAAGTAATGCCTCTTGCCAAAGTTTCCCTGAACAAAAGCGAATCATCTACAATCAAAACCTTTATCTTGCGTTTAATAAACACTCTTACCTCCGCAATCTTTTCTTTTATATCTTATAACAATTCATTCTTTTCTGTAAACAGCAGGCAGAATATATTTATATCCGCTTTCGCTGCGGTTAAGTGATTCCGAATGTCCAATGAACAAATACCCCCCCGGTTCTGTACTGTCATAGAATTTGTTTACCAATTCCCTTTTCGTTTCAGCGTCAAAATATATCATCACATTTCTGCAGAATATTACATGAAACTGTCTCTTAAACGGAAAATAATTCGTCATCAGATTGAATAATCTGAAAATGACTTCACTTTTTATTCTATCCGCAACTATGGAGTTTTCAGTGTCATGTGGCCTGAAATAGTTCCTTTTCCAATAGTCAGGCAAGGAAGCTATGTGCTCATTGGAATAAATCCCCTTATCTGCAGCATTCAATACCTTTGAAGAAATATCCGTAGCCAATACCTTGGTATCCCACTGAGGTTTTTCCAAACCGAAAAAATCGGATAAAATCATTGCAAGCGTATAAGGCTCTTCACCTGTCGAACACCCGGCACTCCATATCCTTAAATCCTTCCTGCTTTTCTCTTTTTCCGCAAGATAGGGAAGCACATTCTTTTTTAGATAATCAAAATGCTGGGACTCCCTCATAAAAAAAGTATGATTGGTTGTAAGCTTGTTTATGAGGGTGGTAACGGCATCCCCCGTCTTATCGGAAATTATGTACTCGTAATACTCTGAAAAGCTTTTAAAGTTATTTTGTATAAGGACATTATGCAAGCGTCCCATAACAAGTGTTTTTTTCTTTTCGGTCATATTTATGCCGTAATTCGCCTTCATATATGTTGCAAGACGTTCGAATTCCTTATCCGAAATGTCCAAAATACTCAACCTCCATAGTTATGCTTTAGTATTTGCCAAATTCATTACTTTCAAGAGATATTTGAGATTTAGGGTGCACAGAAGCTGCATTTTCCTGGTTTCCTCTGCTTACAGTATTTAAATAGTGCTTTTTGCTCATCATGCTCTCAATCATATTAATAACATCAGGGTTGAAACTGTCAAAGCCGGTATTTTTCATATCTTTCAGTCTGAACCTTCTTACAGATTCTTTCAGTAAGTCTGCCTGACCAGACAGCTCTTCACTTGCTGCTGCACTTTCCTCGGCAGTTGCAGAGTTGGTCTGTACAACCTGTGCAACCTGTTCAAGAGCCTGATTTACCTGCGATATTCCCGTTGCCTGTTCATTCGATGCAATTGCTATCTCACTTACTAAAGATGCTGCCTTAGCCACACCTCCAACTATCTCGCTCAAGGCACTGGCCGTGTTGCTTGCTATTTTTGTGCCTACCTCAACATTTTTAATGGAACCTTCTATCATATCGGTTGTTTCTTTTGCAGCATTTGCACTTCTGGCAGCCAGGTTTCTTACTTCTTCAGCCACTACAGCAAAGCCCTTTCCGTGCTGTCCCGCCCTGGCTGCTTCTACAGCTGCGTTTAGTGCCAGTATATTTGTCTGGAAAGCAATCTCGTCTATAACCTTTATTATTTTTGATATATTGGAGGAAGACTGGTTTATGTCCTGCATCGCTTTTACCATTTCCTTCATCTGGTCATTTCCTTGTTCGGCTTTTTCTTTTACAGCCAATGCAAGCTCGCTGGCCTGATTTGCATTTATTGCATTCTGTTTTGTCTGGGCAGCAACTTCAGTCATTGATGAAGTGATTTCCTCTATGGAGCTTGCCTGCTCGGTAGCCCCCTGGGACAATGCCTGGCTTGATGCCGAAACCTGTCTGGAACCTGCAGCCACCTGCTCAGATGCTGAATTAATATTAATCAGTACCTCATTATTCTTTTGTATCATCTCACTGAGTTTTTTGCCCAGAAGATCATTCTCCGACTTAACGGTTACTTCTACTGTCAGATCGCCGGATGCTATCTTTTCTACTGCAAGAGCCTGTTCTCGTACGTTTTTTATCATTCTGCCAAAGGCTCCCATCAATTCTCCTATTTCATCCTTTGTATCTGCTTCAACACTGACATTTACATCTCCTACAGCAAGTTTATTGGCAGCTGAAACCATATTTTTTACCGGGTTGCTTAAAATACGGGCTACATAAATACCCAAGCCTACAGCTACCAAAACAGCAAAAATCACAACAATTACCATGGTCATAACCGTGTTGTCTGTGGTAACAGAATATTCATCTGACCTTTCATTTCCACCCTTTATCTTAAGTTCCATCAGTTTATCAATAGTATCATTTATCTCGTTAGCCAGCTTTGCTCCATCCACACGCAGAAATTTCAAAGCTTCTTCTTCCCTGTTAGAAAGGGACAGATCAATGATTTTTTGCTTTATTGGCTGGTATTCGTTTATTGCGGCAACCAGCCTTGAATACTCATTTTTAGCTTCTTCAGTATGTAAAGACTTCTGAAATTCTGCCAATTCATCGTTAATAATCTTATCATAACCCTTTATTTTCTCTGTATATGTACTACGTTCCGAGCTTCCCTTGTCAATTATCAATTCCCTTAAGTTTACCCTGATACGCTGGTAGGCTATAGATACATTTCCTACATCACCTACTGCTACTCCGAAATCCTTATATAAAGTAGTATATTCAGTATCAATTTTCCTTAAATTGATTACCCCGACGATTCCGACAACACCAGCTATTAAAGCGACAATAATAAATGAGGCCAGAAGCTTTACCAGTATCTTCAAATTACGAAACCATTTCATATGATTTGCTCCTCCGTTTTTTAGATGTAGGATAGTTTGGTATATCTCTCTTAATCGAATACGTTGCTTCAGCAGACATTATATGTCGCTCACTTCTACGTGCTGACGCTATCAGGATAATGCAATGATACAATTATTGATTAATACTTGCCAAATTCATTGTCTTCAAGCATAATCTTCGCTTTGGAGAACATTTCTTTCTTATTTGTTTTACCGCCATTACTTTGCTTTTTGCTCACCATTCCTTCCAGCATTCGGACAACTTCAGGGTTTAGATTGTCAATACCTTTAAAATCACTTCTTTTTAATTTGAATTTTAGTACGGCATCCTTCAGCACTTCTGCCTGACTGGACAGTTCTTCGCTTGCAGCTGCACTTTCCTCCGCTGTCGCCGAATTGGTCTGTACTACCTGCGCTACCTGTTCCAGAGCCTGGTTTACTTGTGATATACCTGTTGCCTGTTCATTTGACGCAACAGCAATCTCTCCAACGAGTGTTGCAGCTTTTGCCACTCCATTGACTATTTCGTTCAGAGCTTCTGCCGTATCATTTGCTATTTTTGTTCCCGCTTCAACCTTTCGTATGGAACCTTCGATCATCTCTGTCGTTTCTTTTGCTGCATTTGCACTTCTGGCAGCCAGATTTCTTACTTCCTCGGCTACTACAGCAAAACCTTTTCCGTGCTGCCCTGCCCTGGCTGCTTCTACGGCAGCATTAAGCGCAAGTATATTTGTCTGGAATGCGATTTCGTCTATAACCTTTATTATTTTTGATATGTTTGAAGATGAAACATTTATATCCTGCATAGCCTTCTGCATTTGCTTCATTTGCTCATTTCCCTGGGCTGCCTTTTCTCTTACGGACAAGGCAAGTTCATTCGCCTGATTTGCGTTGATTGCGTTTTGTTTGGTCTGAGCTGCAACCTCGGTAATTGAGGATGTGATTTCTTCTATAGAGCTTGCCTGTTCTGTAGACCCCTGGGATAAAGCCTGTCCAGAATCCGATACCTGCTTGGAACCTGCAGCTACCTGTTCTGCAGAAGCATTTATGTTTGTCATTACTTCATTTATGTTGTTAGCCATAGTATCAAATGCCTGTGCCAGCATTCCCACCTCATCTTTTGTGTTCACTTCCACTTCAACATTCAGATCCCCGCCTGCTATTTTCTGTGCAGCTGTTACAAGCTTATTCATTGATTTACTGATTATCCGTGCTATAAAAATGCCAAGAACTATAGCTGTCAGCATTCCTGCAGTGACAAAAGCAATCATCATTATTACCGAATTTCTGGCAGTTGCCTGATTATCTTCCGCCTTTTCTCCCGCAATAACCACTTTAAGGGTTGTAAGCCTGTTTATAGTTTCATCTATTTCCTTTGCCAGAATTATGCCTTCACCCTTCATCCTGGCATATGCCCCATCCGCATTGTTGTTTTTTATCATTCCAACCAATTCGCCTATGTACGGTTCATACTTGTCAATTGCCACCTTCAGCTTTTCAACCAACTGTATTCCTTCTGTTGTCTGAAGGGTCTTTCCAAATTTATCTAGGTTAACCCTCATATTTGCTATATCTTCTTTTACACTCTTTTCATACTCAGCCAACCTGTCTGCATCTCTGTCTACAACCATATCCCTCATGGCAACACGTGACTTCTGGTATGACAAGGCTACTTGTGATATTTGGCTAATTGGAACTGTGTTCAACTCATACAGGACTTTATCCTGAGTTGTAATATTATTGATATTAATAATCCCTGTCACCCCTACCACACCTGCAATAAGAGCAACCAGTATAAAGGCAGTTATTAGTTTAGAAGCAATTTTTAAGTTATAATACCAATTCATATTAACTCCTCCTTTATGTATACTTTAACCCGCTGTGACAATTCAGGAGAAAACCAGCCTAACTATAATTCATTACTTTAACTAGTTGTACAAACCTGGATAACATAATAAAGAGTAATTAATACAATATAGTTTTCCCATTATGAAAGGTTCATAATTTCCTGTATCTCATCATCATTCAAAAGCTTGTTGCAGTCCAGCAACAGCTTCACGTTAGTTCCAACCTTACCTATGCCTTTTATATACCTCTGATGATAACCTGAGTTCAACTGTGGAGGCGGTACTATTTCAGTTTCAGGTATTGATAACACTTCAGATACTGAATCCACAATCAATCCCACAGATGTATTCTCCATATCTACTACAATTGTACATGTCCTGTCGTTATACTCCCTGGATTCCTTCTTGAATCTCAACCTGACATCAAGCACCGGAATGATTTTCCCTCTCAAATTAATAATACCCTTTATGTATTCAGGCATTTCAGGTACTTGTGTTATAGATTGCAGTCCAATAATTTCTGTCACATATTTTATGTCTATTCCGTATTCCTCACTGCCTAAAACGAAAGTCAGATACTTATCTTTCTGCGTATCCTCAAATTCCATTACGTTTTCCAAAACTTCAGTCATTTTACCATCTCCTCCTTTATAAACACTTTACTCCACAATGCCTGTTTATCTATCTACTCCCATTAACCCTACTACATCCAGAATCAAGCTTATACTGCCATCTCCCAGTAAGGTACACCCTGCTATCCCTCCTACCTTTTTTAAATATGATGGCAAAGCTTTTACTACTACCTGCTGCTCCCCAAGTAGTTCATCTGCAAAAATGCAGATACTTTTATCTTCATCTTCCACCATCATGATTATTCCTTCATGTATTTTCAAAGTGTCAGTTTTAACTTTGTAGATTTCGTGAAGCCTTAGTATAGGGTGACACTGGCCTCTTATAAGAATCATTTCATTACCGTCCGGATCTGTTATCACGTCCCTTTCGGTTACGCGCATTGATTCCTTTATTGAAGTCATAGGGACGGTATACCTTGAATTCCCTACTTTTATTGTCATACCATCTATAATGGCAAGCGTCAGCGGTATCTTTATCGAAATAGTAGTCCCTGTATCTGGTTTACTATCTACCAGTACAGTTCCCCCTACCTTCTCAATATTCTTGGTAACTACATCCATGCCCACACCTCTGCCGGAAAACTCAGTAACCTTTTCTTTAGTTGAAAATCCCGGTAAGAAAATAAATGAATATATCTCCCTGTCTGTCAGCTCACTCTCAGGCTTATAAACCAATCCGTTCTCCAACGCCTTTTTTAAAATCTTTTCCTTGTTCAACCCTCGTCCATCATCTTTTACGATAATCCACACATCTCCCCCTGCACTCTTGGCCTCAAGAGTTACTTTGCCGGCTTCAGGCTTGCCTTTTTCCAGTCTGTCCACCGCAGATTCTATGCCATGGTCAATGGAATTACGTATAAGATGCATCAATGGGTCAGATATGCTTTCAATTATGTTTTTATCTACTTCAGTCTCTTCTCCTATTATTTCAAGTTCTACATCCTTATTAAGCTTTTTGCTCATATCTCTGACAATGCGGTTCATTTTCTGAAAGGTCATTGAAAGTGGAACCATCCGGATAGACATTACAATATCCTGAAGCTCGCTTGTGATTTTGTGAAGCTGCCTCGCTGATTTATAAAAGTTGTCAAGCTGTAATCCTTTCAAATCCGGATTTCCCGTAACCATCGCTTCAGAGATTACCAGCTCTCCTACAAGGTCCATCAGTTTATCAAGCTTTGTAATATTAACACTTATTATTCCTTGTTTTGAAGATGTTGAGGTATTTTCTTTTTGAATTTCCTTTGATCTGTCTTTGTCAATAAACTCATCTACAGGCTTATCAAGATTTATTTCCCTTTTAACTCTTGCTTCAGGCCGGTCAGTGTTATTCTCTTCCAAACAAACTAAATCCAAATCTCTTAAGAAAATCGTCTGCTGTAATATATCCCTTACCTCATCAAAACTCTTTCCTGTATTGAAAACAACCTTAAAGCCTTCCTGCCTTATAACCTCAATGCTATCATCATTTTCCATTATATCTTCAGGTGCAAATTGCAGTTCATCTGCAATTTCCTTTAGATTATGTACTACAGTAAAAGCCCTTATATTCTCCATTTCGCAACCATCCTCAAAAAAAATGATTGCTTTGTATTTGTTTGATGTACCTGATGTAGAAATCATAGTTCTTTCCGGTGAGATATAGAATTTCTGTTCGGAATTGCTGTTATTATTCTCATTTCCTTTGGAAGGTGAATTATTCTCAATTCTTAGATTAGTCAAATATGCTTTGATTACATTTATAAGTTCTTCTGAATTTCCATCTGCATTCAGACCACTGTCAATTTTGGCAGTCTCGCATTTTATGAAATCCACCCCTTCAAGGACAATATCACTCAATCTTGAATAATCAACCTTGTCAGGCTTTTCCTCCCTGAGATAGTAAAAGAGGTCTTCTATTGCATGTGCTGTAGCAGCTATGTTATTAAAGAGCATCATAGCTGAAGATCCTTTAATAGTGTGCATTATTCTGAAGATTTCATTTATAGAAGAGTGGAAACCGCCATTTTTTTCTGAGTTTATGATTGATTGCTCCAACTGCTCCAGAAGTTGATATGTTTCGAATATAAACATCTCAAGCATAGGTTCCCTGCTATAACTATTACCCATTGGAAATCACTCCTGTTTATTGATTATTCAATTTCTTAATGTATATAAAATTTGTATTTATAAGTTTACATACATAAAAAAGATTAACTAAGAATAGATGACTGATATGCTTCGATATATGTAAAAACAAACCCATAATTACTAATTTATGTATACTTATAAATCAATAACTTTAAGTCAGGTCGTTTATACCATAAACAAATTGAATAATGATTGCTTTTATATTCACATGCACCGGTTATAGCTTGCTTAAAGTCTTAACAACATGTTCTTCTTTAAATGGCTTGACTATAAATCCTTTTGCACCTGATAATACAGCCTGTTTTACGTTGTTTTCCTGTCCAAGTGCAGAAATCATAACAATTTTTGAATTAGGGTCAAAGGCTCTTATTGTCTTAAGTGCCTCTAAACCATCCATTTCAGGCATAGTGATATCCATTGTTACTATATCAGGCTGTAATTCCTTATACTTTTTTACAGCTACCATGCCGTTTTCAGCCTCACCCACTACATTATACCCATTTCTTTCCAGCATGATTCTTAGAGAACCCCTCATAAACGCAGCATCATCAACTACTAATACATTTTTCAATTTACGTCACCCTTCCATAGATAATTTTCACAAGCTGGGAAAAAAGAATAAATAAATCAAAGCATTAATTACCAAAGTGTTTGCATACAGCAAACAAGTAAATAACAACTTTATCCATTATTTTCATTTAAAAATGGTACTTACTCGAATTGAAAAGAAGTTTAAACATGGAATAATAATATGAACTGCTTATATAGGTATTACAACTTTATTATACATAATAATCTGGAGAAATGCAACAATTCGCTATTATTCGACACTTTTCGACACCATTGTCTTAGACCACTAATTTTCATAACCAACAACTAAACTAAACTGTTGCGCCTGTTAATTGATAATCTCTGTATCATTCCAAATAATTTGAATCATTTCATGTTGACCACACAAATCTTTTAATGTAACATTGAAATAAGATAATTCTGGAAAGCAAAGTTGCTGCTTTTGATACTAATATATTTATTATTGTATCATATTAAATATATAATTAATATATCAGGAGGTTTTTTAAATGATTTCTCAAAAAATAAGCACTAATGTGAAGAACGGATCAATGATCAGAGCAATGTTTGAAGAAGGAGAAAAACTCCGTAAAATATATGGAGCCGATAAAGTATTTGATTTCTCACTTGGCAATCCGGATCCTGAACCTCCCCAGTCTGTAAAGGATACCATGAAAAGACTTCTTGACATACAAGGCATACATAAATATATGCCTAATGCCGGCTATAATGATGTAAGAGAAAAACTGGCTGAGCAGATAACAAAAGAAACTGATGTAACTCTACCTTTCGAAAATATTATCATGACATGCGGAGCTGCTGGAGGCTTGAACGTCGTTTTAAAAACCCTCCTCAATCCAGATGAAGAAGTAATTGTGTTTGCACCATACTTTGTAGAATATGGTTTTTACATAGATAATCATGGTGGTAAAACCGTAGTATGCCAGACTGATGAAAGTAATTTTGAACCTAACCCCGAAAAGTTAAGTCAAAGTATTACACCAAACACTAAAGCAATAATCATTAATACTCCAAACAACCCTACAGGAGTAGTTTATAGCGAAAAAATATTAAAACAGTTGTCACAGGTACTCGCTGAAAAAGAGAAGGAATATGGTACTACAATATACGTGTTATCTGATGAACCCTATACCAAGCTTGTGTATGATGGAATTAAGATACCCAGTGTGCTGAAAATATTCAAAAATTCTATTATAGTGAATTCATACAGCAAGTCCTTGGCTTTACCCGGAGAGAGAATCGGATATATTGCAGTGAATCCTGCCGCAGAAGATATCAAAGAACTTATAGGAGGACTCATATTTTGTAACCGCACTCTTGGATACGTAAACGCTCCGGCTCTATTTCAAAAAGTAGTCGGCGAAACTGTCGGTGAATCGATAGATATAGCCGTATATCAGGAAAGACGCGATGTACTCTATAATCACTTGACCAGTATAGGATTTGAATGTGTTAAACCTGAGGGAGCGTTTTATCTGTTTCCCAAAGCTTTAATACCTGATGATATTGAATTTAAAAACCGCGCTCTCAAGCATAATATACTGATTGTACCAGGCAGCAATTTTGGTCGCCCGGGTTACTTCAGACTGGCTTACTGCGTAAGCCTGGATCAGATAAAAAACTCACTACCGGCTTTTGAGGCCTTGGCAAAAGAGTTTAAGTAAATGGCTTTAAATACGAAAATGCCCCAAAGTTTAACTTTGGGGCATTTTATTCTTAATATTATCTTGAAGACTTACCTTCGTCATGATCACAGCAATCCTCACAGCCACACTCCCAGTCTATCTCAATTTCCTTATGGCAGTTCGGACACTTTATCGTACTGGTTTCATCATCTATTATATCTTCGTCAATATCAATTTTTTCATTACAGTAGGGACATTCTATTTCACTTTCATAAAAATAATCATCTTCTTCATCTTCTTCATCTTCTTCATCGAAAATAACTCTTTCTACTTCAGCCAAATCCTCATCCATGCTGTCAACCTGTTCGCTCAGTTGTTCCTGAACTTCTTCGATATCATCAACTGCCAATGCAATATCATCAAGTACTTCTATAATCGCCTTCAGCAGCTTTCCTTCATTTGTTGCATCACTTATCTGCATTCCTTCAGCAAGCCCTCTCAGATATGCAACCCGCTCTTTCATATAACTCATATCGCAACCTCCATTTCATAAAATAAATTGAGCTGGAAAAGCTAACATATGCTAGTTTCTCCAACCCGTGACTATTCTAGTCATTAAACTCTTTCCATATATTCTCCGGTTCTCGTATCTATTCTGACAACATCGCCCTGATTTACAAATAATGGAACTTTTACAACCGCACCTGTTTCTAAGGTTGCAGGTTTTGTAGCACCTGTTGCCGTATCGCCTTTAAAGCCTGGTTCCGTTTCGGTTATTTCCAGCTCAACGAAAGTTGGAGGCTCTATACCGAAAACATTTCCTTTATGAGATAGTATCTTACATACCATATTTTCCTTAACGAACTTAAGTGTATCACCTATTTGACTGGCGTTTATCGGTAACTGCTCGTATGTCTCAACATCCATGAAATAATACAAATCCCCGTCATTATAAAGGTATTGCATGTCTTTTCTTTCAATATGAGCCTTCGGCATTTTGTCAGTAGGATTAAAAGTTCTTTCAACTGTTGCGCCGGTAATTATATTCTTTAATCTTGTTCTAACAAATGCAGCTCCCTTTCCAGGCTTAACATGCTGGAATTCAACTATCTGGAATATCTGCCCGTCCAACTCAAAGGTAACACCGTTTCTAAAATCTCCAGCTACTATCATTAATTATCTCCCTCCACTAAATTAATTGGCAATTGACACCTGACAATTGACAATCAAAAAAATATATACTTCCCTCTTACAGGTTTGCCAGTCACTAATCACCCATAACACTCTATATATACAATTGCCAATTACCTATTCTTAACAGCTTCAACGTAATATTTCCTAACTAAAGCTGTTGACTGGAATATTTGAATATTATCTCCTAGATTATATTAAAATAAAATTTTACTTATTTCAAGAAAAATTTTCTTTTATTATATATTTTTCCCCTGATAATCAAATAATTAATGAAATTTATATAATTATCATTTCCTTTGTAGAACTGGTCAATACAACAGGTTTTTCACCGTCTATCACAATTATATCCTCTATCCTTACACCGCCAAGACCTGGAATATATATACCAGGCTCTACAGTAACAACCATTCCGTCCTCCATTTTTTTATTCCCTTTGGGAGACAATCTCGGTTCTTCGTGAATTTCAAGTCCTACACCATGTCCCAGCCCGTGTCCGAAATTTTTCTCATAACCGGCTTCCTTTATTATACTTCTGGCAACTGCATCTATTTCCTTTCCAGTCAAACCTCTCTTTGCACTTTCCATAGCCCTGACCTGTGCTTCCAAAACTATACTGTATACTTTTTTCAGTTCATCTTCCGGCTGACCTAAAAAAACAGTTCTTGTCATATCTGAGCAATAATCTTTATATATTGCTCCAAAATCTATAGTTATGGCATCGCCCAACCTGAGCACCCTCTCATCTGCAGTACCGTGGGGCATGGACGAGCGTTCACCGGATGCTACAATAATTTCAAAAGACGATCCCTTAGCACCCTGTCTTTTCATACTGTATTCCAGTTCTGCTGCCAGTTCAAGCTCTTTTACTCCCGGCTTTATAAAATTAAGTATGTCTGAAAAAGAATTATCTGCTATTTCAACAGCTTTTCTGATAATATCAATTTCGCCCCGGTCTTTTACTATCCTTAAGTTTTCAATAATACCACCTAGTGGTATTAACTCACTTATACCAAGTTCTGCTTTGTACGAAGAATAATCGTCAAATGTTACGTAGTTTTCCTCAAAACCCAATCTGCTTACACCGCGGGATTTGAGAACATCATCCAGCGTAACGAGCAAACTGCCCTCAAATTGGATAATTTTGTAGAGTATCGCCTGCGTGGCAGCCTGTTCTGTATATCTGGAGTCAGTTACCAGAACAGCTTCATCCTGGGTAATTATCAGGTAGGCTTCCCCGCCGTTAAAACCGGACATATATGTACAGTTTTCCTTTTTACATACAAGTGCAGCTTCTATATCCTTTTTCATTAACTCTTCGCGCAGTCTGATTATTCTTTCTAAGATTATTGAGTCCATATCGTCACTCCTATTACCACTGACTGTGAAAATCATTATTTATAATAATACGGCTGCATTCAGTGCAACCAGATAGCTGTTCCCCCCAAAGCCACTTATCTGGCCTTTACATACAGGAGCAATAACAGATTTGCTTCGGAACTCCTCCCTGGAGTGTATGTTAGACAGGTGCACTTCAATAGTAGGAATTTCTACAGCTTTTACAGCATCCCTTATAGCTATGCTGTAGTGAGTATATGCTCCCGGGTTAATTATCAGGACATCATATTTTTCTCTTGCATCATGGATTTTATCTATAATTTCACCCTCGTGGTTTGATTGCACAAAATCCACTTCAACATTCAGTTTTATTGCTTCTGCCATCACTCTCCTGGCTATTTCCTCCAAAGTTTCTACACCATATACACCTTTTTCTCTCGTACCTAACAAATTCAAATTCGGACCGTTTATAATTAAAATCCTCTTCATATTCATTTATCCCCCTTTTCAATCTTTTCATATATCTTTTTTAATTTTAGGGCATCTTCTGCCATATTACTCCTTGACTCACAAATAATTACCGGCTCCATATTCTTTCTGTATAGAACTTCTGCCAATGGCTCAAAGTCAGGACCGTACTGCACGTCAGAAATAGTCCAGTGCTTTTTTTCTCCACCGTCAGTAAACTCTATTCTACTGAAATGACTGTGAATTTTTTTCAGTCTGTCGTATCCTAAAGCTCCTTCTATCTTATCAATTACTTTTTCAAAATCACCTACTGTGTTGAGGCATCCCATTCCTCTGGCATGAAGATGTCCGAAGTCAATTGTGGGGATAAGCCTCTCGTCTATTTTACACATTTCCAGAATCTCATCAAGAGATCCGAGTTGATTTATTTTCCCCAATACTTCTGGACAAATAGCTATATCCGAATACCCCATTTCATCCACTTTTTGTATTGCTTTTTTCAGGACTTCCATAGCAGTTCCGAGAGCTAAATCCCTGCAAACTTTACTGCAGGCTCCCGTATGGACAACTATTCTCTTTGCACCCATCCATCTGGCAACTTTCATTGTCTCTAGTATATAGAATATAGAATTTTCCCTTTTATCCTCCTCGGAGCTGGCCATATTTATGTAATATGGTGCATGTATGCTGACAAAAATATCGTAGATTTCAGCTTGTTTTCCTATCATCCTTGCAGTTGATTCTTTAATATTGAACCCTCTGCTGCACTGGTATTCATATGCACTTAGTCCCATTTCCTTCAACCATGCGGGCATTTGCACGGATGATTTATTTCCCTGTTCATAAAAACTTTCCGAATTGCCTGACGGTCCAAACCTTATCATATGTATTTCCTGCCTGTTACTTTTTTATTATTATATACATAAATAAGCAAAAATAAAAGGAGGTTAACTTCAAAAGAAGTTCCCTCCTGATTTAGTCCGTTGTCCCGATTCATCATTCATAAGCTTGCACTACCCTATTCATGTCTTGGTTTCCTTTTTACCATTACAGCTGCTTTAGTTATTGCCGAAATAACATCCACTTCAAATTGCTGCCTGAGAGAATCAATCTTGGAATACAATTCACCTTTTTCACTTACTATGTACTTGGGCGGTAAATCATTCAATGCAATAGCAGCAATATCAAGTATGCACTTCTCACAAGTACACATATTGATGTCTGTAAGCACTTCCCTCATTAGGTTAAATACGATTTCTTCCATATAATTTTTGATCTGCGGCATAGCTTTATCCTCCCACAATTAATTATTAATTACTGATTGAATTCATATACCAGTTTATAATATCTGTTCCCCACACTATGGCTATAAAGGTTCCGATAACTATGAAAGGTCCGAAAGGGATTGTATCCTTCCTGCTTTTTATCTTTGTAAGAATAAGTATGATACTGGTTACCCCGGCTAATACTACGGACAACATGAGAGTAAGCAGACAAAGCTTCCATCCAAGAAAAATACCGATTGGCGCAAAAAGTTTGACATCTCCCATACCCATGGCATCATCAGTCTTATAAATTATTAAACCGATAACTGCTATAAGAAAAAGTGTTCCTGTCCCAGGCAGAAGCCCCAGTAATCGATTTAGCCAATAGGTCTCCCCAAATATCTGAACCGGTTTGAAAAAATTGTAGACTGTAAGTGGTAAAGCACCTGCAAGTCCGGCAACAACAAGCTGGTCAGGTATTATTTTATGATCAAGATCAATAAAAAACACAGCAATCAGGATTGCCATCAGATAAGCTGCCGCAATAAATTCTACTGAAATAAAGTATTTATAGAATAATATCATAAATACAGTTGCAGTAAGAAGTTCTATCAGGGGATACCGGGGTGAAATCCGGACTCCGCAATGCCTGCATTTACCCTTCAAGAATACAAAACTGAATACTGGAACAAGATCCGGAGCTTTCAGCCTTGACCCGCAGCCTGTACAGTGAGAAGGCGGCATTATTATCGATTCCTCACGAGGCATACGGTAGATGCATACATTCAGAAAAGATCCGAAAATGGTTCCCATTAAAAAAACAAAAAAATATAAAACTACGAAAGATAATATCGTCATATTTTCAACTCTAAAATAATTTTTCTTATTATATTATTCGTCAATTTAGCTATAAAACCTTTAATTTTTTAAAATATTTACAAAAGATTTGTATATTTCCTTAATAATATCCTCTGAGAGTTTTATGCCTGTCCATATTTCATAGGCATAAATCCCTTGATAAAACAACATTCCCAGACCGTTCATAGCCTTACAGCCTGACTTTTCAGCTTTTTTTAATAATTTGCTTTTAGCCGGGTTATATATGACATCATATATGATCTGATGACTCATAAAGTTTATTTTCTTATCAACAGGACATCCTTCTATTTCCGGATACATCCCTACAGACGTGGTATTAATAACTATATCGGCTTCACTAAATGCATCTTTGTATTTTTTGTCTTCAGAGTCTAAACACCTGATACCTGTTTCATAATTATTCTCTATTATTCCGGCAATATCCAATGCTTTGGAAATTGTCCTGTTCACTAAAGAGATATGTTTTGCACCCTCAATGGCAGTCTTCACTGCAATAGCCCTTGAAACACCACCTGCACCTATGATAAGGATATTTTTACCTTTGAAAGTGGCTCCCGACTCCTCTTTAAAAGACCTTGAAAAACCCTCTGCATCCGTATTATACCCATATAGCCTTCCATCAATGTTTTTCACGGTATTTACAGCTCCCATTAACAGGGCCTCCTTCGTGTTATCATCTATGAATTTCATAATATCCTTTTTATATGGGATAGTAACATTAAAGCCCAAAACATTTAATGCTTTTAAGCCTTTTACTGCATTATCAAGGTCAGCTTTTTCCACTCTGAAAGGAACATATACCGTATCAATTCCCAGTCTTGTACTGAGCGTGTTATGAAGCTGAGGTGATATGGAATGCTCAACCGGATTACCTAATACGCCCATAATCCGTGTCTTACCTGATACTCTTTTATCTACTATCATCTTTTCCTCACTTTTTTGATTTCTTTAACGCTTTTTATGGTATTTCCTCCTGTAGCTCATCAATACAGGCTTTTCAAAAATCCTCTTAAATCTGACAAAAACAAACTCCTTCTTATCTATAGGCTTTACAAGTACGGTAAAAGCCCCCGCTTTATTTCCCCCATACACGTCTGTAAAAATCTGATCTCCTATAACAGCTGCTTCGCTTATTTTTATATCCATAAGTCTTGCAGCTCTCATAAATGCTTTTGTTCCCGGCTTTGAAGCCCTATGTATTGCAAAAACCTTAAGTCTTTCATTAAACTTAATTACTCTTTTTTCTGAAGCATTTGAAACTATACATGTCTTAAAACCTGCCTTACGGACCTTTTCAATCCATCTGACTGCATTTTCATCAGCTTCCTTCATATGTTGGGGTACCAAAGTATTGTCTATATCCAGGATCAAGCCTTTTATATTCTTTTTGATCAAGGTTTCCAGCTCTATATCCTGTATCCTGTCAACAATCAGATCAGGGTATAATTTTTTAAACATGTGTATCCTCCAAAAATATTTTACTAATATTTTGTGAAAAAAAGCAAAAATGATTTACAAAATCATGTGAAAAAAAAGGAATCATCTAAAATATAATAATCCTGTTCATAATAATAACAAAATAAGCTGTTTATAGCAATAAGTACCGGAACTTTTGGATAAAAGGGGTAAATATCATAAGAAATGCTCAAGCATTTATTCGATAGAATCCATCTGGGAACAAGGATAAGCATTTATATATGCGATTTATACCGCAAACCAATCAAAACCAGAAAATTTGATGAAAAAGGTCTGGATTTTTCCAACAAAAAGTTGCATAATAAAATGAATAAGAAAACGCAGAGAATTTTAAACGGTTATGGTTGTTGCTGGCATTGGTATTGTAGATGATTGCTAGTATCGGCTTCAATTGCATTCCTTATTTAAAATTCAAATTGAAAGGGGTTTAAACTATGTCTTTAGAGATTAGAATTGAAAAAAACAAAAATCCAAAACAAAAGCCTGACCCAAATAGCCTCGGATTTGGAAAGTATTTTACGGATCATATGTTTATTATGGACTATACGGAAGGTAAGGGATGGCATGATGCCAGAATAATCCCATATGGTCCTTTGGAACTCGACCCTGCGACTGCTGCATTGCACTATGGTCAATCCATTTTTGAGGGGCTGAAGGCATATAAAACAGAAGATGGAAGGATACTTCTTTTCAGACCTGGTAAAAACATGGACAGAATAAATTCTACAAATGAAAGAATGTGTATGCCTCAGATAGATGTAGAATTCTGTATAGAAGCAATAAAGACCCTTGTAAAACTAGACAGTGATTGGATACCTTCTGCTCCCGGTACTTCACTTTATATAAGACCTTTTATTTTTGCAGTAGATCCTTTTCTTGGTGTTCATCCTTCCCACACATATAAGTTCATCGTTATTCTATCCCCAGTGGGTGCATACTACCCCACAGGACTCAGTCCCGTAAAGATTTTTGTCGAGAGCGAATATGTGAGAGCAGTAAAAGGCGGAACAGGGTTTGCAAAAACTTGTGGAAACTATGCTGCAAGTCTGAAAGCTCAGTCGGAAGCTTCTCAAAAAGGTTATATTCAAGTCTTGTGGCTTGATGGTGTAGAAAGAAAATATATTGAAGAAGTAGGAGCTATGAATATCTTCTTCAAAATAAACGGGGAGATCATTACTCCTTCACTGGAAGGAAGCATTTTACCAGGTATAACACGGGATTCCGTTATCCAGCTTTTAAAATCCTGGGGTGTTAAAGTCACAGAAAAGCGCATAACCATTCAGGAAGTTTATGATGCTCACGCAAATGGAGCACTTGAAGAAGTTTTTGGAACAGGTACGGCTGCAGTTGTCTCCCCTGTCGGCGAACTCAACTGGAATGATAACAAAATAACAGTAAACGATTTCAAAATAGGTGAGATTTCCCAGAAACTGTATGATTCCATTACCGGCATACAAAGCGGAAAGCTTGAAGATAAGCTTAACTGGACTGTAAAAGTTATATAAAATGTATAAAGAAAGGCGGCTTTAAGCCGCCTTTTATTTATATGTTGTCCAATTCATCCTTCAGTATTTTATTAATAACCTGCGGATTTGCTTTTCCTCTTGTTTCCTTCATGGCCTGACCCACAAGGAAGCCGAAGGCCTTTTCTTTTCCACTCTTATAATCGGATACAGACTGAGGATTACTGTCCAGAATCTTTTTAACTACAGCTACAAGAGCACCCTCATCACTTACTACCTCCATGCCTTCCTCTTTGACAATGAGTTCCGGATTTTTCCCAGACTCAAACATTTTGTCAAAAACCTTCTTTGCGATAGTACCACTGATCGTACCTTTATCTATCAATCCGATCAGCTTTGCGAGATATTCTGCCGGAAAAGGAATCTCTTCCACTTCCATTCCCTTTTCCTTAAGGATTCTCATAAGGTCTCCCATTACCCAATTGCTAACCGCTTTTGCATTATTACTTTTGCTTACTGCTTCCTCAAAGAAGTCTGCAAGAACTTTCGAAGATGTAATCATTGCCGCATCATATTCCGGGAGTCCAAATCCGGAAATATATCTCTTTCTCCTGGCATCGGGAAGTTCAGGAAGTGAAGCCTTTATCCTTTGAAACCACTCATCGTCTACTATAATCGGCACCAGATCCGGCTCAGGAAAATACCTGTAATCATGGGCTTCTTCCTTGCTCCTCATAGCATAGCTTATGCCTTTGTTATCATCCCATCTTCTGGTTTCCTGTACAATAACGCCTCCGGATTCTATCTCATTTATCTGCCTCTGAGCCTCAGCCTCAATAGCTCTTACTATTCCCCTGAACGAGTTCAAGTTCTTCATTTCCGTTCTGGTTCCAAACTCCTTCTGTCCCTTTGGTCTTACCGAAAGGTTTACATCAGCCCTCAAAGACCCTTCCTGCATTTTACAGTCCGAAACCTCTGTATATTCCAGAATTGCTTTCAGATTTTCAAGATATACTTTTGCTTCCTCAGCAGAACGTATATCAGGTTCACTTACTATTTCGATCAATGGTACGCCACACCTGTTATAGTCAACCAGAGTTCCGGTTTCCCACTCATCATGCATCAGTTTTCCTGCGTCCTCTTCTATATGAATCCTGGTAATACCTATTCTTTTCTTCCCGCCATTCAATTCTATATCCACAAAACCATTTTTGCACAGCGGAAGATCGTATTGAGAAGTCTGATATGCTTTTGGAAGATCAGGATAAAAGTAGTTTTTCCTGTCCTGTTTGCTGAAGTCTGCAACCGTACAGTTTGTAGCGAGACCTGCCTTTACTGCATACTCAACAACATTCCTGTTCAATACCGGCAACACTCCGGGCATACCTGTACAGATCGGACAACAGTGCGTATTCGGTTCTCCTCCAAATTCGGTAGTGCACGTACAGTATATTTTAGACTTGGTTGCAAGTTCTGCATGTACCTCCAACCCTATGACTATTTCATATTCCATTATTCTCACCTCATATTCTTCAGTTCAAAGCTGATGTAAAACATTACTTTATATGTGTAAGCCTAAACACTCAGCTTAAATACTTCAACATTTTTCTTAAAGTACCGGTTTTCTTTTATGAAAATCTGTATTCTGTTCAAATGTATAGCCTACTTTAAGTAGTGTACTTTCGTCAAATGGCTTTCCTATCAGCTGCATACCTATAGGAAGGTTGCTGCTGTCAAATCCGCAAGGTACTACCAACCCAGGTAAACCGGCAATATTTACAGAAACAGTGTAGATATCCACAAGATACATTTCCAGCGGGTTATCTGTCTTTTCACCTACTTTAAACGCTGTAGTAGGCGCAGTAGGTCCTAAAACCAAATCATACTTTTTAAAAGCTTCATCGAATCCGTTCTTTATAAGTGTCCTTACCTGAAGTGCCTTCTTGTAATAAGCATCATAATATCCTGAGCTAAGTGCATATGTTCCGAGCATTATTCTTCTTTTTACTTCTTCTCCGAAACCTTCACTTCTTGACTGCTTATAAAGATCAAGAAGATCAGAAAATTTCTCTGCCCTATATCCGTACTTAATGCCATCATATCTGGCAAGATTGGAGCTGGCCTCCGCACATGCGATCAAGTAGTATGCCGGAATGGCATATTCATTGATAGGAAGTGGAAACTCCTCTACTTCGGCTCCCAGTTTTTTGAAAATTTCAGCTGCATCCAGCACAGACTTCCTGACTTCTTCATTCAAGCCTTGCCCTAGATACTCCTTTGGTATACCAATTTTCATTCCCTTGATGTCGTTAACAAGTGCCTTTGTATAATCGGGATAGTTTATATCGGCTGAAGTCGAATCCATAACATCATGTCCTGCAATTTCATTCATTACCAGCGCACAGTCCGTCACATCCTTAGTCAAAGGCCCTATCTGATCAAGCGAAGATGCAAATGCTACCAAACCAAACCGTGAAACTGCTCCATAGGTTGGTTTCATTCCAACAGTACCGCAGAATGATGCAGGCTGTCTGATAGATCCACCTGTATCCGACCCTAATGAAAAAATAACTTCATCCGCTGCAACAGATGCTGCCGAACCACCGCTTGATCCTCCCGGGACTCTCTCCAAATCCCATGGATTTTTTGTCTTTTTAAAGTACGAGTTTTCTGTAGAACCACCCATAGCAAATTCATCCATATTAAGCTTCCCTAAAAGAACAGTATCAGCATCATAGAGTTTTTTAGCCACTGTAGCGTTATAAGGGGGTACAAAGTTGTGAAGCATCTTCGATCCGCATGTAGTTTTTATCCCCTCAGTACACATATTGTCCTTCAAAGCCATAGGTATACCCGCAAGTGGAGATTTAGCCTCTCCCCTGTCTATTTTGCCCTGTACTTCCTGGGATCTTTTTATAGCCTCATCCCCGCATAATGTTATGTAACTTCCTACACCAGGATCTATCTTTTCTATTCTATCCAGTAAAGACCGGGTAAGTTCAACAGCGCTTACCTTTCTGTTTTTCAGCATATCCCCCAATTCATGGGCTGTCAGTTGATATAGTTCCACTTTATCTCCTCCAATCTACTCTACTACTTTTGGTACTTTAAAACATCCATCCTCCTGAGATGGCGCGTTAGCCAGGATTTTTTCCCTGTCATATGATTTTTCTGTTTTATCTTCTCTGAAAACATTCTTGACAGGTAAAACATGTGATGTCGGTTGTATACTCCCGGTATCAAGTTCATTCAACTTGTCCACATATGCAATAATATTACCCATCTCTGAAGTAAGTTTTTCCTTTTCCTGTTCGGAAAGATTCAGTCTTGCAAGATTTGCAACATGTTCAATGGTTTCCCTTGTTATTCTCACTGCTTTTCCTCCTATTCTCCAACAAACGGCTAAATTGTATTTAAACTTGGATTTATTGACTTATTTATTGTCCAAATAATCTAAAAACTATTAGTATTATATTAAATGAGTAAAACTGAGTCAATTACCCGCTTCGAAAACATGAGCCGCTTTTTTACACAGAAAATCCCCCTTATATCTAAGGAGGACTTCATTGTACTCACTAATTCATCATAATTCTGTATAAATTCTGTCTATGCTGCCTTTATACGCAGTCCTTTTCAAATCAATATCCGGGCATTTGATATATATAATATAATAAATTGACATGTTATGCCAGCTAAATTTTTCTCTTTAGCTATTTTATCTGCATCGTTGAAGTAATTCCTTTATTGTTTTACCCAGTTCAATGTCTGAGACATCCGGCGAAATAACTTTTTCAAACCCCATATGGTTGAATTGATATGAACCATCAGATTTTCTTACAGTCGAGTTCAGGACCACACCGTGCCCGTTTTTATAGTGCATGGAAATATTCCTCCTGCCTCGGGAAAAATCTTTCCACTCCCTGGAGCCCAGCATTTTCATTAAGTCCACATCTGAACACACTAATCCTTTATTGCTTAGAGACATTGCATTTCTTGCTGCCTGTCCGAGCATTTCACTGCTATATGGAGAGTTAAGAAAAACAGGATTACCTGTAGCTCTTCCTACTCTGAATATATCGGCAGTATATGCAATTATCGTAACATTCTCCTGTTTATCAAAAAAAATACTTATGTTACCTGATGCTATTGAGAAACTCTTCCTGTTTTCTGTCCTATTACCTTTATGCTTTTTTCTAAATAAAAAAAACAAAAAAAGGCTAAAAAGTAATATTACAACGAACAAATACAACAAATACAAAGAATACTCAGACCTCATATCAATCCTTCCATAAACGATTATATTTATATACTAATGCATTGTCTCTTATAAATCAAAGTAATTATTTATTCGCTTCACAAAACCTGCTTTTTAGTATAAACTATCTTTAGTCCATTCTTTTATAAATAAACTTTCTTTGTAAATAAATTACTAAATACTGCGTTTATCATTATTGTAACGGGGGAAACAAACTAATGAAAAAGAACTTCTTTGTATACATGACATCCTTCTTCTGCGGCATGTCCGTAATGGCAGTTGAACTTAGCGCAACCAGAATGCTTGCTACCACTTTCAGTTCTTCTTCGATCATATATACAATAGTTATCGGTCTTATAATGATTTCACTTAGTATAGGAAATGTGATAGGAGGCAGGTCCGCAGATAAGCAGAAAAACGCAGACAAGCTGTATTTCATGATTGGTATTGCTTCAGTTTGGATAGCAATTATTCCCGTAATCGGAAAATATGTCACTGTATTATCAGCAGCCATCTTTGTATTTATACTTCCGGAAAACCTGATCGTAGCAGGCTCCATCACCTCATGCCTGATAATTTTCTCATTCCCTCTGGTTATTATGGGAATGGTGTCTCCATACCTTGTAAAGCTTGGACTGAAGGATATAAGCAACTCTGGAAAAACAGCCGGTGAAATATATGCATTATCTACTATTGGAAGCATAATAGGTACGTTTGTACCAACATTTGTCACTATCCCGACTCTGGGTACAAGTAAGACATTTTTTGTATTTGCAATTATCCTGAACCTGATATCCCTATATTATTTTGTGACAAATAAAAGAAAAATCATCCGTTCCGTAATAACAACCTTAATAATAATTACATTGGCTCTTGCGCCACTGAACAGTTCCTATGCATTTTGGGAGAAAAATATAGTTTATGAGGGAGAATCCATGTACAACTACCTGAAAGTGACCGAATACAAAGACTCTGTCATTCTTTCAACTAATGTTGCATTTGGTGTTCAGTCAATATACAAAAAAAATAATACGCTTTCCGGATACTATTATGATTATGGACTGATGGCTCCATTCTTCATCAGGGATACAAGCTTTGACAAAAAGCTGAATGTATTGATCCTCGGACTGGGGACTGGCACCTATGCCAAGCAGTGCAAGCGCTATTTCCCTAACAGCAGTACTGATGGTGTGGAAATCGACCAGAAAATCGTTGATCTGTCCAAGCAATATTTCGAACTCAAGGAAAACGAAGCCAAAATATATGTAAATGACGGAAGAACATTTCTAATGAGCAAGGAAGCAAAAAGATACGACCTGATAATGGTAGATGCATACCATGACATCACCATACCCTTTCATATGTCAACTGTAGAATTTTTCAGACAGGTTAAAGAACATCTGAGGGATAATGGTGTTATATTAATCAATATAAACATGCGCTCTGAAAAGAATAATGAGATTACGGATTATCTTACTCAGACAGTGAAGCATGTAATGAATAAAGTATACAAATATGACTTACAGACCGGTACAAATACACTGGTTTTTGCATCTGACGATAAAAACTGCATTGAAAACTATAAAAATAATATCAGTATTCTAAGTGAATCAGATCCCTTATTTAAGATTTCGAATTCTGTTAAGTCAAATCTGGTAGAGATATCTGAAGCAAACCATATTTTTACCGACGATATAGCTCCTGTCGAACTGATGGGACAAAAAATGCTGGATGATGTTGTGGGCAGCGAGCTTGAGTACTTTAAGCAGCAGCTGAAATCCTCCGGAAACGGGATAAAGGGAATTTTCGACATGATTTCCAACAGCTGAGTCTTTAAAAAATTGAGAAGCCAGGTATTGAGCTGTTTTGATCCGGCTTCTTTATTTTATGTCGTAATACTGTTCATCAATCTGCTTTCCTGACTGATTTTTGAAGATGAAATACAAGCCTCCTTTGGATGCTAAAGCCTCTTTATTTATCCTGACCAAATCCATCGGCTTATATGTGACCTGCTCTATCAGGCCTTTTTCCCCATCACCCTTTTTTTCCTCCTTAACCGGACTGTTCATACTGACTTTTACTTCCACAACATTACCCCTTTGGGCAATTTCATCAATCTTCACTCTATATTCCAGAGATTCGACATTACCTAAAGAACAACATATAGTGATATATTTTTCATAGTCTTCGGTCATTATCCTTTTCATGACAGACTGCTCCATACGGCCACCCATCTCTTTTTCAAAAGACAGATAATCCAAATAATTCCTGATTACAGTCAGCTTCATCTCCTCAGGATGCTCCGCTGAATACCACTTATCATATGAAGTATCGCGCACGTCATTTCTGAAACTGTTATTATATTGTGAGAACCACTCAAATTCAACGTTATATACCTGATTTATCGCTGCAAGCGAATACGCTGAAAACAACGCCATTATTGCAGTTATAATCAAAATTATCAAATGAGGTTTTTTCATTGTCTTATCACCTGTATTTTTAGCTTGTCCTACTCTGTAAAATTAACCTGCACACTTTTTCAAAACCTCCAGGTTAAGCTTTGCTGATTCTTTATCTGTTATGTTATATTATACCACATATCCATATAATGAAATAACTTTATGATCACTGTAAGTTAATAACCTCCGGAAACATTTAGTATCATAGCCTTTTTTTGTTGTTTAACCCCGATTATTTCATAAATATAATAGATAATTTGTAAACAGCTCGTAAATTTTAAAGCCTCTCACGGTGAATTTATACCGTCAGAGGCTTGCTGTTTATTAGTATAGTCATTAATTGGCGTATTATTAATGCAGTATTCCACCGTCCAGGGGCATCAGATCAATATGCTGTATGTCCTGGTTAATAGGGTCTCTCTGTACTTCCTTAACCTTAGCACTCACCTTTGTTCCGTTTAGTTCAAAATTTAAAATGATACCTTCACCTTTTTTATCTAAGATATTTCTCAATTCATGTTCTTCCAGAATAATAGGGATACCAGCACCTTGATTATATATTATTCCCGGCACCATTCCTTCATTTTTCAACTTCCTCATTGCACTTTTACCAGTATCATTCCTTTTCTCCACGCTAATATCAAAACTCTCCATGAAAAACACTCCTTTATAATGAGTCATATAAAAAAGTATTTCCTTATTGTTATTTTTGATACCGGGCAGGAAAAAGAAGTGGATTGATTATTCGAATGGAGTCTGCTATGTATCGATACCGGTATATTTACACCGCTTCAACATTTTCTGTATAAAATAAATACAATATCCCTTTAATAATATCATTATGGTTTTCATAAGTGACAGGATGCAAATCTCCCTTATCTACCTGTATGCACATACAAATTTCGTATTTATCATTATTATCCATTACAGCACTTATCATATCAATTGCATCCAGCGGCTTGTTATATATGTATATCCACTGGTCGACGTCATCATCCATAATAATATTCTTTTCATAATAGCTTTCCAAAAACCTTTTGATTTCACCAGTTCTTTTAGACCATAAGTTAACAGCAATTGACATTATATTGCCTCCTCTTAAAATAGTGCGCAGTGTCATTACCGGGTAACTGTAATGATTAACTCCCACTGAGGGGTTAACCCATATACCTGTCCCGCATACTCCAGGCAAATGTAGATCTTTCCCCAGCAAACCGTAAATGCTTGACAGTTCCGATTAATACATGATAATACGCTACATTACTATATTCGGTATATTTACATAAATACCTTTATGTAATTTTTTCTTGGCATGTTAGAGAATTCTATTTTGCAAATGCTAATTTGGGCTATATGAATCGCTGGAGTATTTTTATCATTTTATCTTGAAATAATACAAATAAGAGAAACATACTAAAATTCAAGATGGAGGTTAAGCAGGATTGGGGATGTGCTAAATTTTATACTACAGATTTTCGAAAGGTATTCAATAAATTTTAGGGTATCCCTATTAACTGCAAGATTAAGATGAAAAGAAATATACTGTTTTTAAGAATATTATTACCTGTTATGATAATACTTTGTTTTACTGCCACAGGATGCAGCGGACAAAAGAAACAAAATCCCGAAACTAAAATGCAGTCACTTGAAAACGAGGAAAAATCGGAGAAAGTTCCTGATCAGCTGACTTCACTGGAAGACAATATAGAAAAAATATTTAAAGAGTTTAAAGGCCCTGCTACAGTAATGGAAGAAAAAAAAGGTGGAGGAAAGGACGAACAGGAAACTGACAAAAAACAGTCACAGGATCAGGAAGGCGGGCAGCAAGGCGAAGGCGGACAGGAAAATAAAGAACAAGGCGGCGGTACTGACGAAAAAGGCGGACAGCAGGGTGGCGGTGAGAAAGAAAATCAGGACAAACAACAAGCTCAAGCAGGCCAGCAGGTAAAACAGCCAAAGCAGGATCCATGGACCAATGTAGCTCCTGTAATTAATGAGCTGCATTACCAATGGGACAACTATATGCCTATGGCAGCTCAAAAGGGTGCAAGCAAAAACCTCATGGATGGTTTCAGCAAAGCTCTTAATAGCCTGACAAATACTATTATCGGAAAAAACTCGACAAATACACTAATGGCAGCCAGCTATCTTTATGCCTATATACCTGACTTTTATTCCTTATACAAGACAGAAATGTCTCCTGAAATAAAAAGGATAAAATATTATACAAGAAATGCCATGCTAAATTCCTGGACAGCAAACTGGACTCAGGCGGAAAGTGATATAAATGCTTTAAAATCGTCCTGGCCGCTGATTAAGAATACAGTTAGCAAAGATCAGCAGGAAAATTGCAACAAGCTGGATTATTCCCTGTATGAGCTTGAGAAAGTTATTAAGGAAAAAAATCAACCTCTAGTTGATATAAAAGGTAGGGTTGCATTAACAAATGTGCAGGCTATAGAAAAAGGGATGCAGAAAGGTAATGAAAAAGGTGGCGGAAGTGAAGGCGGCAACCAGGGAGGCGGAGAATCAGGTGGTGAATCCGGGGGTGGTCAGTCAGGCAGCGGGAGTTAGCTCATAATTCATAGATAAACAAAATAACCTGGGACTGTCTCCCGGTTATTTTGTTTATTCCGCTTACCACTTATCTTACCTTGAACACAGCTCTTATCTCTCCTACCTTTTCCCCTTTATGATTTACAATGTCAGGGTTGTAAAATTCCTTTAATCTTTCAATTTCTTCACTGTTTATAACCTTTAGTTGGAGAAGAACCTGAAGGATTGCAGGACCTGCAGCTCTATTATTACCATCATCTATCTTTATTGCAATACCTATTGATTTTCCAATTATACCTGCACAATATACACCTTCTGCTCCTATCTTCCCGATTACTCTATCACCGAAATTCTTCATCAGTTCATAATCAATCCTACCAACTCCTGAAACCATTTCCGGATACATTGTCATAGAACTTTGTACATAGTTTTGGGATTTAGCATATTTACCATCCATAAAACCGTTATCACAAAGATTTGCGTACGCAAGAGCCATATTCATTAATGGTATTCCATAAACGGTAATTCCACACCCGTCACTACCCTTTATGATTTTATTTTCTTCTACACTACTGAAATGTGAAACAACTCTCTCTACATCTTTCTGAATTGGATGGTCAACCTGGCTGTAATTCTTCACGGGTAATCCCTTTGCAATTGCAGCAGCAATAATTCCCAGATGTTTCCCAGAACAGTTACAGTGAAGCTTTGAAGGCTCTTTACCTGCTGCACTCAGCTCCTTTGCTGCTTCCTTTCCCAAAGGTTCATGAATACCACATTCTAACTGTTCCTCGTCTATTCCAATTTTTTTCATTATTGAGTCAGCCACCTCTATATGCTGCTTCTCACCGCTATGTGATGCTGTCATAAGGGCCACTTCCCATAAATCCAACCCGAATTTTTCTACTATACCAGCCTCCAAAGCTGCAATTGCCTGTATGGGTTTGGAGGCAGAACGAAGAAAGGTCAGGCGGTGCTGGTCTCCGAGACTGTACAATATGCTGCCGTCAGATCTGGCTATAACAACATCTCCCCGATGTATACTTTCAACCAAATTTGATCTTGTCACCTCTACAAGCTTAACAGGCATCTGTTTCACAACTCCTATTGTTTTTCTTCATATTCACCAATAAGCTTAGCCATTCTTTTCAAATGATCATGATCATTTGATAGTATTTCATTTATTAATGCCATACTATCCTTTCCGATATCCGTCTTAGCCAAATCTTCTACAAGGGCAATTCCCTGGTCTTCTCCATCATATGCCTTTTTCAGTATTTCTACATCACCTCTTTTTTCCATATTATCAAAGTTCATTTTTATATTAGCCATAAGCCCCCCAATACCTGTGCTGTATTGAGGCACTCCACCCAAATTCTGAATTCTTTCAGCAAGTTTTGTGGTATGATTTTTGTGTCGTATTTGTATACTCTGAAGCTCACTTTTTATCCTATCGTCCTTTGTGGCCTGTATAAGGTGTTCATAGGCTTGTACAGCCATTTCTTCCCCTCTTAACATGTCATTCAGATTATTTAAAGATAAATTTTCCATATATCCTCCTTCTCCAAGTATATTTATTTGTATAGTTTGCCAATATAATAGAAGAATAATACGGACATTTTCACGCTTGGAAATTCATAAGCAATAAATATATTGTGAATGGCTGGAAATTAGGCTATAATATGTTTTATAATAGGGAGGTTTCAAAATGATTGTTATCGGTGAAAAAATCAACAGTACATTAAAGGTAATAAAGCACCTGATAGAAAGCAATAATTCCGTAGAAATACAGGAAATAGCAAAAAAGCAATATGAGGCAGGTGCATCATACATTGATATAAATGCAAGAACTTTTTCAGATAATGAACCGGAAAAACTGGAATGGATTATCAGCACTATACAGAATGTTATCGATATTCCTTTTTCCATAGCAACTACAAATCCTAAGGCCCTTGAAAAAGCACTGAATGCAAACCAAAACGGTCAACCGATTGTCAATTCAATAACTGATGAAAAAGACAGGTACGATTCCCTACTCCCACTTGCAGTCAAATATAAAACCGGTGTTATAGCTTTGTGTATGGATGAATCAGGAATGCCGGAAACAGTTGATGAAAGTATAAAAATCGCTCATAGACTTGTCAGAAAACTCTCTGACAGCGGAATCCCTATGAAGGATATATATCTGGACCCTATGGTCAGGGCTATAGGCTCAGGTTCACAGCATGGTATCATGGCACTTGAATCCATAAGCAAGTTGAAAAAGGAATTTCCCGGTGCCCACATTACATGTGGAATCAGCAATATATCCTTTGGCATCCCGGCAAGAAAGCTTATGAATCAAGCTTTCCTGGTTGCAGCTTTATCTGCCGGTTTAGACAGCGGGATACTGGATCCGCTGGATAAAAAGCTTATGTCCTCCTTGTATGCTGCCGAGGCACTGTTAGGAATTGATGATTTTTGTATGGAATATCAAATGAAATTCAGGGAAGGTTTGTTGGATACTTAAAATATGAAGGTTGCAGGTTTAGTTGTAGAATATAACCCTTTTCATAACGGGCACCTATATCATCTTGAACAGTCAAAAAAACTGTCAGATGCAGATTACACTGTATGTATCATGAGTGGAAATTTTATACAACGCGGTGAACCGGCATTAGTAAACAAATGGGCAAGGGCAAAAATGGCCTTACTATCCGGTATCGATCTTGTGATAGAATTACCTGTAGTATATGCGATGGCAAGCGCGGAATACTTCGCATATGGTGCCGTTAGCATCCTTGACAGTCTTGGCGTAGTTGACAGTCTTTGTTTTGGAAGTGAAAGCGGAAGTATATCGGAACTGGATTTAGTAGCAGAAACACTGAATATGGAACCTGACAACTATAAGTTTTTTTTAAAAAGCAAACTGAATCAGGGCTTGTCTTTTCCATCAGCGAGAGAAGCTGCTCTGATAGAATACTTTAAATATTTAGATTTGGATATTAATATCAGTACCATTATAGGCTCATCAAATAATATTTTAGGAATCGAATACCTGAAAGCGTTAAAACGGATAGGTAGCAGTATAAAACCTCTTACAATAGGACGTATATGCAACAGCTATAATTCCGAACAGCTTACAGGAAGCGTGTCAAGTGCGACTTCGATTAGAAAAAGTATATTACATACTTCAGACGGACTTCTAACCCCTGAAGTGTCAAAAACTCTCCCTGACACAAGTTTATCCATCCTTAAAGAAGAAGCTGATGCAGGACGCAGCCCGGTTTTTCCGAAAAATTTTGAGACTGCTCTTCTATCGTTTCTCAGAAGAATGCCTGCTGAGGAGATAGGCCTGCTCCCCTACGTATCCGAGGGAATGGAAAACAGAATAAAAGCTGCTTCCGATTCCTCTGGAAGTCTTGAAGAACTTATTGCCAATATAAATACCAAAAGATACACAAGGACACGGATACAGAGAATATTATTCAGTATTATGACAGGATTAAAGGCATTTGAACTGCACGCATATGTCAGGGATTACGGTCCACAGTATATAAGAGTGCTGGGTTTTAGTCAGAGGGGCAGAAAGTTATTGTCTGAAATAAAAGTCAAGGCTGTTCTCCCCACAATTATAAAAACAGCAGATTATAAAAGGTCCTGTAACCCCCTTTTAAAAAGAATGCTTGAGATTGAAGCTCAAGCGACTGATATGTATGTTATGGGATACTCTAATCCCGTATATAGAAAAGCAGGACAGGAATTTACACAAAATATCGTAATAATATAATAATTCCTTGAAAACAAATTTGAAAAATCTGCTTTCAAGGAACCTCTTTTATATCTCCATAATAATCGGAAGTATCATTGGTTTCCGTTTTGTTTTTTCATATATATAGTCCCTGAGGGAGTCTTTTATAATATTTTTCTTTGCAGCCCAATCGCTCTTTTTCTTGTCTTCACATTTTTCCAGAGCTTTCTTTACTACTTCCCTCATATTGTCCATCAAGTCTTCAGACTCTCGAACATATACAAAACCTCTTGATATGATATCCGGCCCGGCAATGACACATCCCGAATCGCCTTCTATAGTAACTACAACAACTATCAGACCATCCTGTGACAAGTGTTTTCTATCCCTTAAAACTATATTGCCTACATCGCCCACCCCAAGACCGTCTACCAGCACTTTCCCGGAGGTTACGCTGCCATTGATTTTTGCGCTGTCGGATGTCAGCTCGAGAACCTTGCCTATGTCCATAACGAATATGTTTTCATTTGCCATTCCAAGTTTATGAGCAAGGTTGGCATGCTGTTTGAGATGTCTGTATTCACCGTGTACAGGCATAAAGAATTTTGGCTTCACAAGGTTTTGAATCAGCTTTAGTTCCTCCTGGCACGCATGTCCTGATACATGGATATCCGCTAATGCTTCATAAATAACTTCAGCACCCTTTTTAAACAACTCATTTATTACTCTTGATACCAGCTTTTCATTGCCCGGTATTGGTGTCGCTGATATTATGACAAGGTCTCCAGGTACAATTTCAACTTTTTTGTGTTCTGATGCTGCCATTCTTGATAAGGCAGACATTGGTTCACCCTGACTTCCCGTAGTTATAATTACTACATTTTCAGGATTATACCTGTCCATATGGTCTATATCAATCATTATGCCTTCAGGTACATGCAAGTATCCAAGTTCCATTGCAGCATTTACAACATTAACCATACTCCTGCCGCAAATTGAGACTTTTCTGTTAAACTTAACTGCTGCATTTACGATTTGCTGTACCCTGTGTACATTTGAAGCAAATGTTGCAACAAGTATCCGGTTTCTGGCATTCATAAATATCTCTTCAAATGTATCTCCTACTGTTCTTTCGGACATAGTATACCCTTCACGCTCTACATTGGTGCTGTCAGACATCAATAACAAAACGCCTTTTCTGCCCAACTCGGCAAGACGGGCCAAATCCATAGGCTGTCCCTCTATAGGTGTATAGTCTATCTTGAAGTCGGATGTGTGTACTACAACTCCTACAGGAGTGTGTATCGCTAATGCAACAGCATCTGCAATACTGTGTGTAGAGCGTATGAATTCAATTTTGAAAGCCCCGAAATCAACTATCTGCCCCTGTTCTACTCTTCTCAAAGTTACAGTAGAAAGCATTCCATGTTCTTCAAGTTTGTACTGTAGTAATCCCAGTGTAAGTTTAGTACCGTAGACAGGTACGTTTATTTCCTTTAGTACATACGGTAATGCGCCTATGTGATCCTCATGTCCGTGTGTAAGTATAATGCCTTTGATCTTTTCCTTGTTTTTACTCAGATATGTTGTGTCAGGTATTACTAAATCAATACCAAGCATTTCATCTTCCGGAAATGCCAATCCGCAATCAATGACAATTATATCCTCTCCATACTCAAAAACCGTAATGTTTTTACCAATTTCCTGTAATCCGCCCAATGGTATGACTTTAAGTTTTTTCTTGTTCTTTGCCACTTCTTAACCTCCAATTTTTTTCTTATGTATGCATTTACAAAAAACTGATTATCCGTACGTTTTTGTAAAATAAATTCTGATATCTATAAATAATATTCTAATTAAATCTTATACTTTACACCTAGTTTACTGTTGAGTAAAATATCTGATTCAATATTTCTGAAATGTTACTATAGAATACCATATAAAATATGTACAAAATTATAAAAGATATTGATATCAATATATCAGCTGAAAAACAGCCTGACGATTATCCATCTATTCCCTGTTTATATGCAACTTTATTATTATAGCATATTTCCAATAAAAACAAATATCTTTTTTTAAATATAGGTTTTTATTGGGTTATTCGGAATAAGAGGCCTACAAACATATCGATACACGGCTATAAATGTCAAACAATAGTACATAGCCTTATTCAATATCTTCCCAGCCTCCCTTCTGAAAACATTCAGTCCCGCTTCAGTTAGCCTTTGATTTCAGGAGTCTTCCAGTTAGCACCCTTACTTTCTTTCAGTACTTCGCTATATACATCCATTGTCTGTTTTGATATCACGTCCCAATTATATATCCTGTTTACCTTTTCCAAAGCCTTTTCTTTCATTTCTTCCGCCTTGTCCGGATTGAACAATATCTCCATAATACTGTCAGCTAGAGAATTTGCATTACCCGAATATGATTTCATCCCGTCAATACCGTGATTAACAATTTCCCCCAAACCACCTGTATCAGATACTACAACCGGTACATTCGCTACCATTCCTTCAAGAGCTACTATACCAAAAGGCTCATATAAACTTGGAAACACAGCAACATCCGCACATTTGTATAATTTACACAAGTCATCATCGCTTATATATCCTGTAAAATATACTTTATGCGCAATACCCATTGCCAAGGATTTCCCTTTTAAATACTCAAACTGAGGACCTTTGCCTGCTATAACAAACTTAACATCGTTATAGTACTGAACAATTTTGGGTATTGAATCAATCAGTACATGAGCACCCTTTTCATTAACAAGCCTTCCAATAAAAAATACAATCTTTTCATTATCTGCTGCAAAGTTTCTTCTGAAACCAATATCTCTTTCATAACCCTTAAACTTGTCAGAATCTACACCATTATGTATTGTGTGTATCTTATCTTCGGGCAGCTGAAAGATATTTCTCACTTCATTTCGCATATACTCACTATTTACAATAACTTTCCATGATTCATAGGTAAGCCACCATTCTACACTGCTGATATAGCTTTGTATATCATTATGTATACCCCAATTCCTCCCGTATTCAGTTGCGTGAATAGTTGATACAAGGGGTATTGAATAAGATTGTTTTATAGCTCTGGCAGCAAATGCAACAATCCAGTCATGAGCATGAATTATGTCGAACTTTCCAAATTCGTTAATAAGCTTAACGGAATATTCTACTAAAGCAAAATTTAGCTGCAGTACCCAGTTAATAAAATTACCTGCATTAATATCATATGTATGCACCCTGTGAACCATAACTTTTTTATCCATTTCAACTTCTTTAGAGCCTGGCTCCCAACAGGTAACAACATGAACTTCATTATCATTTTCCCCAAGCTTTTGTGCTAAATCATGCACAACCCTGGAAATTCCACCGACTATTCTAGGAGGGTATTCCCAGGATAGCATAAGTATACGCATAGAATTCTCCTCTCAAGCATTTTAATAGTAAGACGCTTAAAATGGTTCATATACCATCTGTATCATACCAGTTAATCCCGCATTATTGTTTCCGATTAATAATAATATTATTTGCCTATATCAATATTGTGCAACAATATTCAAAGATTATTTATCTGCTTAAATCTTATACGCTAAACAATTATTTCATTCAAATTACTTTTCTATTTATATAATTTTGACCTATTTTTCTAATTGATTACGCCTGAATAATATAATCCGGTTTATGAAAAAATATTATGGTGAAATTACAAATATGAAACAGTAATATACCATATTTCGTCATATACTGGAAAAATCCTTCATATTACTATTTATTTATACATAAAATTATTTATAATGTAAATAAATAATAATTTTGCACATACCCTTTTAGTACATTGGCAGCTTTAGCTTACACTTGGATATGCAGTAGCAGGTATTTATTACTAATACTACCGATTAAGTTCTGTAATGGAAAAGTAAACTATAAACTGATTTAATCAACTATATACCACTGAAACTGTTTTTAAACCAATTTTTGTTAATCAATATTATCAAGGAGGACTATTTATGGTTGGGGCAAACATACAAGGTGATTATTTTTTGCCTTTAAGATACGATGAAAGCAAAATAACTTTGTTAGCCAGGGATCCGAATTGGCTATATGCTTACTGGGAAATATCAGGCTCCAAAAAGGATGAATTCATAAGAGAGTTCGGATATGAACTTTGGGAAAAATCTGTACCTGTACTTAAGGTAATAAACGTGTCAAAAAACACAAGTTTTTTTATCCGAATAAATGATTTCTCCAACAACTGGTATATAAATGTACCGGATGCCAATATGCTATATGTAGTTGAAATGGGAAGAAAAGTAGCTGACAGGTTTTTTATCAACCTCGCCAGTTCAAATTATGTCTCAACGCCGTCAAATAGTGTAAGCACAAATACAGCAACATATTTTATCAACTATAACAGCCTGAAAAACGGCAAGCTTGATATGGAAACGAAAACCATCTATGAATCCTACAACTTTAAATCACATTCAAAATTCATGGTTGGCATAAGTTCACCGGAATTGATGGGAATAGGCCTTGAAGAGGCTTCTTTTGGAATTAGTTCTGCAGAGTTATTCGGAATTAATATTTCAGAGCATTTTGGAATCAGCTCTGAGGCCTTTTTGAAATGAAAACAGAACACATAGAGTTAACACCGGAAAGGATGATTGTAAATGGCCAAAGGATATGTAGCACTAGTATTGCATGCCCATCTTCCTTATGTACGCCACCCAGAACATGATAATTTTTTAGAGGAAAGATGGCTTTTTGAAGCTATCTCTGAAACATATATCCCTTTACTTAATACCTTTGAATCTCTCTCAAACGAAGGCGTAGATTACAAAGTGACCATGTCTATTACCCCACCTTTACTATCTATGCTTTCTGACAGTCTCCTACAGGAAAGGTACATAAGATATCTTGAAAAATTGATATCGTTGACAGACAAAGAGATTGAAAGAACTAAAGAACAGCAGGAATTCAATTTGCTAGCAAAAATGTATAATGATAAATACAGAAATGACTTATACATTTTCACTACTAAATATAATCGCGACTTGATTTCTGTATTCAAAAGTTTTCAGGATTCCGGGAAATTGGAACTTATTGCATCAGCTGCTACTCATGGATTCCTTCCTCTTATGGAAAATTCAAATGCAATTAGAGCTCAGGTAAGTACAGGTGTAAAAGTATATGAGAAATACTTCGGATGTAAACCCAAAGGGATATGGCTCCCTGAATGCGGTTATACTCCAATGGTAGAAAACATACTGAAGGAAAACGCCATTGAATACTTTATTACTGAATCCCATGGAATTTTGTTTGCAGATCCGAAACCCGTGTTTGGTACTTATTCCCCTATAGTCACACCTGCAGGTATCGTGGCTTTCGGAAGAGATATCGAATCTTCCAGGCAAGTATGGAGTGCGACAGAAGGTTATCCGGGTGATTTTGATTATAGGGAGTTCTACAAGGATATAGGATACGAGCTTGATTATGACTATATTAAAGATTATATTTCTCCTGACGGTCAAAGAATTCAAACAGGCATCAAATACTTCAGGATAACCGACAAAACCGGACAAAAACAGCCATATAACCCAATCTGGGCACATAACAAGGTAGATATCCATGCCAGCAATTTTATGTTTAACCGACAAAAGCAGATTGAATTCCTAAGCGATAAAATGGATAGACCTCCAATTGTAGTTTGTCCGTATGATGCAGAATTGTTCGGCCACTGGTGGTATGAAGGCCCTTATTGGCTATATTCACTTTTTAAAAAAACATATTATGACCAGAACACATTTAAACTTATAACCTTAAGCGAATACATGGCAGAAAATCCTGTAATGCAGGTATCCTCGCCTTGCCCGTCTACATGGGGGCATAAAGGCTATAACGAAGTATGGCTGAATACTTCAAATGACTGGATTTATCGTCATTTACACAAATCAGCTGACAGGATGGTTGAGCTGGCAAATTCGAACCTATATGCAGAAGGTCTAAAAAAAGATGCTTTAAACCAGGCCGCCAGAGAACTGCTGCTCGCTCAAAGCAGCGATTGGGCTTTTATAATGAAAGCAGGTACTGTTGTACCCTATGCAATAAAACGGACAAAGGACCATGTAAGCCGTTTTACCAAACTATATCACGATATCAAGGAAAACAGCATAGATGAGGAATGGCTTCGTGATATCCAAAGTAAGGATAATATTTTTCCTGAACTGGATTACAGTATTTATAGATAAAACCACCCCAAACCCCTTCGCTTTTTTTGAGAAGGGGTTTGGTTTTACTCTCCATTCTAAAGAAGTAGCCCGAGGTGAGCTTGAATTTACATTCTTTTAGCACTTTCATAAGCCAGTTCTGAACGCTCACATTCTTCATCGGTCAATGTTACCTGGTAGCATAGTGAGCTGCCTTTCATCTTTTCAGACGCGTAACACAGACCATTGGTTCTTATATCAAGAAAAGGATGATCGATCTGTTCGGGATCACCCAGCAATATTATTTTAGTACCCATACCAGCACGGGTTATAATTCCCTTTACCTGCTTTGGTGTCAGATTCTGAGCTTCATCAATAATAACCCATTGTTTTACGATAGAACGTCCTCTTATAAAAGCAATAGCCTCCGTATTAATAATCTTTCTGTCAAACAACTCATCTACCTTATCTTTCAATTCCTTCTCACTTCTATAGCGTTCATTCTCATCGTTATCAATAAGAACCTCCAGATTGTCTACAACAGGCCGTAGAAATGGAGCTATCTTCTCCTGTTCAGTACCGGGCAGAAATCCTATATCCTCATCAAGCTTTACGTTTGGACGGCATACCAGAATTTTTCTGTAAAGCCTGCTCTGCTCTGTCATTATTTTATGGAGACCTACTGCAAGTGAATAGAATGTTTTTGCTGTACCTGCTGGCCCTTTTATAATCACCAGAGGCGCTTTATCTGCATCCAGCATCAGTGCTTCCTGCATGAATTTTTGGCCGGCATTCCTCGGATTTACGCCAAATGGCCTTTCCTGTAAAAACTTCAGCACTACAATACTTTTCCCGTCAAACCTCCCTAAAGCTGTATGCTTATCATTACTGCACGAATGAACAATAAGAAACTGATTTGTAACAAGCTTTATGTCTATCTTTTCTCCTGAATCCGATGAAAAACTGTATATGTCTTCAGGTTTTATTTTGCCTTTACTATAAAACTCATTTAGCTTCTCTTCCGATGTATAAACATCCACACGCCCTTTATACTGTTCGTCAAAAGTGGGAACCTGCTCTGCAAAAAAATCCTGAGCAATAACACCTATTATGTCAGCTTTTATTCTCTCAAAAATATCCTTCGTAACAAGATATACCTTTTCGCCTTTTTCCATCAGTCCCTTACATACCTGTAAAATCCTGTTGTCATTATTACTTTCAGACCAACTACTGGGTAATTCCACATGGTTATAATTCATTTCAATACGGAGAATACTACCGTTTTCCAATTCTACACCTTCATTTAAATTTCCTTTTACCCTAAGTGCATCAATAATTCTTGCTACATGCCTTGCATTGGCTCCAAGTTCAGTATTATCCCTTTTAAACCTATCAAGCTCTTCCAAGACTACTTCTGGTAAAATAATGATATTATCTTCAAATGAGTATAATGCAAAAGGCGTTTGCAACAGAACGTTGGTATCAAGAACAAAGGTCTTCTTCAATAGAGATCTCTCCCGTCTGTAGTTTATTTTACTATAATACAGATTAGTCAACAGACAACCAAAATGTGAATAATAGAAATTATATGATACCTCCTATAAAATATTTCGTACATTTAACAAAGAAACAATAGTATGAAATAAATAGGTCTAAAATCATATTGACATTAACCACCAACATTAGTATAATAAAAACACTTGTCGTATTGATACGACTCTCTTTAATTACCCGGATAAATATAATTGAATTGTTGTTCTTAACCAATTTGGTAGGGTTCCGGAAGGAACCCTACATCAATTTTTTTTGGGGACTAGTTTATATCTTTATCCTTCTCGCTGAGAAAAAGTTTATCAAAGCTATTACAGCACCTCCGATAAAAACATATTTATAGCCGTCTGCTCCCCCACTTTGCCAGACAACTCCTCCCAAAACCGGTAAAAACATTGATACAATATGATCAATACTGATTCCCAATGAAAGCGTAGGGGATACATCCTCGGGTGAAACTGCAATCTTCTTTAGATATGTTGATCTTGCCATGCTGACCGAACTCGAACACTGATCCAGGACATAACATGCACTGACAAGAAATATAGCTGCACTGCCTTTCAATAAATCGTTTGAAAATGCATAACCAAGGCATACAAAGAATAATATCGCAGACTCCCCTGCCAACACTATCCTCTCACCTATCTTATCTACCATGTGTCCTATCAACGGCTTAATAAATATCCCAAGAGAAGCTATAATGAAAAACAGGATTGTCATAGTAGCCCGCTGCTGCTCAAAAACATCAACCAGAACCCATGTTCCGAAAGTAAGAAATATCTGTTTCCTGGCTCCAAACAATATACACAGCCAATAAAAGAGTTTATACTCTTTTCGGAAAACAAACCTTGTTTTAGATTTCTCCTTTTGCTCCTTTTTCATCAGCAGCAAAAGAAAAGCAGCAGCAGTAAATGATAATGCCCCTATAGAAAATGATACTGTATATCCTATATCAAATATTTTTATCAAAAGCCATAAAGCAGCGCTGCTTATTACAAGGGAAGCTGTATTAAAAGAACTCAACTGCCCCAGCTTTCTCCCCAGGTTTCCTTCCTTGGCAAAATTCATACCTATACTGTTTGAGAGTGGCATATATACATGCTGTCCGGTGCTGTAAACAAAAATACATATTAGCACCAGTGAATACTCGGAAGGGATAATCCCCAGCAGTAACATCCCTGCAGCAGCACAAATATTTGCAAAGGCCGCTATTCTGATATCTCCAAAGGCATATAAAAAACCAATTATTAAATAAACTAAAAACCCCGGAAGCTCCCTTGGAATTTCTAGGGCTGTCCTCTGAATAACATCAATCTGAAACTTGTCTTTTAAAAAATTTGTTAATGTAGAATTATCTACACTTTGACCTATTCCTAGAAAAACACCAACCAAAAGAAATAAGAGAAAGTCTCTTTCCATGCTTTTTGTCTTTCTTATCAATGTCTTGACCATTCTTTTCCCCCTGTTTTTGCGAATTATATAAGTTATAATATAGCACTATTTAAGTGGTAATTCTACATGAATATTATCTAAATCAGCCGCTAGTGCTAGTTGATTTTTATTGCAAATGCTTATTTATATGACTTTTAGTACTATATACCATCCGTATTCTTAACCCCTTTACCCATATATGATGATACAGATATACTAGGCATATTAGACAAAAAAGACTAGATACTGTTCTGATTTATAATGTTAATATATTGTTAGGAAAGTGTATATTAATGCACTAAAAAAGGGTGAGTATTTATGCACATAAACTTATTGTGTATACAGGATATGTGTCCTGACTGGTATAAGCTTGAAAAACAAACTAAAAATACAATAGGTAAGCTAAATAGTGTAAAAGACCTGAGTTTTTACCTAAAAAGCCCTGATGAATTTATCAGACGTCTTGCTATTCTTAGAATAAATGAATTAAAGCTGAAAGACTCCATTGAAATCTTAAAGGATATTATGGATGAACCTTATGAAAGTCAACCTAACAAAGAGTTGGCTGCCTGGACAATAAAAACAATAAGTCATAAGTGGAATATTGATTTATTTATAAGCCACAAGCTTTTGAGCAAGTTTTCCGGTACTGAAAAGCTTGATGACATATTCAGGCTGACAGTAAAAGACTATTCTACTTCCATAAAATACGAATTCACTTCTGACATTATCTTCAGGGAGCTACAGTTTGACAACAGCAGCATAAAGCAATATGATGAAATCAGTTTTGAAATGCCCTTTTCGATTATAGAGTGGACTAAATCTTACTTTTCTCACTTATCCGCAACTAATAAAAAACTATTGGCAAATCTCCCTCTTATTACTGCAAGAGCGCTCAAAAACTTCTATACCGTATGCACAAAAAAAATCCTCATCCGGATATTTCACTTTATTAAGCATAATTTCAGCACTTTTAGCCGTGAACTAAAGCATAAGCTGTCATATAAGAAAAAATCCAAAGCAAAAACCAGAAGTTTATATGTACATAATACCCGGCAATATCCTTCCCTAAAGAAAATTGTTGCAGGCCTTCTATATGTAGTCTTTACTCCTTTAAGAATGGTTATCAGACACAAAATGCTATTTTTGAGTGCAATTTTAGCTTGTTACTGCTTATTAGCACTGACAGTGCCGGGAAAAATACTTACATATAAATACACTGGAACGGATCTGTCAGAAATACAAAGCAGCGCATATTATTCAGCAAAGGATTTTCTCTCTTTCGCCTGGAATGAAGCAAAGACAATAATCGGTATAGAAGAAACTGACACTGTTGAAACTACTGAAGCTGAAATCTCTCCATTATCTGAAACAGGCAAACTATATACAGTCACAGCTAAGGAAGGCCTAAACCTTAGAATGCAGCCTGACGGCACTTCTGCCAAAGTAATAAAACACGCTTTAAAGCATAACACAAAAGTAAGTTTTCACGGACAAACACAAAAGGATACTTCTGGAAGGCTTTGGTATTTAGTAAGCACCCATGATGGGTATTCAGGCTGGGTTAATTCAAAATGGCTTAGAGAAGCCGGGAGGTAAGGCTATGTGCGATAGAGCAATGAAAGACAGAATTGAATTTGTTATAAGACTGCTTTACGAGCTAAAAAGTACTGTGTCTTCCTTTGAACAGCTTAATAGTACTATAGGTAAACACTCTGGAGACTTTTACTCAAACCTTTTGAATAAAAGCAGGTGTGAAGTACAGCAAGAAATTGAAAAATACAAAACCAATGTAAAAAAGATAACTTCCTTAAATCACGAAATAACAACCAGAATAAATGAGTGGTATAATTTTTCAAAAAACCCCGTTTACCTTAAACAAATATCATACCCTCTAAAATTCTTTATTGAAAAGCGAAAGCTCAAGATATTCATTAAACATATAAATTTGGAAGTATCCGAATTGGCGATCGAAAACAGGTTCATACGCGAGCGCCTGACAAATTGGGAGCATGGCCTGGAATCAAAAGCGGTACAATTAATCAATGAAGAGGAAGAGCACAAGCATTATATTCAGCTACTGAGAAAAAAGGATGAACTTGTTACGGAACTTGGATATTTATTGCCTACTGTTCTTGATAAGCAAAATATGGAACTGGATATCCACAATCTTGACTACCTTATTGAGGAGTTAGCTAAAAAAACAGCTGCTTAAATAGAGTAAAGGGATACACCCCAGGTTTTCTGACAGTAGTATCCTGACTTATATGAATATATCCCTCTATTTTTGGATTCTTAAAAAAGCAGAATAACGGCAAGCATCTCTAAAGGCTCTGTACCATTATTCTCAACCGAATGGGCCGCACCACCTCCGGTTAGGATGGAATCACCCTCAAATACCTCTTTTTGGATGCCATTGTCATCGATTATGCCTTTACCTTTTATAACATAGAATATTTCTTCCTCATTCACATGCTCATGCAATCCTATAGAACATCCTGGATTTATAGTGATTTTTGCACATAATCTTGCTTTTCCAGTGAGTTCATCCTGCTTGAAGATATGAGTTATTTCAACAGATCCTTTTCCACCCCTCATTTGCTCTTTAATTTCTTTAACCATCTCATCAGCTTTTCTTATCATTAAGATACCTCCAAATTAACAATTTTATCCGATACATGAATTATATACTTCACTCAAACTCATTTCAATATTTCCACTAATTGAAAATAAACTAAAATAATACTGAAGTTATTCTTTACCAGTTTTTTAGTTATGAATCTGCATAAAATAGTATTATTAATCAGTTTCACCGTAATCATGCTACTAAATCAATGATTGGAGGTATTGGAATTGAGTACAGTAGTTCACGCTTATCATAAGAAAACTGCTAATATATGCCCTATTTGTCATGCACCGATGTATATAGTTTACTTGCATAACAAAACCAGAAGTCTCATGTGTTTAAAATGCAATTTTGGTTTTAACTATAAAGATTAGTATACTTAAAATGTAAATCATCAGGTAAATAAAAAACCTCGTATTTTGAAATACGAGGTTTTTGGCTGTGGGACCCCGATTACGATAGTATCCACAATACTATTTCCATTATTATAAGTTCTCTCGAACCAAGATAGGCATTGATCTTAAAACACATAAAAAATAACTCATAGAATACTATGAGTTTAGAGAGCCAAGTTAATTAGTAATTGTCAACACGATAAACCTTTGGTAACTCAAATAACATAAGTTGTATTGCACTAAAACCTTCAAACAGACTAATTAGTCTATATAATTACAAAAGATTTTATGAATTACCTCTTTCTCTTAGATTATTTAGTGGTCTTAACGACTTTTCCATCTTTATCCTTGATTTCGGCTTCTCCAGTCTCAATTTTAAATTTACCTATGATTGTTCTCCCATCACTTTCATATAGATTGATTTCTTTTTTTGATGGCATTTTATTTTGCTTCTCTAAGGCTTCCTTTGGAGACTTTGGTTTATCCCCTGTAAGGTCAGATGACTTTACATATCCGACTGTTCCATCTACACCGATTGCTTTAATTAAGTCTGGCTCATCTTCTTGGTTTTCAGCATACAGTGCAGAACCATATGTCTCACCTGATTCATTTTTAGGATAATCTTTTTGCTTAATCATATTAATTGATGCGTAAACAGCAGAGCCTGCTAGTATACCAACTAACAGAATTAATAAAAATACCGATTTCTTATAAATGACTTTCACGTTCATTTTATTTGCCTCCTTAACTAATAAGTTTGACTTGGACTCTGGTATGTAGAATAAGAAGTGTATCCATTTCCGTTATATGCATACGAAGTACCTTTACTATAATATGATCCTGTTCCTCCATTATATGATGTGCTGGTGCAAACAGATAAATATTCAGCAGCTGATGAATTATAAACTGTATTTGTAGATGTCACCAATGCATCATATCTATATAGTCTTGCTTGGGCACCTATATAGCCTGTTGGTACAGTTCCTGTCCCATCTTTTCCAGCATATGTTTGTGCATACATATAGCCATTAGATGGATTATCGCTTACATAAACACGTGCTATGTTCTTATAGCTGTATCCATTTGTTGGGCCATAATATTTCCAAGACCCTTCTGCGACACCGGCAAATGCAGTAAATGTACCTATTCCTAAGGTGACACCTACAATGAATGTAAAAATTACTTTACTTAAGTATTTTTTATCCATATTATTTTCTCCTTATGTATTGAAAAAATTCGAGTATAATAATATTTTACATCAATGTTTAAATTTGTCAATTTATTATTTCTTACCATTGAGCTCTAATAACTGTTAGTACCTAATGCAAAAAATTACCCATATATAAAATAAATACTATGGGTTGAGAAAATTAAGCTAAGTCGGATTGTTACAACACCCAAAGCTAACAAAATAAGTATTTATATATCTATGAATAAGATTCTATATTAGTAGGATGTACTCTATACAGAATTTTGTTAACAAAAAACCTGATATATACCAGGCTTTTTATTTCTATTTTTATCTTTTTTCTTTACTCATAATATGATCATTGGTTTTTCTTATTATTTGCAAAATAAAAGTTCTTAAAGCCAAATACTATAATAATACCAGAAATTATGATTTCGGTGATTATTACATACCATAAAAATGAGGGTATGAGTTTCATTCCGTTGGATATGGGACCAGATGATACTGCTTTAAACTTATAAACACTATAGAAATCGTATATTATTATAATAGCCATAAGTTTTGTAAGTGTTAAAAATAATGATACTAAACCAAGTCTAAACATAAAATACCTCTTTATATTCATAAACAATATTACATATCTCCATTTACTATATTTGTAAATTATTATAATTATAAATTTTGACAAATGTCAATATGCTTAGTATAATAATTATATCCATTTATATACATATGTTACATATTGTTCCTGGGTGACATTAAATAACGGTAAAGAATATTATTATATGGAGGTATCTTTATTGTGAAACACTTTAGAAAAATAATATGTTTTACTACAATCTTTAGTATGTTAATGGCTTTGAATGTAAATGCTGCTGAATCAGCAGAACTTAAAGATGATATTACTCTAACAAAAAAATTCATTAGCACAGAGTTAAAGCTAAAGAAGGCTAAAGTAGAAAAAAAGGATGGCTATACAATTACAACTATAACTGATAAAGATGAGCTTAAAAACCCTGATGTTATGGCTGGCGCGGAAATACCGGAAGGCTATAAGCTTGTAGAGGTAAAAATTGGAGTCATGAATTCAGAAGATGAAGACTTAACATCTAAACAAGATCCGCCATCTTCTACAGACAATCCACAAGCTATTACTCAAGCAGTTATTTTGCCACCCATATATTCATATTATGCAAAAAATGCAGTTGAAAACCCTGTAGAATGTTATTTTCCAAACAACCCAGACTATAGCGACTGGTACGACGGCCCTGCAAGCATTAGTATATCAGAGCAAAGAGGGTTTTTAGCAAAATATACAGCAACTGTGGGGTTAACTGTATCAGATATTGAAGCAGCTGTAGGTTTTGAAGTTGGTATAAACTATAATCGTACAGTTACTTATAGCATTACAGCTAGTTCTACCGAAAAAGTTAATGTTAAAGTATTCTCTAATAATAAAGAAACAAAATATGAGGAATGGAAACAGTGTATTAGCAGAATACCTTATACATCCGAATTTGTAGGTACAAGATATGCATATAAGCCTATCGGTTCAATTTGGAAACAATATCGATATACTAAATAATACATTTTACTGTTTTGAGTTTTCTCCTGAGGATTTTTGAATATCAATAGATTACCTTATTTAGTGGGTCTATAAGAAATTTCGTGTAAATTTATTTTGATAAATAGCTATAGCTGGTTACCATAACCTTTATACCTGAAGAATTTAATAATACTATTATTTGCCACAATAATTTGGATATGCATGTTTCTGAATAATTATGGCAA